>CAMBPV010000141.1 GCA_945869695.1 Prosthecobacter debontii
GCGAGGGAGTTCCGCGGCACGTGGATCGCGACGGTGCATTGCATCAATTGGCCGAGTGAGCCGGGACTGCCTGCAGCGACTCAGAAGGAGCAGATGATCAAGCTGCTAGACTCGGCTGCGGCCTTGCGGCTCAATGCGATCATCTTCCAAGTGCGTCCGGCTGGAGATGCGATGTACAAATCTGCCATCGACCCCTGGTCACCGTATCTGACCGGGAAGATGGGAAAAGCACCCTCACCGGAGTGGGACCCGCTGGAGACCCTGGTGGAAGAGACTCACAAACGGGGAATCGAACTTCATGCCTGGTTCAATCCCTACCGCGCCATCGCAGGAGACAAACACGCAGCGGGAGGAAATCACATCTGCATCGAGCATCCGGAGTGGACGATGAAACATGGGAAAGATGTGTGGATGGACCCAGGCGAGCCCGGCGTGCAGGAAAGGACGCGTGCCGCGATTCTCGATGTGGTGAAGCGTTACGACATCGATGGCGTGCATCTCGATGACTACTTTTATCCCTACCCGGTCAAAGACGCAGCGGGTGAGCCCATCGAGTTTCCAGATGCGAAAACCTATGCCCGCTACAAGACGGCAGGGGGCACACTGGAGCGCAATGCCTGGCGGCGTGAAAATGTGGATGGGCTGGTGCGCTCGCTCTACAACGAAATCAAAGCTACCAAACGCTGGGTCAAATTTGGCATCAGCCCCTTCGGCCTGTGGCGGTCCGGCGTCCCCGAAGGAACAGGCGGCGGATTGGATCCGTATGAGGATCTCGCCGCAGACTCGCGAAAGTGGCTCCAGAGTGGATGGGTGGATTATTTGGTGCCGCAGCTTTACTGGCCCATCGAGCCGGCGAAACTCAGTTTCACCACGTTTTACGACTGGTGGCTCAGCCAGAACACAGCGGGCCGCCACATTTGGCCAGGCATGGCAGACGACCGCATCGGCAGTGACCGTGGCCCAGGCGAAATCCTGCGTCAGATCAGCGTGGTGCGCCAGCGCGCGAATCTCATGCCGCCGGGCCACATGCACTGGAACTTCGGCGTCCTTCACAAAAACACGGGCCAGATCGGCACGCTCACCCGACAGCGCGCTTACACCTCCCTGGCGCTACCGCCGCCCACACCTTGGCTGGGCATGACTACACCTCCGATTCCGCTTCTTAAAATGGGATCAACCACTGCGGGTGGCCCCAAGATGATCAATTGGTCCTTTCTCGATCCACGCTGGTCCTCTCATGTGCGTTGGTGGGTTGTGCAGACTTTTTCAAACGGACAATGGCAGACGCTCAAAGTGCTGCCTGCCACTGAAACATCCATGCCATGGCCCGCCAAGACACAGGCCGTGGCGATCCGAGCCGGTGGCTACTCGTGGGAGGTGAGTGAGGCCGCCTTCATCGAAGGCCCGCCGTGATGAAGCGCACATTTCCCGAGTGACGAGACCGTGATCCCGTCGCATGTTACCGCGCCACCTTTCTCATGAAAATTGACCCCCTAGCCCGACTCGAGCGCCACGCCAAACGTTTGGGCGAGATCGCGACGGTGCTGGGTAAATACGGTCTGGCCGATTGGTTTGGCGGATTTGATTACCCGTGGCTGAAGGATCGCCTGCGGAGCTTCGATGGGCAGCGGCTCAGTGATGTGAGCACCGAGGCCCGGGTGCGTCTCGCACTGACGGATCTCGGCACCGCTTTCATCAAGCTGGGCCAAATGATGAGCACCCGCGGCGACGTCGTGGGACCCGCTCTCGCCGCTGAGCTCTCCGAGCTTCAATCCAACGTCCCCCCTGATCCCGAGAACGCGGCGCGCCTCACGATCGAGGAAGATCTCGGCGCTCCGGTCTCCGGTCTGTTCGCAGCCTTTGAAGAAGCGCCACTCGGATCTGCCTCCGTGGCCGAAGTTCACGCAGCGATTCTCAAAGATGGCAGTCACGTCGTGATCAAGGTGCTCCGAAAAGGCATCGTCGAGAAGGTCATGACCGATCTGGAGATCGTGCAGGGCCTGGCGGAGTTGATGGAAAATCACTCGCCCACCCTTCGGCCCTACCAGCCAGTGGCCATCGTGCGCCAGTTCCGCCGCACCCTGCTGCGCGAGTTGGACTTCACTTATGAGCGACGGAATCTGGAAGAGTTCGCCTCCAATTTTGCGGATGATCCCACCGTGCACATTCCCGCCGTTTACCGTGAGCTTTCATCAAAACGAGTGGTCACCATGGAGCGTCTTTTTGGCATCTCCGGCACGGATCAGGCGGCTCTCGAAGCCTCAGGCCAGGACCTGAAGGAGTTCGCTCAGCGCGGAGCCAATATGTACCTCGAAATGGTCTTCCGGGATGCCCTCTACCATGCGGACCCGCACCCGGGAAACCTCATGCTGCTACCGGATGGAGTCGTGGGTGTGCTGGACTGCGGCATGGTTGGCCGCATAGATGAGGAATTGCGTGAGGATGTCGAGTCCCTCCTCTTCGCGATCGTCGAGCACGACTCCGCGCAGGTCACTGAGATGGTCTTGCGGCTCGGTGCCGTGCCTCCGGATTGTCCGCGTGATCGGCTTCGACTGGACCTCGATGATTTCCTCTCGGACTACGTCGGGCACTCGCTTCAGGACATCGACGTCGGTCAGGCTTTAAGCAGCCTCGTGGAGATCATCCGGCGTCATCACATCCTGCTCCCGCCACCGCTGGCGATGCTGCTCAAAACCATCATCCTCCTCGAAGGCACCTCCCGGCGATTCAGCCCGGATGTCAGCATTGCCGAGCTCATCCGGCGCTACTATCCCAGCATCGTCCGTCGCCGGCTTTCGCCCCGGAACATTCTCAGCAAAACCCGACGCGCCTATCGCGATTGGGAGCGTCTGCTCGGCCTCCTCCCGCGGGATTTATCCGACCTCATGGCAAGAGTGCGCGAGGGGACGCTCACCGTTCATCTCGACCATCGGCATCTCGATCCCGTGATCAATCGCCTCGTTCTCGGAGTGCTCACAGCCGCCCTGTTTTTGGGCTCATCCGAGCTCTGGAGTCGGCAGGCACCACCCCTTCTTTTCGATGTCTCCATCTTCGGCGCACTGGGCTACCTCATGTCCGTCTTCCTCGGCTGGCGCCTCCTCCGCGCCATCCGAAAATCAGGCAATATCAGCTCGAAGGATTAGGCGCTGAAGGTTTCAACCCACACTCTAGGCATTTGAAGCACTTCTGTCGGTAGCAAGGTCAAAGCATTGATCCGAGTAGATCACGAGACGCCCCATCGCACGAGTGAGTCCGACATAGATCTGACGGGTGTGGTTGTAGTATATCTCGGCGCGTTCTTCCGGGGAGAGCGTCGGGTTCCTTTCTTCGGCAATGAGGTCATCCAGCCCGAGGAGAAAGACGATGGGACGCTCCAATCCGGTGGCTGCCATCAAATGAGCAATGCCGATGCTGTCTGGAGGTGCGTGATCATCCTTCATCAAGCTTGCGCTGCCGACACCCAGTTGCGCGTTGAGGTAACGGACGACGGTGAGTGCCGCCAAGGTGCGACCCGCCACCAGAATCAGAATGTGACCAGCGGGTATATCCTCAGCGCGGAGATGCCTAATTTCAGCCACAAGTCTGGCAAGTTGATCTTGGCCGGGACCGCTGGGTTGAAGGATGGGCGCGGTCCCGCTGTCGAGCGTTTCGAGCCATTCAGGCGCAGGAAGATTCAGGGGCTCCTCATCGGCAGGAAGTCGGCGCTGATAAAAGTCTCTTGCAAACTGCAAGATGGCGCGGGTGCTTCGGTAGGGCTTCTCCAAACGATGCGAGCGGTTTCTGACATCGAGGCCGAGTGAGGTCCATGACATGCGCCTCTTGAGAAAGCCCTGAGTCGGATCAGCGCAAAGGAACAAATGTCCACCGGGCTTCAAAGCACCTCGCAATAGCTCTAACCACACGGGTGCAAAGAACTGAGCTTCATCAATGAGGAGGTGATCAAACTGCTCACGCGCTAAGGACGGAGGTGAGGTCTCCCGGATTCTAAGGGGCCACTCTGCCCAATCGGAGCGATTTTTTGCACGAAGATAGGCACGGTAAAGAGTGAGTAGATGCAGCAGCTCGCGGCGCTGTTTCGGGCTGAGGCGAGTGCCGCGGCCTTTGCGCTCGGCGGTGAGATAGGACTCATCTGCGAGGGCGTGATCACACATCCAGCTCAGTTCATCACGCAGCCATTCGGTGGAGAGCTTGGTCAAACTGGTCATTCCAATGCGCTCACGCTCGATCCAGCGGATGACTTCAGCCGGCTGCATCATATCGCCATTGCTGCGTGCTACCTTTCCCAGCCATTGGTTAAAAGTGAGGCACTCGATTCGGCCTGAAACGTTATGCCGTGCAAGGCGGCGCTTGAGATCATTGATCAGAGGTCGATTGAAGCTGATGAGCAACACCCGCGCATGGGGGAAGTGGCTGGCCAGCAAGGCTGCCCGGTGCACGAGGACGAGTGTCTTTCCACAGCCCGCAACACCGGTCACGACGCGCACCCGCAGATCTTTGGCGAGTTCTTCCGCGTCTGAATCACGCTCAAGATCGAGGCGCGCACATCGCTCCTGTTTGTAGTCGAGAAGAAGAGGAGCGGCGAGAGCAGCAGCGGCACGGGCAATCACCTTCCGTTTCCACGGGTTCTCGATGCGCAACTCGGGCACGGCTGCGGAACGCCAGCGGGCAATGACTTCCTCTGGAAGGATTGGGCTGATGAGTGAATGAATGGCACGAGCCAGGAGCGAAGGCTTTTTACAATCTCGCTGAGTGACAATCGGTATGATTGCGCTTCCGATGCGCCAGATCCCGCCTGGAATTTCTTCCACTGGAAGGAGGGGCGCGAGGATCATCAAATCAGGCGAAGGATCCCCTGCGATGGACTGCATTTGCCGATGCTGTTCCACAAGCTGCGCGGCAAAGGCTTCGAGCGTTGGTGCGGCTTCGTGATCGGCGATGAGCGCGGGTTGCAAGGTATCGCCGCCCCAGATCGCCACCAGCCAGACACGTCCGTCTTGGGCAATGAGCAATGCGTCCGCGCCGCCCTGTGTTTTTTCGGAGCGTGTCGCACGACTGGCCTCGATGCCTTGCGATGCGAGCCGGCCCAACAGAGTCCGAGTTTTGATGATCGCGACGAGCGTGGACACGTTATTCGGAAAACGATGTGATGGTTGCGCATTTCCTGAGTGACCTCAGGAGATCTTGGTCTTCCTCCAGATCGGAATCATGGAGCGCAGTGCTCAGCAGTGATTCACTGGCAAGGATGATGAGCTTCGCACGGGCTCGAGTAGCGGCGACATTCAACCGGCGTGGATCATAGAGAAACTCCGCCTGCTGCCCCACAAAGGAGGTGTCCGAGGCGCAGAGGGAGAGTAGAATGACATCACGCTCCTGCCCCTGCATTCGCTCCACCGTGTCGATGACAAGTCCGCGCCAGGACTGGCCCGGCAAAAGCGTCTCCAATCGACGGCGGATTCGACGTGCCTGCCTCCGGTAGGGAGTGACGACGGCCATTTCCTCAGGCTTGAGGCCGCTGTGATACAAAGCACGTATGATCTCTGCGGCAGTGCATGCTTCATCCTCGCTTTCTGTCCTTGCACTGTCATGATCAAAGTCGATCCACACAAGCGGGGCTTGAGGATCGAGGGACGTCCTCATCCATTCAGGAGCCCCTGAGGGAATCCGACAGGTCAGTCGGCGCGGTGCAGCTAGAGCCGCCGGCTTCAGTTCCCCTTGGTAAAAGTTTTCGCTCGGCCATTCGGTGAGCACGTCGTTGAGGCGATACGTGACATCCAACATCGTAGATTTTGCTTCTTGATTCCGAAGTGCATGAAAAATGCCGAAGGACTCGATCTCACGACGCGGACGGCTGGCCACCACTGGGCCGAGCTGTTTCTGATCACCAAAGAGGAGATATTTTTTTCCGGCAAGCATCGCCATGATGGCTAAAGGCGTGGTCATTTGGCCAGCTTCATCAATGACGATAGCATCAAAGTCGACGCCGGCCAGCCGCTTCCGCAGTGCAAACGGCGTAGCGGCCGCAACCCATCCACCGTCGCAACTGGCAAGGGGACTCTCAGCAAAATATTCGAACTGGTCGTAGTTTTCGTCCCGCTTGTGTGTGGCTTTTCCGAAACGCGCGACACGCTGGCGATCACCGATCTCACGCGCCACAGCCGAGAGCGCATGGTCAATGGCCCGGTGTGTGACGGCCGTGATGAGAACACGCTCTCCACGCTCAACCAACTGCCTCACCACCCGAGCTAAAACATGCGTTTTGCCCGTGCCCGGCGGTCCCTGCACGAGGTAGCAATGATCCACTGCCATGCATCCTGCGATGGCTTCCATCTGCATATCCTCCCAGCGTCCTGGCTCAGATGCCAAATCCCCATGTTCGGCAAGGTAGTCATCTTCATTGAATCCCGGCTCTGCTTCGCCCATGAGCAACGGCAAGATGCGCTCCTGCCCGATTTCGCAGCTGGGGAGTCGATCCAGCGCGTCGAGATAGTGTGAAGACAGGTCTATAAGTGCCTCATCAATGAACCAACCATCGGGTCTGTCGAACTGGGCAGTTCTAAACTCCCGTTCAGGGGAAATCCAAATCTCCTTGCTCTCCTCGCGGTAAATCGTGCCCTGCACGGCAGCATCATGACTCCGATGCCCTAAGGTGATCATGTCACCTTCACGCAACCTCGAGTCGTTTCCCTCATGGCGAAAAACGGCGCACCCCTTCTCGTCAAGCCGCGTGAAATGCAGTCGAGCTAGGCAGGTGCCATTCTCCACGCGCTCATCGATTGGCAGCGCCATCTGCCGGGCGTGACGTATTTTCTGAACCTCCGCCTCCTCACAAACAAAGGTGCGGAGGTCGTTAATGACGGGCGATGCATCTAGAGAAAAAGCAGTCATGCCTGCCAAAGTAAACCGAACCCCGGAATTATGGAAATTATATTATGCATTTAATTTGCAGGAAGGGCGTTTGCTTGTTCAAAGTTTTCTCGACGTGATGAGGTCAAATGGGATCCCGTTGAGCAACGGTGCGCTTGTTTCGAAACACTATCCAAGTTTTGAGTGCAATCAGCAGGTGAGTCGCTAGTATCGGAATCGTGATCGCTGTCGCAACTGCAAGCCAGAAAGGAGGGGTGGGAAAAACCACCCTGTGCGTGAATCTTGCCTACTCGCTAGCCAAGCGAGGCTGGAACACGTTGCTGGTGGACACGGATCCCCAAGGGGCGGTTGGCCTTTCTCTGGCTCGCTCAACCCGGGAAAAACGGGGTTTTTATGATTTCCTCACCTCCGGCCTGACCTTGGCTGATGTGATCCTGCCCACTCGGTTGCCTGAGTTTAGCATCGTGCCGGCGGGTCAATACGATGCCTGCATGAGAAACGGCCTCCCCTTGGACGATGCGCCGCGCCGCGTGGCCGATCTGCTCCGCTCTGCGGAATTGCGGAATGTGGACCTTGTGTTGCTCGACACAGCCGCAGGCCTGAGCGGCCTGACCGAAGCGGTGGTGAAAGGCTGTGACTATGTCATCATCCCCCAACAAGCGGAGCCGCTGGCAGCGCGCAGCATCCCCCACATGCTGGAGACACTCGCACGATTCCGTGCCGACGGTGCCGCCGTGACGGTGGCGGCCATCCTGCTCACGATGGTGATGACCGACCACGAGATGAGCCTCAAGGTGGCGCGTGAACTGCGCGAAATGCTGCCACCCGAATTGATGTTCAAACAGAGCATTCCGAGGTTGAACTCTTTCCTTGAAGCCAGTGCCCGAGGCGTGCCAGTGGCTCTGCTCAAACACAATCCTCCCCCCGAAGCACTGCTTTTTGACCAACTCGCAGCCGAGTTGGAAGAACGCATCGGTCTGACCCGCGAACGGGATTTTAGTCATGTCCACTCAAGTCTCATGGATTGAGCCCGAACAGCTCCGCGCTCTCGTGGGGCAGCTCCAAGGCAGCACTGGCGATACAGACCGCTCAGCGTGGGAAGTCCATACCCTGCCCGTTCAGATGGGTCTGGGCGCGAGCGATCTTGGCATCCCCGACGATGACCTATGGCTACCAAACGAGGCCTCTCCCGTGCTCGAGCCTGAAGAGGATATGGATGCCTTTCTCCAAACGGAGCCGACTCCCGTGCAGGCACCGGAGACCGAGTGCATCCAAACCACCGAGATCGAAACGATCGACGCAGAATCCGCTGAGCAAGGAGCGGGAGATGAGCCCATCGAGCCCGATGAGAGCGACTCGGTTGTTCAACCGACGGAGGAGGTCCCCATTGAGCTGAACCGCATCCGCCAAAAGCTCCAGGCCATCCGTGAAAAAGCGATCGAAGCCGGACTGCTGGCCCATCTCCCCGCTGCGGTCGAGCCAGCCCCAGAGGCCGTTTCTGCTCCAACTCCCCTTCCCCCAGAGCCTGAGCAACCTGTTCACCTGGATGGCCCCGACCCCGTGGGTTACACCGGGGCCTTGGAGCAGGACAGCTACTCCAGCCCGCCGCTGACCTCGACTCGCATCAGCTCTCCTTTTGGCATCGCGGGAGAATCACAGCCCCCCATCAAGCCTGTCGCGCCCACAGGGGTCCCATTCATCGTGCCAGAGGGATCCATCGTGCAGCGGCTGAATGCCTTTGCCGATTGGGCCTCTGCACATCTCCACAGCCGCGAGTTGATCATTGCGGATGATCACGGTGATGTCATCTGGGGTAATCACGCTCAGTCTGGCCTTTTGGTCTCGACGATGATGGCGAGCAAAGCGGCACTCCGGTCCACCGCATTGGGTGCCTGCGACCCTCAAAGCATCATCGAGCAGCCCATCTCCGCAGGCCGTCTGATGGTGGTGGTGCCCTGTGAGACACCATTCGGCACGCTCAGCCTGGCCCTGCTCAGGCCCCACTCGCTCTCGGGCTCGGATGTGATTCTGCTCCGGAAGAACATCAACCGCGCCATCCATCGAGATGTCAGAGGCAGCGGCTCTGAAAGTGAGGTCTGCTGACTCCGGCGGCTACTTGTTCTGAGCCTCAATTTCCACCTCTTCTGCGCCAAGGAACGGAGGCGGATTCCCCTGATCATCCGGCGCACCCCGATGCTGGCTAATGAATGCGTGAGGCGGTATCCGGTTTAAAGGCGCATCCGCGTAGCCGACGCTTGGATTGATGTAAGGCCCCTGACGGACCTCAAAATGAAGGTGCGCAAAATATTGGCCGCCCGCCGTTCCCGCCGTTCCCAATTCCTCACCCCGCTGAACGCTCTGATTCGGGCGCACCGTGATCTTTTCAAGATGGGCATACACTGTCTGCACGACCGCAAAATCCCCCGGGCACTCAGCATCAGGGACTCGATGCGCGAGGATTACCAGGTTTCCCCAGCCCGGTCCGGGCACTCCCGAATAGACCACCCTTCCTGCACCCGCTGCGAAAACGGGATCGTCAAGATCCGAGTTCTCACCGCCGATTCCGTTCAGGTCATCGCCCAGATGCCGCTCAATGCGGAAGGGCCGTGCATTGTAAGTCATGGCGGCATTGGGTGATCCGAGCGGATGATCAAAACGAGCAGCGATCGGCAGGGTCGCGATCTCACGCGGACTCAATCGAATGAAGGCGGCATCAAAAGGTTTCGGTTGGGTGGCGTGAGCCGGCAGGTCCTCAAACTGCGGAGCAAGCCGCTGCCAGAGCGTCCAAACGATGATGGCCGCCACGGCAAGCGTCAGCAAAGGACGGATGATCTTTAAGAGGCGACTCATGCGGGTGCCCTGAGCGTAGCCGTATTCTTCGTGATTGTCAGGGGCGGAATCATGCCTATCCTCCCAGCGTGCCGAACATTGACGAACAAGCCCGAGCCCAGCTCGACAGCTTCCTGACCAGCAAAGGGCTGCGCCAGACCAAGCAGCGTGAAGTGATCATCGGAGCCGCCTTTGCCTCAGATGAGCACTTCAATGCGGAAGATCTCATCGACCGCGTGCGCCACATCGACCGCTCCGTCTCGCGCGCAACCGTTTACCGCACGCTCGCTCTACTCGTGGAAAGCGGGCTCCTTCACGAGGTGGACCTCGGGCGGGACCAGACCTACTACGACCCCAATTTTCTCGAAAAGCCGCAGCACAATCACCTCATCTGCAATGACTGTGATCGCGTGGTGGAGTTCGAAGACGAAAACATGGCCATCCTCGAGGATTGCATCACACGGCGTCTCGGTTTTTCCCCCGCCACCAAGAGCATCCGCATCGAGGCGAACTGCAATGAGCTGGCCAGATTGGGGAAATGCCGCCACCAAAAAAAGGTGCCCAGCGCTCTGCCATCTTAGCTAAGGGGCCACGCACACCGCACCCGGTTCCCTCTATTTCCGCCACCCCGGACCGGCCGGCTCGGGGGCAGGTGGCAGAGCGGCTTTAACCGGCTCTATGCCCACCTTGTTGTCGTCCAGAGTCACGCCATCCATGGCGCAACGACTCACAAAGAGTGGTCAACTCGATTGCGCGAGCCATAGATGGAAACAAATCGAGCAAACATGCCCGACTTCTTCGCAGGCAGGTCATGGGTCACCGCGCAGTTCGTGACCCGGCAATCACTTTCCGACTTTCCATATTCAGAGCGCAGCGCGATCGCCTCCTCACCCGTGGGATTTTGAAACCAAAGACCATCCACGATGAGATGCTTCCCTCCGATGGAAAGAGCTGAATCTCCAGTAAATACCACCTTCCCCGCCGTCTGAGTTCTCAGGGTGATCGGCCTTTCAGCCGTGCCCTCGGCCTGCAGGCTGAGTTTCGCATCCGCCCAGGTGCCGCCCTTCAAAACCAGCGCGTCTCCTGCCTTGATGCTCTTGGCCGCCGCCGCAAAAGCCGCCGCGTCCGCCACCACGATCTCTTCCGCCGAAACGGGAGTCAGGACTGCAAAAAGAAGGCAAAGGGACTTAAACATTCCTCAACCAGAGGCGTCCGACACCCCTGCCGCAAGCTCCTTCTTTACAGGTGCTGCCGTTTACCTTGGGCCAATCGATCCTCAGTGTACCATCACCCCAGAGAACCCAGAAGGCACCCCGAATAAACCAGTCTCCTTGCGCCCAGCCGGAAACCCAGTAGCTTGCCACCCCATTTATGTGGAAAGGACGTTTTCAAGAGCCCACCAGCGCACTGGTTCAGTCATACGGAGAGTCGGTCTCATTCGACTGGCGCCTCTATGCCCATGATATCCGGGGATCCGTCGCCCATGCGAAGGGCTTGGAAAAAGCGGGGATCATCACAGCCGAAGAACGCGCCTCCATCGAGAGGGGGCTGAAGGAGATCCAGCACGAGATCGAGCAGGGGAACTTTGAGTTCCAGTCCAGCCTCGAGGACGTGCACATGAACATTGAGTCCGATCTGACACGCCGCATCGGCCCGGCAGGTGCGCGGCTCCACACGGCCCGCAGCCGGAATGATCAGGTAGCCACGGACGTGCGCCTTTATTGCAAAGATGCGGTGGATCAGGTGGTCGGACTGGTGCGTTGCCTCCAGCGCGCTCTGGTGGAAGCAGCTGAGCGCGGTGAGCAGGCGGTCATGCCGGGCTACACGCATCTTCAGCGCGGGCAGCCAGTGCTTTTTGCACACCATCTTCTGGCCTATGTCGAGATGCTAGAGCGCGATGCCGCCCGCTTCGAAGATGCCAAAAAACGCATGGACGTGATGCCACTGGGCTCCGGAGCGCTCGCGGGTTCCACTGTGATCATCAACCGCGAGTTTGTGGCCAAGCAACTGGGTTTCTCCTCGGTCTCCCAGAACAGCATGGATGCCATCAGCGACCGCGATTTTGTGGCTGAGTTCCTTTTTGATATCGCGCTCTGTGGCATCCATCTCTCGCGTCTGAGCGAGGACATCATCCTCTGGTGCAGCAGTGAGTTTGGGTTTGTGACGCTGAGCGATGCGCACACCACGGGCTCCAGCCTGATGCCGCAGAAAAAGAATCCGGACGTGGCGGAGCTGACCCGCGGGAAATCCGGCCGCCTCGTGGGAAATCTCGTTTGTCTGCTCACCATCCTCAAAGGGCTGCCGATGACCTATAACCGGGACATGCAGGAGGACAAAGAGCCCCTCTTTGACTCCATCGACACCATCAAGTCGGCCTTGGGCGTTTTCGCTGAGATGATCGCCGGTCTCGAAGTCAATGCCCAGCGCACAAAAGCCGCCGCCAGTGACCCGATGCTGCTGGCCACGGATCTGGCAGATTATTTGGTCAAAAACAGCGTTCCCTTCCGTCAGGCACACGAGATCATCGGCAAGCTGGTGGCCTTCTCGATCAAGCAGAAGCGCGGCTTTGCCCAGCTGAAGCTCACCGAGTTTCAAAGGTTCTGGAAAGGCTTCAGCAAAGACGTTTACGATGTGCTGAATCTCTCCACCGCGCTGGAAGCCCGGAAGGGCATCGGCGCACCTTCGCCACAGAACGTGCGTAAGCAGCTCGACCGCTGGCGGAAGCAACTGGAAGCATGAGCCAGGCGGACCTCCAGTTTGACCTCTTCCGTGTGGAGGACACCGACGGCTGGCAGCGCGTATCGGC
>CAMBPV010000142.1 GCA_945869695.1 Prosthecobacter debontii
GTAACCAGCCGAACCAAGGCGATCATTCCGGTGCATCTTTTCGGTCAATGCGCTGACATGGATGCGGTGTGTGGACTCGCGAAGGAAAAGAATTTGCTCATCATTGAAGACGCGGCGCAAGCCATCGGGGCTACCTACCGCGGTCGGCAGGCGGGCTCGATGGGTGATTTCGGATGCTACAGTTTCTTTCCCTCTAAAAATCTGGGGGGGCTCGGAGATGGGGGGCTGCTCGTGACCGATGATGATGCCCTCGCTGCCAAGGCGCGGGCGCTGCGTAATCACGGAATGGAGCCGAAGTATTATCACTCCATGATCGGCGGGAACTTCCGCTTGGATGCCCTGCAAGCCGCCTTCCTGCGCGTCAAGATCCCGCACTATCCGACCTACACATCCGCTCGCCGGTCAAATGCCGACACCTACCGGAGTGCACTTCTCAAAATCCCCGGCATCGTTTCAGCCGACCCGGCACACTGTAAATGTATCGAGAAGCAAACAACGGAGCTCATTGAATCGGGAGCACGGATCGTTCTCCCTGTCGCTTACCCTCACAACGGCCACATTTGGAATCAGTTCACGCTTCGGGTGCTCGATGGTGGACGTGATCACTTGAAGGCCTACTTGGCTTCGAAGGGAATCGGATGTGAAGTTTACTATCCGCTGACCCTCGATCTCCAAGAGTGTTTTGCAGGGCTTCCTGAAGTCTGCCGCACGGGCTGCGAGGTCTCGCATCAAATGGCCTCCGAGGTGCTCAGTATTCCCATTTACTCGGAACTGTCCGAGGGCCAAATCCAAGAAGTGAATTCTGCTGTCCGTCAATGGACGGAGTCAGCTCTTTGAAACAATCAAAAAATCTTGAACTGCTTCTGGCCATGGTCCAGACTCACGCTCCCATTTCATGAAACGCGCTCTTATCACCGGTATCACAGGTCAGGACGGATCCTATCTTGCAGAACTTTTGCTTGAGAAGGGATATGAAGTCCATGGCATCATCCGCAGATCTTCATCCTTCAATACTCAAAGGATCGATCATATCTATACCGACCCTCATTTTGATGACACACGGATGTTTCTCCACTACGGAGACCTGACGGATTCCGTCGCGCTGGTGAAACTCCTCTACGACCTGAAGCCCGACGAAATCTACAACCTCGGAGCGCAGAGCCATGTCCGCGTGTCCTTCGACATTCCAGAGAGCACAGGCGACATTGTAGGACTGGGAACACAGAGAATTCTTGAGGCCATTCGTGAGACCGGTCTCGTGGAGAAAGTTCGATTTTACCAGGCCTCTTCTTCGGAGATGTACGGCAAGGTGCAGGCTGTGCCTCAAACAGAAACGACACCGTTCTGGCCGCGTTCCCCCTACGCGTGTGCGAAGCTTTACGCCCATTGGCTCACGGTCAACTATCGGGAAAGCTACAATCTTCATGCGAGCAGCGGGATCCTGTTCAATCACGAGTCCCCGCGTCGTGGAGAGACTTTCGTCACCCGTAAAATCACTCGTGCCGCGACCCGCATCAAGATGGGCCTTCAAGAGCACCTTTACCTCGGTAACATGGATGCCAAGCGTGACTGGGGCTACGCGAAAGACTACGTCGAGATGATGTGGATGATGCTCCAGCAGGACAAGCCTGATGATTACGTCATCGCGACCAACGAGACCCACAGCGTCCGGGAGTTTGTGATCGAGACCTTTGCTCACTTGGGCATGGATTGGGAGAAGTACGTCAAATACGACGCCCGCTACGAACGCCCAGCAGAAGTTGAGCTCTTGATCGGTGATCCTGCCAAAGCCAAGCGCCAACTGGGATGGGAGCCTAAGGTGACCTTCAAAGAACTGGTGAAGATCATGGTGGATGCGGATTTAAAACTCGCTCAAACCGAGAAAAAGATGAAAGAGGCGGGGGCTTAAACTTGGCCTTATCCTTTTAGTCTCCTTTGAATGCGCGGAGGCGAGGCCGGTAGCTGATCCTCCGCAGCCTTGTTCCTGACCTTTTATTTCTTCTTGTGATGAGTGAACTCGGCCAGGCTCTCTTGAAACTGGTGGACGAACAAGCTCGACTTGTCCGTGCCGATCAAGAAGCCGGGCACAAGCAGCTCATCAGGTTCATCGGGAAATATGGGCAATCGAGGCAGAAGTATGGAGCGCGGTTAGAACTCGCCGCGGCGGAACTTCGAAAGGCGCTGGCTCAAAGAGGGTTGAGGCGCCTCCTTCAACCATGGCGCCGCTATTCTGATCAGCGTCAGTTGGTTCTGGTCGAGGCTCTTTTGAGTTGTCACCGCGCCGAGACTGAAGAGGCCGTTAAGACCCTGGAGGCCCTCGCTCGGACGCTTGGAACAGGAACAGAAGGGGAATCAGGTGGATGACCGGTCCGTCCCCAGTGGATCAGAATGCAAAACCCAGAAGAGTCCTAGTGGATCTTCGTGGCTTGGACCCGAGTGGGATCAATGGCGGTCTCCAGACCTATGTTGTCTGGCTCATTCCGTGGTTGATCAAAAACCATCGAGATAAATTCTCGTTTTTGGCGGTGGGTCGAGTGGAGAATGCGGATCTGGTGTCATCCCTTTTGGGTGAGGAAGACGCCCTTTGGATTGAAGGCCCTCTTGAAGCGACACTGAGTCAGGGTAGCGAAGGAAGACCTGTCGTTGTTTCGGGTGCTTGGTCCGTTCACACAGCTGTTCGAAAACTGAACATTCAGACCGTGTATGCCCCGCTGGGTGCGCTGCCTTGCTCGTCCGTTCCCGGTGTTCACTCCGTGGGGCTCGTCGCCGACATGCTGCACATGGAAATGCCGATGTGCCTCGACCCCGCCACAGTTAAGGCACGAGTGAAGAATCTGGAAACGGTGGTGAAACATGCCAGTTTGATTCAATGCATTAGTCATTCGAGCGAGAGTCGCCTTCTCCACCATTTACCCGCAGCTCAGGGCAAAACCTTTTTCAGCTATCTGCCGGTGCAAGGTCGGTTCGAATCAGCTTCGGCTTCGGAGGGATTGACTCTCCCCGAGGAGACGCCTAAAACTGCGCGGCCCTACTTCTTTTACCCGGCGAATTTTTGGCCCCATAAGAATCACTTGGCTCTGATGATGGGTTACCACCAATATGTCCAGAAACAGGGGACGGGTGCTTGGGATCTCGTATTGACCGGTGCCGAATACCGCGGGGGAATGCAACAGGTGATGCAGACAGTGGAGGCGCTTGGATTGAGAGAACGTGTGACGTTCCTCGGATACGTCTCGGATCAGGAATTGGGAAAAATTTGGAAGGGCGCGGGAGGCCTGGTATTCCCGTCGCTGCACGAGGGTTTTGGCATTCCGCTTATCGAAGCGATGCATCACCGGGTGCCGATCCTAACCTCACCCAATTACTCGCTCCTTGAGATCGCGGGTTCCGCTGCCCTTTATTTTAATCCGCAAAAACCCGAACAGATCGGCGATCGAATGATGGAGTTGGCGTCATCACCAGATCTCGCAGCCAAACTCGTGAAAAGAGGCGCAGATCGTTTGATGAGGTTATCAGATTCCAGCGAGGCTAGCCTTGTCGTCGATGCGTTGATGGGACAGGTGCCCGAGCGCCCGCCTGCCACGTTGCAGTCCTCGTGTGGATGTCCGCTATGAATTGACCTTGCGGTGGGCCGCTGAGCGTCTGCTCTCCCAGTCAGCTCTGACTGTCTGGTGAAATTCTAAAGTTTCATCCGCAACTCGTTTCCACGAAAACAGTGAGGCTCTTTCTTTTCCCTCTGTCGACAGTTTCAGTCTGAAAAATTCGTCATTCTCCAACTCGATCATTTTTTCGGCCAACTCTTCTGCAGAGCCCGGATTAAAGTAGATGACGGTATTGCCTCCCACCTCGGGTAGGCTTGTTGCGGAACTTGAAATGACAGGAACTCCTCGCTCCATTGCCTCGAGGACAGGGAGACCAAAGCCCTCGTAGTGACTCGAATAGACAAGAGCAAATGCTGATGCATAGAGTCGATTCAATTCATCATCAGTGACGTAACCGGCATATATTAATCTGCCTTCTTTTTCTCGCGTCGAAATGAGTTGATGCACGTCCTCTGAGAGCCAGCCTTTTCCTCCGACTAGCGTCAAGGGCCGTCTGAAGGAGCTACGCTCCCAGTAGAGGTCATGGGCGGCTATCAATGTCGCGTGATTTTTTCTGGGTTCAATCGTTCCCACCGTGAGCCAGGACTCGGTTCCGGGATTCTTCATCAGTGCTCTGGGTGCGCCTCTTGAAGCGAGAGGAATCACTCGATTGGGGATTTGAGTTTTCGAAAGCCAAGTCGGAAACATGCGCTCGAACTCGTTCTTGCTGTATTCAGAAATGAAGATGAAACCTGAAGCATTGCGGAGGGCTGAGCACAGTCCGGGAAGACAGGAGAAATAGTGTCGGATCGCGAGCAGTTCTGGGCACACTAGGAAGGTGAGATCATAAACCACGTAAACAACAGGAATGGTTTCAATTCGGGGGCAATCAAAGAAGTTTGCCTGGATGATGTCGGGGGCACCGCTGGGAATGGTGCCCTGAGAGATTTGGTTCCATTCGGCTTTAGCTTCCGATACAGTCAAGGTCAGGTAGGGATGGGTGACATTAGCCCTTTCCAGCTTCGTGCCTCGCTCTGCATCGGGATTCGAAATTGCACCAAAGTGATGGTAGAGTACATACTCATGCTCTGGATGCTCTTCCACCATCGCCCGAATCAAGGAGTCCGCATACCAACTGCAACCCGTTTTCTCTTGGCTGGTCGCTGATACGTCGTATCCAACTCTCATTCTAGTGGGACGGAAGAGTGTTGAGGCGAGCCGCATTCTTCATGAACTCACTTCTTGCCTCCATCATGGAGTGGATCGAGCGTGATTCGAAGATGAGTCGGTAAGCATCCGCTAACGTTTTTGAGTTCGAATTTGCGTAATCCAAATGAGCCGGCACCTCGTAGATATCGGCTGCATGAAGCTGATTCCGATACCTAGCTAAAGCCGATGCATCCGAGCCTTGGGGATAAATCACTGCATCAGCAAAACGGAAGACAAAAGAGTTGAGCGAAAAGCCCATCTTCGAAAGGTCTATGCCTTCTAGACTTTCTAAAGTGATATCGCCACCTTCCGCGCGGATGAGTGATGCTGGGTCTAAGCTGTTGAATCGCCCTTGGTTCTCCGCGTGCGCAGCGAGAACTAAATCCACCAATGCCAAATCATGAAGCATGGTGATGGATGGGAAGCGCAGCAGCCATTCGATTTGGAAGCCGTGTGCTTTGGAATTACTCAACTGGTGGTGGATGAAAGAGTATGCCTCTGAGTCAAACATCTCGGGAAAAACACGGTGATTGAAGATACGGCAACCTTGCAGTCGAGGATCCCCATTTGGCACATATCCATCGTCGGTGAAAAGATCGATTTCGTAGTGCTGAGACAGCCCCGGAACAAGATTAGCCAAATACTCAGAGACGCGCGACTCTACTGGGGGCAAGGGAGAGAAAACTGCGATTCGAGGCTTTGAGGACGAAGTGGCAAACCTAGAACCATCATTTGGCATGTCGGCACACTTCATCCACCGGCGCAGATGGTAATCCATTCTAGATGCGGCGCGCTCCCATCGAAAGTAGTCACGCCTTTTTGTGGATCGCGTCTTGAGGTCTAGCCGGAGGTCTTCATTTGTCAGCACGGTCTCGATTTTGGCGGCGATTTCTGATGTGTCACTCGGGTCGTGAATCATCAAGGCAGCCTCTCCACAGACTTCAGGCATTGAACTCGTGTTCGATGCGATGACGGCGGCACCACACACCATCGCCTCAGCGATGGGTAGGCCATATCCTTCGTAAACTGAGGGGAAGATGAAGAGATGACAGTTCTCGTAGAGATATCTCAATTCCTCATCGGTAGAGTGATTGAGATGGTGGAAGTTATCAGCGACACCGCAGCGTTCGGCATGTGCGATGTTTTTCTGAATATGTTCCTCGGGTGAGCCGTGGGCAAAGATCAGCGGGTGACGGGCGCGCAGTTCAACGGGAAGCATTGCATAAGCCTCGATGAGTTTGAACTCGTTTTTTCGCCAGTCCCAACCTCCCACATAGACCAGTCCTTTTGCAGCCACAGCTTGGCGCACAGGGGCACTGATGGTAATCGCCTCAGGCTTTGCAGCGTCTCCGAAATAGCAGTCATCAACCCCGCCGCCGATGTCCCCTACGACTTTGGGGGAGATGTCTAAGTAATCGACCAAGTCCCTGCGAGAACAATCCGAGATGGAAAGAATGAAGTTGCTGTCATGTAAGAGAGCCATCCTCCCGGAAAACCACTCCCGGCTTGCTGGAGACGGAAGATATTTGTCCGGGTAAAGGCCTGGAATCAAGTCATAAAAAATGGCGCAGATCTTTGCTTTCACCAGACCCTGAACGCTCACATTGACGGCTCCTGGACCTTCAAATGGACTGCAGTTAATATATAGATCAGCCTCTGCGTTGTTCAGGAAGCGGGCCAATATTTCTTTGTTCGAACTGGGCGAATCTGTGAACTTGAGCAAGGAGATGAAGCATCGATCCCTCAGTTCATCTGGACACGCGATGGGACCTAGGCTCACATTCCCCAAGAGGATGAATTGATGATGTTCCGCAATTGCAGTGTATGCCTTCAAAAGGTTCAGGGTGTAGACCCCCATTCCCCTGAATCGAGTGCGTGTTTGCAGCACTTGGACGTCAAAAACGATTCGCATGCAATTTGGGGCAGTCCTGCTCTCCCGCTCGAACGATCAGTCCAAAACAAGTGGAGGGGTAACCGCCGATTGTGAGTTTCATATGCAGCGGTGAGTAACCTGTTCCAGCGGTCAGAGGTGACTCCTCATCTCGGTATGGGGGAAGGTCGATGAATGAGTCGAGGGGCCCATCTCCCACATTAAAATTGAGGGGTTCGACGTCGTGGCCCTCGGCGGTTAGTTCTGCGGCCACTTTTTCGAAGTCCTTTTTCCTGAATAAAACGCAGGAAGGGCTTTCCAAAGTTTCATCTTCATAGGCAAAGTTAAACTCGGTGGTGTGGATGGCTACCCCGCCGGGCTTTAGGCATTTCACGGACTCTTTGATGAATCTCAGGCCGTGATCGATGCTGCCCAAGTGCTCCAGCGCACAGATTGACCAAGTGAAGTCAAATGACCCGTGGAGGTCTGCTGGGATGTTATTCATATCCACGTACCGCAGTGCGACCCGTTCATCAAAGTCAGAACGCGAAAGCAACTCTGGGTAGAACAAGACATCCAATCCCTCTGTATGCTGATTGGTTTCAGCCCAGCCCATGCCGTGGACCTGTTCGGGGTGAAGGTCCGTGGCCAGCACGCTGACGCCTTGCGCCGCAAAATAGGCGGGAAACAGCTCGGTTCCGCAGCCGAAGCCGAGCCCCCTTTTTCCAGAAGTGAGCATGTCGCGCTCCCACAATCCTTGGGCGATGTAGGAATACTCCCAGACCTTGCGGTGGAAGATCGGGCGGAGGTGCAATTCATTGCACCAGTAGGAGAACCACTTCGACTGCATATCCGCTTGGGTGGCAGCTTGGCTGCCGACCGGAACTTTGAAGGGGTGCTCGGGCGGAGTCCAGTCGGTTTCCGCGATCGTTTTTTTGGCGAGCTGCTGGCCTAGATGTTTCACGTTCCAGGAAAGTGGACGGAGGTCGCGGGCGATTTCTCGCAGGGCACCTTCCGGAAGCCCACAGTGCAGGCTGATGAATTGGATGTGGGGTTCGTCGGACATGTTGAAAAAGGGTTTGTTTCTGATCCTGTCGTGCTTTCAGGGTGAATCTCGTTTGGCTATTGAAGGGCTTGCCTGTTCTCCGGAAGGAGAGAGGGCAAATAGCTACTGAGAAAGAGTTGATTGTGCTCAATTGAGGCAAGCCGCAGCTCGACCTCTTGCATTTGTCGATGGAGCACATGGATCATATTCATGATCTCGTCGGCGCTCTGATGGAATCTCTGGACTTCTTTTTTTTGGATGAACTTCCTCACCCTGAGGTGAATGGAGCAAAGGCCTTCGAGGATTTTAAAAAACTCATGATTCACGCCCCTTTGTTCGAGAGCGAAAGAGCCTATGAGGCGGCGGACGCCGCGACTCGCACGGGAATTGAGCTTCGAGGCCACATCCAACCGAGCGGAAAGCTTGCTCAGTAAGTCCGCTTTGCAGCCAACGAGTTGCATCTTGCTTTGCTCCAGAAACTTATGGGCGTCTACGAGCCGCCTGAGAACGTCGATCGCTGTCTCATTCCGGCGTCTCTGCTGCCTTAAGCTCAGTTGATTGACGTTTTTCAGCTTTTTCTTGATCTTTCCGAGGGACTCACTTGCCTTTCTCAAGCGCTCCGGTTTCTCGTGAAATATCTCGATCGATGCGAATAAAGCCTCACCTATCAGAGATAACGCCTCCAAGAAGCAAGCGTTCCAACTCGCTTGATTCAGATCAACTCCTTTTTTTTGTTCGCAGAGTGCATGAATTAAGCCGAATGCCTGCATAAATTGCGCCAAAGAATACTGGTCCTGTTTCGGGAGACACATAGGTTGCCTAGTTGGCTCGTTTTGAACTGGAGATGCTGATGCAAAGGCTCTCAATTTCTCGGATGTTCGAGCAAAAGTGGAAAGGGAATCCCTGAAAGTGTCAAAATTCATGAGTGAGTAGCTTCAA
This sequence comes from Prosthecobacter debontii, assembly GCA_945869695.1. GTDB lineage: Bacteria > Verrucomicrobiota > Verrucomicrobiia > Verrucomicrobiales > Verrucomicrobiaceae > JAIBCL01. The sequence goes on from CAMBPV010000142.1 coordinate 8,645, forward strand.
GAAGGACTTGGTTAGTCGCCTTGGCAGCACATGGTGTCAAGCAGGAAGCATTTTAGGATGAATCATGCCGATCCACAATCAAGGTTCAGTGTCAGTTTGTCGTTTATTCCTTCGGATATTGCTTAGGGATAACGGTGAAAGTTTGACCTCGAAGGTTGGGCGTTCTTCATTCGAATTGAAACTCAACATTCATCGTTGGTATCTGCATCATTCCATGTTCCCGCCGATGCAGCCAGCCTCCGTCACCGCTCCAGTTGGGTACGACGAGCCATTGAAACAGCGGACCCTAAGTCTTTCGTCCGCACCCTTGAACCAGACAAAACCGTCGTTCTGATCCACCACAGTAAAGCGCTCGTGGAACGCGGTGAAGGTTGCCCATCAGTAGCCTAATTCTTGAGCGCATGGAGACGAGACAGTCGATCATCTGGTCGGAACGAGTCGGTCTTGTCATTGAGGGCTGGCTCCCCCACTCTACTTCGGTTGGTTCTGTTGAATGGAGCTTGTCAATCGCAGGCCCATTTCCAGATTGGTGCGCACGTCCTTTTGCATCTTGCTCAGGGCTTGGAGTTGCACGGGGTGAGAAATTTTGGAGCCTCCTACGCCACGCTGAGGGATGACACCTCTTGATTTTTGAGTTGGCCCGCTATTCCTTCATCCACGCTTCCGCCGAACGGGTTGGCTTGCGCAGTCCCTTTACGCGCCGCTGCCATCACGGTGATGAGTTGCTCCTGCTGGGCGGGGATCAGGGGTTCTCCACTGGCTTCAACGACTGAGGCCCCCTAGTGTCTTCATCTGCGTTCTCTCCCGTTGCGTCTCCTCGGCGTGCGTTCGTCACGGCGCAGGCCGGTGGGAGCCTGGCTGGAGACGAAAGTGGCCCTCCGTTCGAGTGCCCTTCGCTCTGAGGATGGGAGGCTTCAGGGCCTAGAAAGATTGAACTCCTCCAGTTTGGTGATCGTCTTCTGAAGCACTTTGGATGTTTTCTGAAGTCCGGCGTGAGGTTCCCCTTTCTTTTTTGAAAAGGGGCGCGTCAACCAGCCTCCCCACTTCCAACGGGCGGAACCAAGCACCTCCTGGGAAGCCTTTTCTAATTTTTCCGCTGCTTCTTGTGCTCCTTTGTGGGTTTTTTCTAGCAGACGCGAAAGTCTCCTCAGGTGCCGCTCTGCCTGAGTTAGGCGATTTTGAGTGTCTGCGAGTGAGCGCTGAGTTTCCAAGAGGATGCGCTGATTCTCGGCGAGTTGGAGGTGGATGCCACTAAGTTGCTGCTGAGTTTCAGCAAGGCTGAGGGAGGTCTGGAAATCTGGCCATCGCACGTAATTATCGAAGACATTCGGAGGAGTCTCGAATGCCCGGCATAAGTGGGAGTGTTCCTCAGCAACGTAAAACCGGCTTAAACCATCAAAGTAGATGAACTCATACCGGTGAGGTAGGATCAGTTCCTCAAACTCTGCATGAGTCTCCTGGGTCGAGCAGGGCTCTGTCGCCTCGACCACGAGCAGCCAAGGTCGGAATCGTTCCAGATCCATGCCGCGTAACACATCCTTCTCGGCTCCCTCCACGTCCACTTTGAGAAAATGGAAGGAGTCATTTGTCACACCGGCCTCCTCCAAAATCGATACCAGCGTCCGGGATGGGATGGTTACCTGACGGCACTCAAAACCCGCCGCACGGCCACGCTCCATGAATTCAGGACGGGATGTGGAAAGGCCAGTGCCCACAACTTCATAAAACTCGACTGCACCCGCTTCTGCGCCAGCGAAGCATTGGACGTTTGTTTCCTCGGGCCTGTCAGCGCGCAACTTCTCGATCAGGGAGGGGAGTGCCTCCACATTTATTCCACGCCATCCGCGTTCATAAAATGCCTTGGTAACGGAATCAGCTATTGGCTCATTGGCACCCACATCCACGTACACGCCAGGAGGGTAGCTTTTGAGTGCCCTCCAGAGCATGACGTCCTCGAGGTTTTGGGCATAGGAAACAAATCGCATGGGCCGGAAATGAGATGATTGGATTGAATGAGCGGAACGCCGTGGTTGTTGCGGTCAATAATCAAACAAAAATCGACGCTCAGGGAGTAGCCCGGCCTCATTTCGTAACCGATTTTCACGCCCCTCGCAAAGAGTAAAGAGACGTCGATTGATTATTGCCACGGACACGTCTCCGCCGCGAGCGAAGCGATATTAACTCAAAACCAAAGCGGATTGAGCCTAGGTGGGTGCTCTGGGGACTTCAGAAGGATAGGATTAACCAAGCGAGAGCCGCTAGCGCAACCTTTTCACTTCACTACCCAAGACTAAAAACTCAGAGAGTCGGCCCGACTCCAGGAAAAATCGGTTGGTCTGCTGGAAAACAGGTGCCACTTCCCCCATATAGACGATCGAGGCGTAGTCGTTCCGGTGAGTCAAAACCGTTGAATCCGAACCAAAAGAGATTTGCGCATCTCGAACATCAGCCATGTCGAATGAAATGGTTTTCCGCTCTCCGGTTGGGAAAATGATGAGCATTGCGCCATCATGTGAGTTCGCTGTTATTCTAGACAAGGGGGGCGCCTCGAACTTAACGGCCGCTTTTCCATCCACCGTTTGCTCTAGCGATAGCGCTGCTGTTTTCTGGTCGAGTGAGCGAAGGGCCGCAACAACTTCCTTTGCGAAACGGGGTAAGTTCCGAACCATTCTCCAATAGTCCCGAGGGGTAGCCCGAGATTTACTGAAGACCTGCGCTTCCAACTTTTCCAGTCGTTCAAGGTTTCTCATTAAAGTGGGATCTTGTTTCCTGGAGAGGTGTATTGCACCATCTTGCCGGTCTCATCAATAATTGGCGCTGGGTAGTATTTCTGGTTATAACCTTGTAACCACCATCCGTCTCCGAGGGGGTCAAAGGTTTCAGCGTTTGTCCGGCGGAAAAAAGCGGTGGTTCCGACGATGCGGTCCAGATCGAACATTTCATCCTCTCTCAAAACAGCAAACATGTTGTGAATGGTCGGGATGTGAATGTCGTCCACTGCCAAAATGGCACCCGGACGCAGGTGTGGATAGATGAAGTAGTAGTCGAGTTCTGGAAATGGGTATCCATGCCCGCCATCGATCAAAGCAAAATCGAGCTTCTCCGGAAAGTCATGTGCTGGTATGGTTTTCTGACAGAGCCCTTCGATAAAAATCACACTCCCGGCGTTCAGAAGTTCCGAATTGCGAGTCCGCGTGACACTCCCGCCAAAATCCGCAGCGAAGGCGTAATGCTTTTTGCTGCAGTGCGACAGGATCAGGGTGGACTTCCCCACTCCCGTTTCCAAGCTGGCTTCGAACGGTTTTTGGTCAGAATAGCTCTTAATGGCTTTGATTACGTCGCCACTGAGGCAACCTGCACCGTGCCAGTCACCCGGAAGTGCGGCGATTTGGTTGAGAATGTCGGAATTAGCGGTCATGGAGACTGTTTTGACTGACTGGTGAGGGTGGGGATTTTGAGATGCGTCTTTTTTCAATCTGGCGGCAACGCCATGACCTTTGCTATAAAACGACCGAGGGTTGAGTCAAGTTCGGATTCGCTCATTGTGTTGCGGACATGATCTCGTGCGGCCTGCCCGAGTCGCTTCCGTAACGATTCGTCTTTTGAAAGAGCGATCACCCCCTCTGCAAATTCTTTCTCGTCGTTTGCCACCCACCCTGTCTCGAGGTGGCGAACCCCTGCGTCCTCGGCGATGGCTGCATAACACACGGGAGGGAGACCGTAGGCCATGGTTTCCACCGTTTTGATTTGCATGCCTGTGCCTGAGAAAACAGGATTGATAAAAAATCCAGCCTGACACATGGCCGCACCAAAATCCGGAACGAA
>CAMBPV010000143.1 GCA_945869695.1 Prosthecobacter debontii
CATCTTGCAGCGCCCATGACCTCATCTGACACGACTCACGCTTGGTTTCACATTGAAGACGAAGAAAAAATCGCCTCGCCTGCGCTGCTTCTTTACAGCGAGCGGATCGATCACAACCTGCGTTTGATGATCGAGATCGCCGGCGGCCCCGAAAGATTACGCCCGCACGTGAAGACGCACAAATTGGCTCCGCTGATTCAGCGGCAGCTGGCAATGGGCATCACTCGATTCAAGTGCTCCACCATCGCCGAAGCAGAGATGACGGCGGAAGCTGGAGCACCCGATGTGATGCTGGCGATGCCATGTGTGGGCATCAACGCGCATCGTTATGCAGAGCTGGCTCTGAAGTTTCCGGCGACTACTTTCTCCACCATTGCTGACCACGATGAAACCATCCGTTACCTCGCAGGTGCGGCGCAACAACTCCGAGTCACGCTGGGCGTGTATTTGGAGATCGACTGCGGCATGGGGCGCACGGGGATCAAGCCTGGGCTCGAAGCTCTGTATCTGGCTGGCGTGCTGAAAGACACCCCTCGACTTCAATTTGCCGGCCTTCATGCCTATGACGGCCACATTCACGATTCCGACCCGCAAGTGCGGAAAACGCGATGCGACGAAGCCTTTGCTCCCGTGATCGAGTTCAAGAAAGAGCTGATGAGCAATGGCATCATCGTGCGTGAGTTGGTCGCCGGAGGCTCTCCGACTTTCGCCATTCATGCCCAGCACTCCGATCGGATTTGCAGCCCCGGCACCACGGTGCTTTGGGACTTTGGCTATGGAGACCGCCTACCCGACCTCCCTTTTCAACAGGCCGCCGTTTTGCTCACTCGTGTGATCAGCAAGCCGGGCACCCATCGTCTCACCCTCGATCTCGGACACAAGTCCGTGGCGGCGGAAAATCCGCACCCGCGTGTTCGATTTGAAGAACTGCGGGATGCCAAGGCCGTGATGCAGAGTGAGGAGCACCTCGTGCTGGATACCGAGCACGCCCATGCCTTCAACATTGGACAGGCGCTCCATGGAGTCCCCCTTCATGTGTGCCCTTCCGTGGCTCTGCACGGTGAAGCTGTGGTCATCGCAAACGGACGCATCTCCGAGCGCTGGCCTATCCCGGCGCGGAACCGCAGGATCACGGTTTAAAAGTGTGGCGCGGAGACGGTGCCGTCCTCCACCTCTTGCCGCTTCCGGCGGACGATGCCGTCAGCGATTTCCATGACCATTTCTTCGAGCAAAAGTCTCAGGTGACTCCCGGGCCGATAGTCGGCAGGGGCGATGTGTTTGACCCGCTCTGCCAGCGCTGAAAGCTGATAACACTTGCGGAAGCTGGACCGATTTGCCTCATCGGGATTGTAAACGGCGAGCGCGTGCCCACCGTATTTTTTCATCAGCGTGAAGCATGGGACATCCGTGGGTCCGTCACCCACATAAATCATGTTTTGAAACGGAATGGGCCGCAGATCGGGAGACATGTGATCATTCACATCATCGGTCGGCTCCAGAAGGCCTTTATTGATGCGGAAGATGTATTGCGTCTTCGTGGTGTGACTGATGACACGCTTCGGGAAGGTGATGCGCCCATCCTTGTCTTCACCAAACTCACAGCCAAAAATGCGCTTCACAAAAGGGGCCAGCTTGCTGCCATCCAACAAGGCCTTCATGCCCGAAGAGACAATGTAGTGCTCGACCTTGATACCATACATCCGCTGCTGATCCGTGAGCAGCCCACTGAGTTCATCGAAGATCTCGGGCAGGCCTTTGTAGAACTTTAGGTTCGCCCCCAAGCCCCGCAGATCCTCGTTGGTCGGACGATCCATGGCGAGGTAGTCCAGCAGGCACTTGAGATAGGCCAGCTCGCCGTCATAGCCTTCTTCATCCACCAGCTCGCGACTCTTTTTCCAGAACTGCCCTGGATTGATGCCGAAGTGAGGGAAGAGCACTTCATCCTGCATGTAGTTTGGACTCAACGTCTGGTCGTAGTCATAAATGATGCCGATGGTGGTCTGAGAGGAAGCCATTGCTGGGGTAGTGAAGATTGCGGGTGCCCAAGAAACGAGCACACCCAGAGCAGAATCTAAGTCAGGAAACCGGAAGGTAAAACCCAGATCCTCGGCTCTGCGCGGCTTCGCGCTTGAGAACGCACCTGTCGAGAGCACTTGGGGGCGGCTGAGTTTTGAGGGTGCAGACCCGACCGCTGGGAGAAACGACGAATTGACAGAATTCTGTCCATGTGGGATTAATCACCATGCAAACCATCAACTACACAGACGCAAGAAACCAACTGGCGGGGCTGATGGAGACAGCTTCTCGCGACCGGGAGCCGATCACCATTACCCGTAACGGGGCCGGAAAAGTGGTGCTGCTAGCCATAGAAGAGTATGAGGCGATGGAGACAACGCTTCATCTCTTTTCCACTCGAGCAAACGCATCCCAAATCCAACAAAGTCTGGTTGATTACTCTGAGGGCAAAGTCCAATCCGGCGAGCTATGCGACTGACGTGGCTGCCCAACGGCTGGAAAGACTATCTCTACTGGCAGGAAAGCGATCGCAAAATTCTTCATCGGGTCAATGAAGTCATCCGTGATGCGCTGCGGAATCCCTTTTCCGGAATAGGCAAACCTGAGCCGCTCAAAAACAATCTCAAAGGCTGGTGGTCGAGACGAATCACCCAAGAGCACCGACTCATCTATCGAGTGGATGGCGAGAGCCTCGTGATCATGCAATGCAGATTCCACTACGATGACTGAAACCTGTCCGCTGCTAACCAGGTGCTCAAGAAACGAGCACACCCAGAGCAGAATCTAAGTCAGGAAACCGGAAGGTAAAACCCAGATCCTCGGCTCTGCGCGGCTTCACTTTCTGACTTCCGAGCAGCATCTCGTCAGCCATTTGTCGCAAAAGAAGACGCAGCGCAAAGGCCGGAGCGTGAAAAAAGGCGGGCCTCTTCAATCTCGCCGCCAGTTTCGCGGTGAAGTCTCGATTGGTCACTTCTCCCGGTGCCACGTGATTCACGGCACCCGAGACTTCCCCCTTCTCCAGACAGGCCAGCATGAGTCGCGCCTGATCCTGCAAATGAATCCAAGGCATCCACTGCCGCCCATCGCCGAGACGCCCCCCGCCCCCAAAGCTGAAGACCCGATGCAGGAGAGGAAACGCACCACCCTCCTGACCCAAAACCATCCCTGTGCGGAGAGAAACAACGCGCACACCCAAGGCTCCCGCAGCTCCGGCGGCTGCCTCCCATTCACCACACAGGTCACTCAAAAAGCCGGTGCCTCGCTTGGAAGTCTCTGTGAGCACCTCATCACCCCGATTCCCATAAAATCCAGCCCCCGAGGCACACAGCAGCACCTGAGGCCGATCTTTTGATTTCTCCATGCCCGTGACGAGAGTCCTGGTCACATCCACCCGACTCTCCCAGATCCGGCGCTTCTTGGCCTCCGTCCACAAACCCATGAGCGATTCACCTGCCAGATGCACCAGGGCATCGCAGCCTCGGGTGTCGAGCTGCGGACCAAAGGCCCGCCATTCCTTGACCCAGGGCCGAACGGATTTGCCTAAGCGACTGAAGCCCACCACTTCATGCCCGCCTTCATGAGCGAGCTTCCCGAGTGCCGAGCCGATGAGTCCCGTTGCGCCTGTGATTCCTATTTTCATCTCCGTGTTGTTTCCATGCTTACGCAGGCCAGAGATGAAGCGGCTGGTGAGAGTCCGCAATGTTTATCACGATCCTCCCTTCGTCCGCGTGCTTGTGGAGGATTTGAGCTTGGCTCCATGAAAGCGCACGTGCTCCTTCAGGGCCTTCACGGCCTTGCTTTGATAGCGATAGGAATTCCAAATCATGGCGACCGTTCGGACAGGCCTGTCACCACTGAAGGAGCGATAAACTCGGTGCTCACTGTGATCGATCCGACGAGCCATCTGAGGAACGATCGACACACCGTGGTCGAGCGACACCAGTTCCTGCACGGTCGCCAGCTGACTCGTGCGCTCCACCGTCACGGGCTGCACCGATTGCCGCCGGCAAAACCAGGAAATGTTCTCTGACAAACAATGGGCCTCATTCAACATGACAAACGGATACCCGGTGACCGCCTGAATCGTGATGGGCTTTGCCTTCGCCAAGGGGTGGCCCACCGGGACGACAAGAAGCAACTCCTCGTCAAAAAGAGACTCCACCTCAATGAACTTTGCACTGATGGGCAGGGCAACAATCGCCAAATCAATTTCCCCATGGCTGCAACGCTTGAGCAGCGTTTCCGTGGTGTCCTCTTGCACCATGACGGAGATCTCGGGGTGTTTTTTGGCAAAGCTATTCAATAAACTCGGCAGAAAAAAAGGCGCGATGGTGGGGATGGCTCCCAGCCGAATGCGCCCCCGGCGCCCCTCCTCGGTGAGCTCAGTGAAGGTGTCCTCCACCAGCTTGAGAATCTCCTTGGCGCGCTCGAGCAGGAGTGCCCCGTGATCTGTCAGCACGACCTCACGCGGTCTCCGCTCAAACAGGGGCTGTCCGATCTGCTCTTCGAGTTTTTGGATTCCTCGGCTCAGTGCGGACTGCGAGAGATTCAACTCCGCTGCCGCTTGGGTAAAGTTTTGCGTCCGGGCCAAAACGACCAGTTGTTCGAGCGAATGGAATTCCAGGTAGTTCCTCACCTCTAAACTCTAGCGATGCGTTTTAAGCATGGCAAGCATTCAAACGATGCATTGGATGCATCAAAATAGTTCAATGAATGTGAATGTGTAACGAAGAAAAAGCACAACCTCAACCACACAGCCAACACCATGGATAACATCAGCAAATGCCCAGTCATGGGCCAACAGGCCGGCCCAAGCCGCCATACCGCCGCCAGCGCCATGTCCAATAGCGACTGGTGGCCCAATCAACTGAACCTCAAAATCCTCCACCAAAACTCACCCAAGGGAAATCCAATGGGTGAGGATTTCAGCTACGCCCGGGAGTTTGCCAAGCTCGATCTCGCGGCCGTCAAAAAGGACCTGGAGCATCTGATGACGGACTCCCAGAAGTGGTGGCCCGCTGACTACGGCCACTACGGGCCCTTTTTCATCCGCATGGCCTGGCACAGCGCAGGCACCTACCGCATCACCGACGGACGTGGCGGAGCAGGCTACGGCACCTTGCGCTTCGCACCGCTCAACAGCTGGCCGGACAATGCCAATCTCGACAAAGCACGTCGCCTTCTCTGGCCGATCAAACAAAAGTATGGCCATCAAATATCCTGGGCTGACCTCATGGTCCTCACAGGCAACGTCGCTCTCGAGTCCATGGGCTTCACTACCTACGGCTTCGGAGGCGGACGTGAAGATGTCTGGGAAGCACAGGAGGACATCTATTGGGGTCCCGAAAGCGAATGGCTCGGCGACAAACGCTACACGGGTGACCGCCATTTGGAGCAACCTCTGGGCGCGGTTCAGATGGGCTTGATCTACGTGAATCCCCAAGGCCCCAATGGCAAACCCGACCCTCTCGCCTCGGCTCGTGACATCCGCGAGACCTTCGCACGCATGGCCATGAACGACGAGGAAACCGTGGCCCTCATCGCAGGTGGGCACACCTTTGGTAAAGCACACGGAGCGGCAGATCCGGAGGGCAACGTCGGCCCGGAACCCGAGGCAGCACCTCTCGAAGAGCAGGGCCTCGGTTGGAAGAACTCCTTCGGCAAAGGCAACGCAGAGGACACCATCACCAGCGGTCTCGAAGGAGCCTGGTCCAACACACCGCGCACTTGGTCCAATGGTTACTTCGACAATCTCTTTGGCTACGATTGGGAACTCAGCAAAAGCCCCGCCGGAGCCTGGCAGTGGACCCCAAAGGACGGTGCTGGAAAAGGCACCGTGCCAGATGCGCACGTTCCATCCAAGAGCCACGCACCGATGATGTTCACAACCGACATCGCTCTGCGCGAAGATCCGATTTATCACGAGATCTCGAAGCGCTTTCACCAGAACCCCGATCAGTTCGCCGACGCCTTCGCGAAAGCGTGGTTCAAACTCACGCATCGCGACATGGGTCCCATCGTGCGTTACCGTGGACCCGAGGTTCCGAAACAACCGCTCCTCTGGCAAGATCCCGTTCCCCCCGTGGATCATGAACTGATCGGCGAGAGTGAAATCGCCGAGCTTAAAAGCAAGCTCCTCACCTCCGGCCTTGCCGTTTCCCAACTCGTCTCCACCGCTTGGGCTTCCGCATCCACTTTCCGTGGCAGTGACAAGCGCGGCGGTGCCAATGGAGCACGCATCCGCCTGGCACCGCAGAAAGACTGGGAGGTCAATCAGCCCGAATCACTCGCCAAGGTCCTGACCACCCTGGAGAAGATTCAAGCCGAGTTCAACAGCGCTCAATCGGGCAACAAAAAGGTCTCGCTCGCCGATCTCATCGTGCTCGGAGGCAGCGCCGGCATTGAGGCTGCTGCCAAAAAAGCAGGGCACACCGTCGAGGTTCCCTTCACTCCCGGTCGCACCGATGCCGTGCAGGAAATGACGGATGTCGAATCCTTCGCGGTGCTGGAGCCCAAACAGGATGGCTTCCGGAATTACCTCGGCCATGAGATCGACCGTCCCGCTCCGGAGACTCTCATTGACCGTGCCCAATTGCTCACGCTCTCCGCACCCGAGATGACAGTCCTCATCGGCGGCATGCGCGTCCTCTGCACCAACGTGGGCCACCCCGATCTCGGCGTGTTCACCACGCGTCGTGAAACGTTGACCAACGATTTCTTCGTGAATCTCTTGGCGATGGATACCGAGTGGAAGGTCTCTCCCCGCTGCGAGCACTTTTACGAAGGCCGCGACTCTGAGACGGGTGCCATGAAATGGATGGCCACCAGCGTGGACCTCGTCTTCGGATCCAACTCCCAACTCCGAGCCATCTCGGAAGTCTATGCGAGCGCCGACGGTGAATCCAAATTCATCACTGACTTCATCGCCGCCTGGACCCAAGTCATGAACGCAGATCGCTTCGATCTCGTCAGTTAAACGCAAGCCTACTCGACGGATAAACCCGCAACCCCATCTTGGTCGATTCAACGGCTAAGATAGGGTTTTTGGTTCCCGAGATCAACCTAGCCCCTCGACCTTCCAGCCATCGCGGTAGGTGCGGATGAGTTGAGCGTTGAGCTCGGGGCGATTTTTCACCTGTCCGGCAGCGGCGTCCCACTCGATCCAGCCTCCGGGATTTCGCTCGGCCAAGACGCCGAGTAGAACGGCTTCGGTCACGGGGCAACCATAGGTCGTGAAGTCGGTTGAGGCGGAGGTCCCAGCCATGGCGGCATCGACCCAGTCGGTGTAGTGATTGGCTGGGCGTGTTTTGGGATAAGTAAAGCCCGTGAATTTCTCCTCGGGCACCAGCCAAGGGCGCTGGCTGTGCGGCTTGAAGATGCCACCGGTCTCACCGACAAAAAAGATTCCCGACGGAGCTTCACGGGTCAGCGCTGCGGGCTTGATGACCACCTTTGGATCATACGGGTAACCGCCATCTGTCCACGTGAGTTTCACAGAGTCTCCAGCCGTGAGCGCGGTGCCGGGAAACTGAAACTCCAAGTGCCTCCTGGTCGCGTAGAGGTCGCCCTTGCTGCCTTCGTCGAGGCAACGGACCTGAGTAGGCGCGGCAAGGCCGAGACAGGCAAACACGACATCAAAATAGTGGCAGCCCATGTCACCCATCATGCCCACGCCAAAGTCGGCCCACGAGCGCCACATGGAAGGATGGTAGGCCTGATCCAGGAACGGGAGATCGTGCGCAACGCCGAGCCAAAGATCCCAATTCAGCCCCTCGGGTAACGCATCGGATGCGGCCTTTCGCTCGTTCACTTTCGGCCACCAAGTGGCCTTTTTGTTTTCCCAGCAAATGACTTCTTTCACTTTGCCGATGGCTCCGCTTTTGATGAGATCCACGGTCAATGAGGTCTCGACAGACGAGTGTCCCTGCGTGCCCATCTGCGTAGTCACACCTGCTTTTTTGGCCTCCAGCCCCAGCACACGGGCCTCACTGAGATGATGGGTGAGCGGCTTTTGCAAATAAACAGGCTTACCCATACGCAGCGCAGTCACTGCCATAGACGCGTGGGTGTGATCAGGTGTGCCGATGGTCACGGCGTCGATCTTGTCTCCCAGCTTCGAGAGCATCTCACGGTAGTCTGCAAACGTCGCCGCATCCTTGAAACGGGTATCCTCACCTTCTAGAGCGAGCTCTTTCCTCCGAGATGCCTGGCCCACCAAGGCACGCGTCAGGGCTTTGGCGTCCACATCACACATGCCCACGATCTGGGCCTTCGGATGCTGCGCCACGCTCATCATCGTGTTTCCTCCCATGCCACCCACTCCGATGGAGGCGATCTGGAACTTCGAGTTCGGAGATCTCGCGCTCAAGATGGCGGGCGCGGAAATCGAAGCAGAGGCGGCGAGGGTCTGTTGAATGAATTGACGACGGTTCATAGGACGTAGAGAACGCGTAGCGGAAGACAGTCTCTCAGGCTTCATTTTCCTTTCCTCTCCGCACACCGGGGGTTACGTCTCCGCTGCTCATGCCCCACAAGACTCTCTCCCTCCCAGCGGCTGTCGCCATGGTGATCACCAGTATGATCGGCGTAGGCGTTTTCACGTCCGTGGGTTTTCAGCTGGCGGGGCTTCCTTCGGGTTTTGTCATCCTCATGCTCTGGGTCGTGGGCGGCGTGGTTTCATTGTGTGGTGCCCTTTGTTATGCGGAACTCGTCGCGATGATGCCTCGGTCGGGCGGGGAGTATCACATTCTGCGTGAGGCCTATCACCCGATGGCAGGATTTCTCGCTGGCTGGGTCTCCATCACGGCGGGATTTGCAGCGCCCATCGCGGCGGTTGCCATGGCTTTTGGAAAATACACAGAAGCTCTCGGCCTCACGGGCCTTCCTCATCAATTCGTGGCTGCCGCCTTGATCATCGCCGTGGCCGCCGTTCATTTGGGAAGTCTGCGGCTCGTCGGCGGATTTCTGACGGCGACCACCGTTCTCAAGGTGGGCCTGATCTTGGCGTTCCTGGTGGGCGCATGGATGTCGAAGAGTGGACAGGAAATCTCCTTCGCGCCGAAGACGGGGGATGCGACTCTCCTCGCCAGTTCAAATTTTGCCACCTCACTGGTTTACGTCATGTTTGCCTACCTCGGCTGGAACGGCGCGGCCTACGTCGCCAGTGATGTGAAGAATCCTCAGCGCAATGTGCCACTGGCCTTTGGGATCGGGATCGTGTCGGTGATGCTGCTCTACATCGTCCTCAATGCGGCCTTTCTGCGCTCCACGCCATGGGATCAAATGTCCGGCGAACTAGAAGCTGCCCTGATCTCCGCCAAAGCCATCTTTGGAGAGTCGGGTGGCCGTTTCATGGGCGGGCTGATCGCCTTTGGCATCATCTCCACGGTCGCTGGTTTCACCTGGGCCGGTTCACGGGTGAATCAAAGGATCGGACAGGATTTCAAGAACCTCGGCTTTCTCGATCAGCAAAACCGCTGGGGTGCACCGGCCTTTGCGCTGATCCTTCAAACCACCCTGTCGCTGATCATGCTCTTCTCCGGCACCTTCGACCAAGTGATCAATTACCTCATGAGCCAGCTCATCGTCTGCTCGATGCTGGCCGTGCTCGCTGTCATGATCCTCCGATGGAAGAGACCCCAAGCCGAGCGGCCCTTCCGCGTTCCTCTGTATCCTCTGCCTCCCCTTCTCTTCCTCGCCGTTTCACTTTGGATGCTCCTTTTCCAAGTTCTCGAGCGCCCGAAAGAAACAGCCTGGGGCCTGCTCACGCTCGTGATCGGCGCAGGCATTTACGCCTCCATCCGATCTCCAAAAGCAGCGCCCAGCTCCGACGGATCTCTCTAGCGCGTCAAGCTGCGTTCAGATGCTGGGTTATTTGCCCCCTTCTCCTGACAACAGCATCTGAGAAGATTCGGCATCTCACGCCGTAGGTTTGCCATGTTAAAATGGAAGCGCAGCCAGACCACCACGACTCACCTCGTCTCGTTGGTCATGATGATCGCCACGGCCAGTCTCGCCGCGGAGCCTTTGAGCTTCGTGCGGGACATCCAGCCTATTTTGACAAAGAGCGGCTGCAATGCGGGAGCGTGTCATGCGAAAGCGATCACCGGCCAGCGCGGCTTCCGCCTCAGCGTGCTCGGTTTCGAGCCGGAGGAGGACTACGAGGCCATCGTGAAGCAGGGCAAGGGCCGCCGCGTCTTCCCGCCGGCACCGGAGGAAAGCCTGATCATCACCAAAGGCGCCGCCATCGTGCCGCACACCGGCGGGAAGCACCTCGAACCCGGCTCCGAGTTTTATCAGACACTCGTGCGCTGGATCGCCGAGGGCATGCCTTACACGCAGCCGAATGAGCCTGTGCTCAACACGATCGCCGTAGAGCCATCACGCATCTCGTTGAAGCCGAAAACGACTCAGCAGCTCAAAGTTACCGCCCGCTACTCCGACGGCAGCAGCCGCGATGTGACGAAGCTCGCGCTGTTTGAAGCCAATGACACCGCCATGGCCACCGCGACCGATAGCGGCCTCGTGAACACGCTCGATCTGCCGGGCAATGTCGCCGTCATGGTGCGCTTTGGCGGCAAAGTCAGCGTGTGCAGCGTGCTCATCCCGCTCGGCGCACCGGTCGATTCGCTGCCGCCGGTGAAAAACTTCATCGACCAGCATGTGTTCGCCAATTTGAAGCAGATCGGCATCCCTCCCTCGCCTATCTGCGATGACAGCACTTTCCTCCGCCGCGTCTCGCTCGACATCGGCGGCCGACTTCCCTCCATGGAGGAAACGAAGGCCTTCATCGCCGACAAAGCGCCCGACAAACGCGACCACGCCATCGAGTCGCTGCTCAACTCGCCCGACTACGCCGACTACTTCGCGAACAAATGGACCGCGCTGCTCAAAAACCAGCGCACCGAAGCCGCCGACATCACCGCGAACTTTGCCTTTCACGCCTGGATGCGCGACAACCTTCTCGCGAACACGCCTTACGATCAACTTGTCCGCCAGATCCTCGCCAGCACCGGCACCATCGTTTCCAATCCACCCGTCGCCTGGTACAAGCGCGTCAAAGAACCCACCACGCAGGTCGAGGACGTCGCGCAGCTCTTCCTGGGCGTGCGCATGCAGTGTGCGCAGTGCCATCACCATCCCTTCGAGCGCTGGACGCAGGCCGAGTACTATCACCTCGCCGCCTTCTTCAGCCAGATCGGCCGCAAACCCACCGCCATCGCCGGTGAAGACCTCATCTTCCACAAGCGCGGCACCGCGCAGACCGAGCATCGCAAAACGCGCGTGATGCTGAAGCCCGCCGGCCTCGGCGAGCCACCGCTCGACATCGCACCCGATGACGATCCGCGTCTGGCACTCGCCGATTGGATGGCGCAGAAGAAGAACCCCTTCTTCGCCAAAGCGCTCGTGAATCGCTACTGGAAGCACTTCTTCAAACGCGGCCTCATCGAGCCCGAGGACGACCTCCGCGACACCAACCCGCCCACGAACCCCGAACTCATCGACGCCCTCGCGAAGCACTTCACCGACACCAACTTCGACCTCAAGTCCCTCGTGCGTGTCATCGCGCAGAGCCACACCTACCAGCTCAGCGCCATGCCCAACGAGCACAACGCTATCGACCGCCAAGCCTTCTCCCACTTCTATCCGAAACGCATGACCGCCGAGGTCCTGCTCGACAGCATCGACATGGTCACCGCGTCGAAAACCGACTTCGCCGACCTGCCACCCGGCACCCGCGCCATCTCACTCCCCGACAACAGTTACACCCGCGCCTCGCCCTTCCTCAAAGTCTTCGGCCGACCCGACAACACCAGCGTTTGCGAATGCGAACGCGTCTCCTCCGCCAGCCTCGCGCAGAGCCTGCACCTCATGAATGCGAGCGACGTCAAAGCCAAGCTCACCGCCAGCGGCGGTCGCGCCGAGCAACTCACCAAAGCCGAGATGCCCGAGCCCAAACGCATCCGCGAACTCTACCTCGCCGCCTTCTCCCGCGAACCCACCGCCGACGAAGTCCAAATCGCCGAAACCCACCTTCTCAAGCCCCGCATCGATGCCACGGGCAAGCCCCTCGATTCCCAACGCGCCAAGCGCAACGGCTACGAAGATCTGCTCTGGGCGCTGCTGAACACAAAGGAGTTCTTGTTTAATCACTAGCTTGATCAGTGGCCTCCCCAAATTTGGTGCCAAAACAGGAGATTTGAAGCCATAAAAGCAAATGGGCTTCCGCTCGCTTCGCCTCTCCAAGTTGCATTGATTCAAATTAGCTAGCCTAAGGAAACGCTGATTTAATCGGCGCGACAATCAGGAGCAAAAAGAAGTTGCGCGGTGGGGTAAGTTCACAGGCATGGAACGACAACTGAGCTTTGCCCAACAGGAGTACGCGCGGAAGAAAAAGACCACGCGGCGCGACAAGTTTCT
>CAMBPV010000144.1 GCA_945869695.1 Prosthecobacter debontii
TTGAGATGTGGATCAAACCCAAGGCCGAGTTTGATACGAAATGGCGATGCTTTTTGATGGATAAAAAGTATGTCGATCACACGGACTACCAATGGCAGATCGGGGAGGCAGACAAGGCTGGGCTGCGGCGGATGTGGGTGGTGCTTGGATTTGGTGCCGAGTCAAAAACGATCACTTCACAACCTGTAAGTTTGAAGTCGGAGGAGTGGCAGCATGTGGCGTTCACGTATGATGGTGCGGGAGAAGGTAAGTTTTTTCTGAATGGCAGGGCAGTGGGCGGCATGAAGCATGTCGGATACGGTGCCGTGGTTCCGGGAACCAAGGCGCTGAGTATCGGGGATCGACTGGGGAGTAACTATGGCGGATTCCCGGGGCTGATGGATGAAGTGCGGATCTGCTCGGGCGTGCGTCGATTTGAGCAGGTTGACCTCAAGATCGTCACTCCACGTGAAGTGTGGAGGCGGATGGAGACAGCCAAGCCAGTGGAGATCGTGCTGACCAATTTACGTCGGGAAACGATGGTGGCGTCGAGTTTGAAAATCGAGTTTGCGGGCAAGAAGGAGGAGTTTCTCGTTCCTGACCTGGGTCCCGGAAAGAGCTATACGGCCAAATACACGATCAACACGAGCTTGAAGCCGGATCGCTACGTCATGAGGGCTCTTTTCGAGGCTCGCGACTACACCACCGAACAATCAGCGGAAATTCAAATCGTGCCCCGACTGACTCCTCGAATGCCCGTCGTGATGTGGGGAGCTGGCGGGGATGAAATCGATCGATTGAAGGACATCGGTTTTACGCACTTTGTCGGACTTTCTGCTCAGGCTGGCGAAACGTGGAAGGAGAAGAAGGTCATGCCGCCAGGAACGCCCGAATACATTGCGAGAAATCGACGTTACCTCGATGAAGCGCTGGCCAATGGATTGGAAGTGGTGGCCAGTCTTTCACCCATGGGCATTCTGGAAAGCGATCCTGCAAATCTCCGGGTGGATCGGGGAGGCAAGGTGTACCCGAGGCGGGACATCTGCGCATCCATGCCAGAGTTTGCTCCGTTTTTTCGAAACGTCGGTCATAGCATTGCGCGGACTTATGGGGATCATCCGGCACTCACCTCTGCGCTGATCAACTCAGAGGTGCGTGACAATACCAACCCGAGTTTTAATCCCGTGGATGTGGCGAACTACCGGAAGTTTTCCAATGCAGACATCCCTTCGGAAGTGAAGGCGAAGTGGGGCGTAGACTGGACTCAGTTAAAGGGCTTTCCCGCAGATCGGGTGGTGCCGGATGACCATCCGATTTTAAAATACTACCGATGGTTCTGGACGGTGGGAGATGGGTGGAATGCCCTGCACTCGGCTTTGCATAGTGGAGTCAAAATGACGGGGAGACGCGATCTGTGGACGTTCTTTGATCCAGCGGTGAGGCAGCCGAGCATCAGCAGTGCCGGTGGTGGCGTGGATGTGCTCTCCCACTGGACCTACACCTATCCCGATCCGCAACGCATTGGCCTGTGCGCCGATCAACTCTTTGCCATGAGCGCAGCCACTGGAAAAAACCAGCGGGTGATGAAAATGACGCAGCTCATTTGGTATCGCTCTCAGACTGCGCCCACAGGGTCTGGAATTGGCCTGGAGGCACCTGCTGCCTGGGAGGATCATGACCCCGAAGCTGCCTACATCACCATCGCGCCGATGCATCTGAAGGAGGCGCTGTGGACTCAGATCTCTCGACCTGTGCAGGGTATCATGTATCACGGCTGGCAGTCGCTGATGCCTACCGAGAGCACGGGGGCGTATCGATACACCAACTCAAATACTGCCCCCGTCTTGAAGGAACTCATCCACGATGTGATCAAGCCTCTCGGGCCCACTCTCATGGCCTTGCCCGATGATCGGAGCGAAGTGGCATTTTTGGAAAGTTTCACGTCCCAGATGTTTGCGCGCCGAGGCAGCTATGGATCAAACAACGACTGGGCCGCTGACGTGTGGCTGGCTCTCCAGCACGCACATGTGCAGACGGATATCCTTTTCGAGGAGACGCTGATCAAAGGCGGACTGAGTGGTCGGAAGATCCTTGTGATGCCGTTTTGTGATGTGCTCTCGAAGTCGGTATTGGATCGGATCCTCGACTGGCAAAAGAAGGGTGGGAAGATTTTGGCGGATGAGTTTTTGTGTCCAGCCTTGAAGGCGGACTTTATGCTGGAGAGCTTCAAACGCAGCAAAAAGGCGGACGACGACAAGTCCCGAGTCCTTGATCTAGCAGGTAGGTTGTCTGCCTTCGGTTTGCCTCAAAAGGCGACGTGCGATAACCCTGAGATCATCGTACGCACGAGAAAATATGGGGAGGCACTTTATGTTTTCGTGGTGAATGACCGGAGAGAGTTTGGGGCCTACGTGGGTCAGCACGGAAAGGTGATGGAGAACGGAATTCCTTCGCGCGGAGTGATCAGTCTCAAAGCAGAGGCTGCCAATGTTTATGAGCTGACGGGAACCCGGTTCATCGTGCCGAAGCGCGGAGAAGAGAGCTCTTTAAGTTGGCCTGTGGATCTGGGTCCCGCAGATGGGCGGATATTTATGGTGGTGCCGAAGCCCTTGCTGGGGCTAAAACTGGAAGTTGCTGAAACTGCCACTCTCGGGAATCAGCTCAAAGTGCGCGTGCAGATCACGACTACGCAGGATGTTCCGACTAAGGCCGTCATCCCGATGCGGGTGGACATCCGAGACGCGAATGGAAAAATGTCTGAGGGCACCGGATATTATGCCGCTGAGAATGGAATCCTGGAGGTCAATCTTGATCTTGCTGGCAATGAGGATCCCGGTGTTTGGGAGATCTGCGTCAAAGAACTCGCCAGCGGTATGGAGGCGACCCGTTGGGTTCGGGTAGGAAAGTGAAAATGAGATTTTCTTGTCCGGTTGTGAGTTCGAATGTGGGATTGATACTGAACCCGCGATGAATTTACACGAAACCCAGGCCGCACAGATCTTTCTCATGCATCACGACTTCGTGAAGGGCGTGGCGCTGAAACATGCGCCGTGGCCAGGGCTGATGGAGGACATCACACAACAGGTCTTTTTAGAGTTTTTGAAGAAGGAATCCCAATGGGATCTGGAGGCGGATGTGCGTCCTCTTCTGGCGACGATGACGCGCCTGGTGGCACTGCGGCTCTGGCGCGAGCGGACGCGAACGCAGCCCGAAGTGGTGCAGAAACTGGCGAATCACATCCGCTTGTTGGCGGAGGAGCGCGATGCACCGAGTCCCTATGAAGATGAGGTGGGGGTTTTGCGGGAATGTCTGGAGAAACTGCCGGAAAAGAGCCGAGAACTGGTTCAGCTCTACTATTACAATGATGTCGGAACGCCAGAGATCGCGGATCAATTGGCCATGAAAGCGGACACGGTCTGCCGTGCGCTGTCGAGGGTGAGAGACAAACTTCGCGAGTGCATTCAGCGCTCACTGAACGCGGGAGGTGAAGCTCATGCGTGATTCCGATACACTCATTCAGCACTACGTGGAAGGGTTGCTCACTGAAGAGGAGGCTGGGGAGTTAGCAGTCCTTATCGATTCCGATCCCGCCCTTGCTGAGCGCTTGCTCAGCCATTTGCATGTGGATGAAATGCTGCGGTCCACGAAGCCTTTGGTGGCTCTGCCTGCCTATGTTTCTCCGGTGGTAAAAAAGTCGCGCTTCAGCGGGTTGGCGCTTTTTAGTGCGGCTGCACTGGCCGCTTGTTTAACGCTTCTGGCTACATGGGGCGTGCGGTCGGTGGGGGCGGGTGCGGAGGAAGCCACGACGACATCGGTGGCCGTGATGTCGCGCGGAGTGGATGTGGTATGGGATCAGGACTCCATGAAACCCGCGCCGGGTGCTCCTTTGGCTCCTGGATGGTTGCGTCTGAAATCGGGTTTGGCGCAGATTGAGTTTTATCAAGGCGCGCGGGTTTCCATCGAGGGGCCGGCGGTGTTTCGTTTGATCTCATCGGGAGAGGCTTTTTGTGAAAAAGGCAGACTCAGTGCCCATGTGCCGCCCCAGGCGAAGGGATTTCGTATCGATACTCCCAAAGGAGCCATCGTCGACCTCGGCACCGCGTTTGGCTTGGATGTCAGTGATGGCGGTGCTGAAGTGCATGTTTTCGAGGGTGAGGTGGAACTCCACACGCGGGATGCTGAGATGAAGTCGCTCAAAGAAGGGCAGGCCATGGCGATGCAGCGCGGTGCTGGAGTGCAGGCGGCGCGGCAGTCTTCCTTTTCGACACTGACGGAGATCGATCAACGCACAGCGGCGGTGCAGCGTGCAGATTTTCAGTCATGGCTGGCTCTGGCACCTGCGCGCAACGCGGAACGTGACCTCAAATTGCGCTTCGATTTTCAAGATGGATCCGAGACGCGGAGTCTGCGGAATCACGCTGCGGGCGAAAAGGAGATCGCTGATGGCAGCATCGTGGGATGTAGCTGGACGCAGGGCCGGTGGCCAGGCAAACAGGCGCTGGAGTTCCGAAATGTCAGTGATCGAGTGAGGATCGTGGTGCCCGGAGACTTGAAGGCGATGACCCTGGCCACTTGGGTGCGTGTGGGAGGGTTGGATCGGCCGCTGAGTGGTCTTTTCATGTCTGAAGGGTGGGGAAATCGAAAGGTGCACTGGCAGATCACGCGCGATGGGGCGGTGCGCCTCGGAGTGGCGGGTGAGGGGACGAGAGGACATTCGGACTATGACAGTCCGAATCTTTTCTCTGCGGAGATCCTGGGTCGCTGGATGCATCTCGCCGTCGTTTATGATTCGGAAAAGCGTGAGGTGCGTCATTATGCGAATGGGGAAATCACAGCTCGATTGCCCCTGAAAGATTTCTTTCCTTTGCGCATTGGAACGGCAGAGCTGGGAAACTGGAATGACCAAACCAAGGGCTCCCGTGTGGCTATTCGACACCTGAGTGGGATCATGGATGAGTTCAGCCTCTACTCACGAGCGCTCAGCGACTGGGAGATTGGGGATCTGTCCCGGTAGGCATCAAAAGTGACGGTGGGCGTTCCTGTCACTTGCATTCCCCTCTGTCCTGCTACACTCGGCACCATGTCTCATCGAGTTCTTATCATTGGTGCCGGCGGCGTGGGTCGTGTGGTTGTTCATAAATGCGCGCAGCTTCCCGAAGTCTTCGGCGAGATCATGCTGGCCTCCCGCACAAAGTCCAAGTGCGACGCCATCGCTGCCGAGTTGAAACGTCCGATCCAAACGGCAGGCGTGGATGCTGACAATGTTCCTGAATTGGTCAAATTACTGAACAGCTTCAAGCCCGAAGTGGTGATCAATGTGGCCTTGCCCTATCAGGACCTAACGATCATGGACGCGTGCCTCGAAGCAGGTGTGCACTACATCGACACGGCCAACTACGAGCCGCGTGATGTGGCCAAGTTTGAATACCACTGGCAATGGGCCTATAAGGAGCGCTTTAAAAAAGCTGGACTCACCGCGCTTCTAGGCTGCGGCTTTGATCCGGGGGTGACCAATGTTTATACAGCCTACGCGCTGAAGCATCACTTTGGCAGGATCGACACACTCGATATCCTCGACTGCAACGCGGGCGATCACGGCAAGGCTTTCGCCACCAACTTCAATCCAGAGATCAACCTCCGTGAGGTAACTGCCAATGGCCGCTACTGGGAAAATGGTCAGTGGGTGGAAACGAAGCCCTTGGAGATCAAGAGAAGTTTCACTTTTCCCGATGGCATCGGCCCCAAAAACATCTACTGCCTGTATCACGAAGAGCTCGAGAGCCTCACGAAGCATATTCCGATCAAGCGCGCGCGGTTTTGGATGACCTTTGGTGATGCCTATATCAAGCACATGGAAGTGCTGGTGAACGTGGGCATGACCCGGATCGATCCGGTGATGCACAAGGGTGTGCCGATCATTCCGATTGAGTTTCTCAAAACCTTGCTCCCTGAGCCGGGCACTCTGGGTGCAGACACGAAGGGCAAGACCTGCATCGGTAACTGGATCGAGGGCGCTGACAAAAAGGGGAATCCGCTGCGCTACTACGTGTACAACATCAAAGATCACGAAGACTGCTACCGCGAGACAAACAGCCAAGGCGTGAGCTACACCACCGGTGTGCCGGCCATGATCGCAGCCCGTCAGCTTCTGACCAACCCCGATGAGTATCGTCAGCCCGGCGTCTGGAACGTTGAGCAATTGAACCCTGATCCCTTCATGGCGGACTTGAACGCCTACGGCCTGCCATGGGTGGAAACCTGGCCGACGGAGGCACTTCCGGGGGATTGATCCGAATACCGACATGAGTGCCAAAGCGGAGATTCCTCCCCACGTTTTCGATCAGCCTGCGCCACGTTTTGACCTAAACCGGGTGGAGACACCTGCTTTTGTGGTCGATCTTGGTTTGCTGAAAAGCAACCTTGAGAAGCTGGCGATGGTCCAGCGTGAATCGGGTGCCAAGGTGCTCCTCGCGCAGAAGGGGTTCTCCATGTGGAGCACGTATCCACTTTTGAGGCAGCACCTTAGCGGGTGCTGCGCCAGTGGGTTGCATGAGGCCTTGTTGGCGCATGATGAGTTTGGCAAAGAGGTGCATGTCTATGCGCCGTTTTTTACCGAGGAGGAAATGGAGCAAATCCTGCCCATCGCCTGCCACATCAGCTTCAATTCACTGACGCAATGGCGCAAATGGAGGCCGATGATCGAGCGTGCCCGCGCCTCTGGACATGCGCCGAGCCCCGGCATTCGGGTGAATCCCGAGTACTCGGAGGTCGAGGTGGCTTTGTATGATCCATGCTCACCGGGTTGCCGACTTGGCATCCGCGCGGAAACGCTAGAAGGCGAAGATCTCGAAGGTTTGGAGGGCCTTCATTTCCATGCCCTTTGTGAGCAGGACTCCGATGTGCTGGAGCGCACCCTTGCCGCTGTCGAACTCCGATTTCCCAAGCTGCTCTCTCAGGTGAAATGGGTGAACATGGGCGGGGGGCATCACATCACGCGAAAGGACTACGATGTGGATCGGCTCATTCGTGTGATTCGCGATTTCAAACAGGTCTGGAACAAGGAGGTCTACCTTGAGCCGGGTGAGGCCATTGCTTTGAACACCGGCTACCTCATCGCGAGTGTGATGGACATTGTAGGGCAAACTTGCGTGGCAAAATCTCAGAAATCGACCATTGTTAAAACCCAATCCCATGAATCCAATCGAACCCATTTACTCCCCGGTCGTTCTCGCTCGGATCGAGAAATCGCAGCAAGAGCACTCCACGCGCGCCTCAAAGAAACCGCGCGAAGAATTGATCGCGCAGATGCGGCGGAACGGCTCAACACCGAGGCCGAATCCCTTCGCGCGTGGGCAGAAGAAAATAGCTGGCTGATTCCCACTGCTGAGCTTGAATCGCTGATGGGCGATGCGGCAGAACTCGAAGGTGCCACGGAGCATGATGTGTTTTTGGATGCTGAGAACGGGAGGGTGATCAAGCTCACGAAATCGCCGAATTTTGGAGCACGTGGCGAGGCGAAGAGTTATCTTGAGAACATGCTCGCTTGTGCGACGCTGCTCGGTTTGGACTGGCAGTTTGAGGGTCTGGTGGAAGCGTATGATGGTTTAAGAATCGTCTCGAGTCAGCCCTTCGTAGAGGGTGAGAGAACCGAGGTGGAGCAAATTTACAGTCACTTCGCGATGCTTGGCTTTACCAAGGTCCGTGAGAATACCTACCGGAATGATCAAGGGATCACTGTGGCTGATGCGAGGGCCGATAACATACTTCGGGATCGCGATGGCATTCTTCATTTTATTGATGTCCATGTCCTTGGGTTCGAATCTGAGATTGAATCTGCGTTCACCGGCGATTCTGTGCTTCCCACCGCCATTTTGAATATCTCCGCCACGGCGCACATGCCGGACACTTTGGAGATGCCGTATCGTCCGCACATTATTGGGGCCGGGTTTCCAAATGAGTTCGCGCACACTTACCGCCTGGGTGGACCTACATGTCTGGCGGGTGATGTGGTGAATGATTATTCGTTTCCGCAACCGCTCGAGATCGGTCAAAAGCTCGTCTTCACCGACATGGCACATTACACCATGGTGAAGACCACCACGTTCAATGGTGTGCCGCATCCTGATATCGATACGTTTGATCCGGAGACCGGTGAGTTGCGAATCGTTCGCCGATTTGGCTACGAGGATTTTAAGCGGAAGTTGTCTTGAGCCTTGCTATTGCGGCTTCGGGACGTCTCGCAATTGCAGTCCTGCTTTCTTGTCTCTGCCCCAGTTGAGCTTTTCGCTGATTTGCTGAGGGTAGGTCCATGCTTCTTTGTTGTCGTCGTAAATGACAACCCGAGTGCGCTCGGCTGCAAGGGCAACAGCTTGAGGGATGTCGAGATACTTGAGCATGTTCAGGTAAGCAGGAAGACCTGCGGAAACGGGTGAGGCGTCGCCTTCAGAGATGGGCATCAGTGAGTGGGGAAGCTCATGAAGATCGAGTCGGGTGATCTTGTCTTCGAAGAGTGACGCCATCAGTGCGTTGGCAGCTTGGGTACGGCTGGCTTGGAGCCAGAGTTTGGTTTCACCCAGACCTTCGATGGTGCGTAGTGCGCGAATGGCGAAGCGCACGTCCCAGACCTGCTGGCCTTCGAGCGTCTGTCCCAGGAGGTAAAACCGACGGAGGCGTTGGACGCGGGCCTTCTCAGCAGAGGCGATGGCCTTTTTAGCCGTTGGATCAGCGATGGGGTGGTCCCATGCCGTCGGTCCGACACCACGTGGGCAGACGTAAGCCATGCCCCACTTGAAGGTGGCAAACATTTTTTTCTCCTGCTCAAAGGCTTCTGCGTCCTGTTTTGATCCGTCTCCTTCTGAGAAGAGGGTAGGGAACTTGGAGGCGTAGGTGCCTGTGAACTGCTTCCACCCCTCTTCATCGAGGACGTTGAGCGCGATGAGTTCAAGGTCGCGCAAGGCCGTCCCTTTTCCGCGAGAAACAAACAGTGACAACGAAATGCCTCCCGCATTCGGAATGTCGAATCGCTCCATGATGATTCCGTCTGCCTCGGCCTGAGAAGTCTGGGTGACTTTTGCGGACATCGAGTCAGGTGCCCAACCTGCGAAGACTTTTTCTTGGAGTGACTTGAAATGGGAATTACGCAGGTGAGCCCACTCTGCTGAATCAGCAGGGGTTGTTGAGCTCGATTTGCCCACGAAGCTCTCATCGATTCTCGTGTTCCGCTGATCACCTGGCCAACCCTGCTGTCCGGGTGTGAGCGGTTGCGTGGCTTCTGCTGAGACGAGGCCGGAGCTGACGGGAAACACGCGAAGTTTTTCCATATCGATGCTTTTGACGGCGGGTGCATCCAGCGTGCTCATGAGCTCGGCACCTTGAAGAAAACGGGTCATCCAATGGAACTCACCGGTGTTCAGTGGCTGTGTGTCGGCATGGGGGCCTTCGGCAACTTGGAGGCCAATGTTTTTCTCGGCATCCAGCAGTTTGTAGATGCGGCGCGTGCTTTGGTAGATCTTAAAAACGCCATCGATCGGGAAGATGGTGTCCTTGTCTGTATTCACGATGCAGAGCGGGCGAGGGGCTACGAGGGCGGCGAGTTTATCGTAGTCCCAACGATACGTGTTCACCATGAACATGCAGTCGCAGTGGCCCTCAACGCAATCATCGACAACGTGATTTCGCAGCGTCGTGATGCCGGCGGTGGGGGCTGCGCAGGCGATCCGCTCATCGAGTGCGGCGATCCACCACGAATAAGCGCCACCGCCCGAGCGGCCCGTTACGCCAAACCGGGTCTTGTCCACTTCTGGGCGAGTTTCCAAGTAGTCCAGCGCGCGAATGCCTGCCCATGCCTCGACACCGGCGGGTGTGTAACCGCGGGAGAACCACCACAGGCGATCCTTGCTGTAGGTGCCGTGGTGCTCGCCTCGGATTTCTCCGAGCTGGACGGTGTCGATGACGAGGCAAACAAAGCCATGCTTCGCATACCACATGCCATGGTGCTCGTAACCGGCCTTGTTGCCGTAGCGCACGCCGTTCTTTTCCTTCACCGCATGGCCGCAAACGTAGAGGATCGTGGGCAGCGGCTTTTCCACGACTTTTGGCCGATACAAATTCGCTGTCACATAAAGGCCCGGCATGGATTGGTAGTGGAGGTTTTCCACCACCACCCCGTCCTGCTCAAACTCGCCCGTCTTGGTGGCCTGGAGGTCTGTGCGGGGAGGCAGGGGTTCAATGCCCAGCATCTCACGCAGCTGGCGGCGGTATTCATCCTTCTTTGCGAGCCAGTCTTCCTTGGTTCGGATCTCGCGCTCGAGCTGACCTTCCACAGCACTAACTTGTTTTTCGAAGTATTGATCCAGGGCAACCTGCGCGGGTTCTGCCGCACCGAGTGCATGAGCGAGGCAGCAAATGAAAAGAGTCAGGGATCTAGGAAGCTTCATGGTGAAGAAGCGCTACATCAGAGCGGAAAATTTCACCCAATGCCGGGAATCTGATTCTCAAGAGACGAGGTGAGTTTCAGTTTGCCAGAGAGGAATTCGGCATGTCATTGAAGATGGTGGACTGAGTCGCTACCACGGGTGACATTGAATAAGCTATGTGCGGAATATACGGATTTGCGGGATTTGAAGAAGACAAGCTTCTCGAGCGAATGGGAAGGGTCATCCGTCATCGTGGCCCCGACGGTGAGGGGGATTATCAAGCGCCTCAAGGTGTGCCCTTCCAGATGGGAATGCGGAGACTGAGTATCATCGACCTTGGGACTGGCTGGCAGCCGATCTTCAACGAGGACCGCTCCATCGTTATCTGTTACAATGGGGAGACGTATAACTACGTCGAGCTTCGTGACGAACTCGAACACAAGGGGCACGTGTTTACCACCCACAGCGACACGGAGACGCTGGTGCATGGTTATGAAGAATGGGGCATTGAGGGCTTGCTTCGACGGATGAATGGTATGTTTGCCTTCTGCATTTATGACTCGAACAAGCGGGAGTTCTTCATCGCGCGTGACCGTTGCGGACAAAAACCTCTCTACTACCATCACAGCCATGGACGCTTCCTTTTTGGGAGTGAGGTCAAATCACTGCTCCAGAGTCAGCACGTCTCGGCTGAGACCAATTTGTCCGCGATTGATCCCTTCCTGACTCTGCGAAATGTGCCTGAGCCGCAGACGATGTTTGCGGGTATCTTCACTCTTCCGGTGGCGCACTACCTTCACTACAGCATCAGCGACGCGTCACTTTCGATGAAGCGCTATTGGGAAGTGCCTTTGCTGGATGCAAAGACTGCCACTTACAAATCCGAGGGTGAATACTTCGAGGCGCTGGATCAACTCTTCACGGACTGCGTGCGCCTTTGCATGAGGAGCGATGTTCCGGTGGGTGCTTACCTGAGCGCGGGGGTGGATTCCTCACTCACCGTTGCCGCGATGACGAAATTCTCGAGCAACATCAACACCTACTCCATCGGTTTTGATTCGCCTGTGGATGAAACGCCTGCCGCCCGGGAGACCGCCAAGTTTTTGGGAACGCATCATCATGAGATCATTTGTCAGCCTGAGGATTTTGATCTGCTGCCGAAGATCGTTCATCACATGGATCGTCCGGTCGGCGATGCGCTCATCATCGCTTTTTACAAACTGGCTCAAGGAGCGAGCAAGGACCTGAAAGTGGTTCTCGGAGGCGAAGGGGCTGACGAGGCTTTTGCGGGCTATTCCTTTCAAGGGGTGATCACGAAGGTGGAGAAAATGCGTCGGCTCTTTCCTGGGATTACATCTTTGGCAGCGCCCGTTTTTGCGATGACGCCTGTATCTATTCTGAACAAATTCTTCACCTTTCCGGCCGACTTGGGCAGTCAGGGGAAGAAGCGGGTGGTGGAGTTTCTGGCTCGCTACTCGGGCAGAGATCTAAATCACAATTTTAATGCTCTCCGCACCCTGTGGAGTGAGGATGAACGTCGAGATGCTTACACCCCTGAATTTAAACATTGGGCGACTGAGTCGTGGATGGCCAATGAGCGCGAGCAGGACAAAAAGGGTCCCTTTCTGGATCGTCTATTGAAGCTTCAATACGACGAGTGGCTTCAAGACTGGGCGCTCATTCGGCAGGATAAAAACACCATGGCTCATAGCCTGGAGTATCGACTTCCATTCTTGGACCATCGCCTCATTGAGCTGGCTTTTACGATGCCGGCCAACATGAAGATTAATGGCAAAACAGACAAATACATCGAGCGCAGGCTGGCGGATAAAGTCTTTCCTCCGCACATCGCGCGCAGGGCAAAAATCCCCTTTTACCTGCCGGTCGAGTATTTCCTCGATCAGCCGCAGTTCAGGCGATTGGTGGCCGACTGCCTCAATGAGTCAGCTGTGAAAAAGCGTGGCTACTTTC
>CAMBPV010000145.1 GCA_945869695.1 Prosthecobacter debontii
GGTGATGGTGGTGGATTCGATGCGGGCGGTCTTGGCGATGTCTCCGGGCGTCAAAGCGCGGTCGTAGAGGCGGGCGCGGAAGATGCGACCGGCGAGGCCTTTGTTGCCGGTAGGTGAGCCGTGGCGGCAGCCGAGGAGGACTTGGCTAGCTTCGGTTTCAAAGACGGCGGCGGGGGCTTTGCGGTAGGTGATGCCGTAGAGTTTGCCATCGCGGTAGCCGCTGATGGTTCCATCGGGTTGATAGACGACGGCGATGTGCACCGGGCGTGTAGCGACCTCGGTTTCGGCGGGGCCTTCGAAGAGTTCGCTGCGCTCGAAGAAGTTGCTACCAGCGACCCAATGCGCGGGTGTTTTCTCGGCAAAGACGATGGAGTCAAAGAGGACGCCGTCTTTGCCCTGCACGGTGACCACACCTCCGCCGCGCTGGGTGAGGTTGTCGAGCATGACCCAGGCTTCGAGGGTCTTGGCGGTGATTTTTTTCGACAAGGAGCCGGATTTGGCCATGGATTTTCCATCGAGAACGAGGGCGCCGTTTTCGATGCGAGCAGCGCCGACGAGTTCGAGGTTCATGCGACCCTTGGTATCGCTCAAATCCTTATCGAAGGTCCATTCGGCGAGGGCTTCAGGCAGGCCGGTGGGGGCGATGGGGAGTTTGCGCTCGGCTTGGAGCTTCGTGCGTGCGGGATCGAGAATCGCCGTGATCTGGCGGTTCAATGCGGTGATCTTTTCTTCCTGCTGGGAAAGTTCGCGTGCTTGCAGGCTGCTTTCCTGCTGGAGCGTGGCGAGGTAGGCGAGGCTTTGCTTCACTTCGTCGTCGCTGGCTTCGCGGGAGTAGGCCTGGCGGAACATTTGGCGGATGCGAACTTCGTCTTTGGCATCGGCGCTGCGTAAAGCCCAACTGCGTGACCAGTCGATGACTTTGCTGTCATTGAGAAGCGTGAGGGATTGCGCTGGGACGTTGGTGGTGTCGCGTTTGCCACGGGCACTGAAAGGAACGGGAAGGTCAAAGGTGGTGAGGAACGGGTCGAGGGCGTTGCGGATGACTTTGACGTAGATGCTGCGGCGTGGATCGCCACTGCCGACGGATTCGCCGTAGAGTGTCGCGTCGAGCTTGCCGGACAAGGTAACGATGGAATCGCGAATGGCCTCGGCTTCGAGGCGACGCATGCTCCAATGGCTGAGGAGTTTGTTTTCGGGGTCCAACTGAGAACTGAGAACCGAGAACTGAGAACTCCTCTGAAAAGCCTTCGATGACACCATGAGCTTCACCATCTCTTTGATGGAGCCACCGCTTTCGATGAAGCGCTGAGCGAGGAAGTCGAGCAACTCAGGGTGCGTGGGCAGATCGCCGAGCTTACCGAAATTATCGGTCGTGGAAACGATACCGCGGCCGAAGATGTGATGCCAGAGACGGTTCACGATGACGCGTGCGGTAAGCGGGTTGGTTTTCATGTCCGCCATGCGCTCGGCTAGTTCGAGGCGACCGCTGCCGCTGGTGTTGAAGGGCGTTGGATCAAGCGCGTCGAGGAATCGGCGTGGGACAATCTCGGCAGGCTGTTTGTGATCGCCACGGACGAAGAGCGCGGCGTCTTTGGCGTCGGCCTCGATCACGCCGGGGACGCGGGTGGGAAGCGGGAGCTTGGCTTCGAGGTCGCGGTAGCGTTTGAGCAGTGCGGTCGCGACTTTCGTCGAGAGCTTGCTGGATTGAATCAGTTGGTTGAGCGCTTCGGCTCGAGCATCGGTCAGCGTCTCGTTCTGCCAGGCTGTGATCAATTGATGCGGCGAAGCGGTGGAGGCTTTTGGCGAGACGGGAGGCGTTTTGTCCTTGGTGATGGCGACATCGGTCAGGCCGAACCACGAGCGGCCATCTTTGAATTCGGCTGGCAGATCAGCAGCGGTGGTGATTTGGAGGAAGATCTCGTCACCCTTCCAGAAATCGAGATCGAGCGAGCGCCAGTTGAGTTGTTCGTCCTTGGTGTCTTTGAGTTCGGCGGCCTTGTGAATGGTGCCGGTGCGCGGGTAGTTCTGGACGACGTATTTGGCTTTCACCCCGCCATTTCCAGCCGTGCGGAACCACAACGAGCCGCCGGGATTCTCAAAGCGTTTCGAGTAGAAAACGGCACGGTCTCGTGAGCTGATGAGGTCGGAAAAATAGCCGCCGGGGTAAATGCGCATGCCTTCTTCCGTGATGGCAAATTCACCTGCCTTGGTCTTGGTCATGCCTTGCGTGAGCCATTCGAAATTTCCAAGCCCTGGTGAGTCACGGGGCGGATCGGTCTGAGTGGGAGCGGGCGGATTCGATTTGAGCCAATCGGCGATGAGCGTGGTTTTGATCTGCGCTTTGAGCTGCTTCAACTCCACACGAATGGCGTCGCCGGTGCCGGGAGCATTCACGTCGATGACGGCGGGGTGCGTGCTGGTGAAGATGCCGTAGAGCGCGTAGAAGTCGGTCTGGCTGATCGCGTCAAACTTGTGGTTGTGGCAGCGGGCACAGCTCACGGTGAGGGCTTGGAAGGCCTTCGTTACCGTGTCGATCTGGTTGTCAGTGAAGGTGACCATTTCATCGAGCGAATCGACCGGCGAGAAGCCGTGGAGCACCATGCGAAGCTGCGCGATACCGATGGCGCTTTCGTTAAGGCCGTTCTTGATGCGTGGCTCTGGAAGGAGATCGCCAGCGATGGCTTCTTTGAGGAGGTGAGGATACGGAACGTCGTCGTTGAAGGCACGGATGAGGTAGTCGCGGTATTGGTAAGCGTAAGGGATCTGAGGATCGCCTTCGGAGCCGTAGGACTCGGCGTAGCGGACCCAGTCCATGAAGTGGCGGGCCCATTTTTCACCGTAGGCGGGGGAGTTTAAGAGAGCGTTGATCTGGTCCGACGGGTCGGACTTGTCGAACGAGTCCGACGGCGGAAGGCCGGTGAGGATGTAGCTGATGCGGCGGCGGAGGGTAGCGGGATCCGCGAGCGGCGCGGCGGGGATGTTTTGTTTCTTCAGTTCGGCGTTGATGAAGCTGTCGATGGAAGCAGTTTCAGGTTTCAGGTTTAAAGTTTCATGTTGGGACGAACCTGAAACTTGAGACGTGGAACTTGAAGCTCGGATCGGCTGAAACGCCCACCACTCATTCTTCCGGCGTGCGAGGGTGGCGGACCAGGCGGTTTCTTTTTCGATCTGTGCTCTGCTTGGCGGCGTGTCGCGGGGATCGGGAGCGCCTTCGCGGATCCACTGCTCGAAGTCGGCGAGGGCCTTGGCGCCGAGCTTGGCACCGTTCTTGGGCATCTTAAGGTCTTCGTGCTCGTGGCGGAGGGTTTGGAAGAGGAGGGAGTTTTTTGGATCGCCGGGCTTGATGACCTCGCCGGAGTCGCCGCCGGCTTGCCAGCCGGGGCGGGAGTCGAGAACGAGGCCGCCTTTTTGCTTCGTGGAGGTGCCGTGGCACTCGTAGCACTCCTGCGCGAGGATGGGGCGGATGCGGGACTCGAAGAAGTCGAGTTGTTGGGGAGTCAGTGCAGCAAGGAGAGGGCCGAAAGAAACGAAAAGGGCCGAAAAAAAGATGAGTTTCATGCTAGGAGCCTCCGGGTGATGGTTTCTGCGGCTTGGATGCAGAGGTGGCCGAGTTTTTCGAATTGGTCGCGTTTCACGCGGAAGCTCGGGGCCATGACGGTGACAGCAGCGACGGGGTAGCGATACTCATCAAGCACGGCGGCGGCGGCGCAATGGATGCCTTCGAGGCCTTCAGCGAGGTCGGTGGAGAAGCCGCGTTTGCGAGTCTTGGCGAGATCAGCGTCGAGGGCGCTGCGCGTGGCGAGGGTGGTGGGCGTGTATTGCTTGAGTTTCACGCTCGCGAAGAAGGCATCGAGTTCGGCGGGCGGCAGATGCGCCAGCACGGCCTTGCCGGGAGCGCAGGAATACATAGGCACCTGGAGACCGACGGTGCTGCTGACCTTGATCGGTTGCGAGGAGATGCACTGCTCCAGCACGGTCATCTTATGATTCACGCTGGTGAGGAGTTGCGTGGTCTCGCCGGAGGCATCTCGCAGCCATTTGAGCGATTCCAAAGCGCAGACGACGAGGCTTTTCTCGCGCACTTGAGGTCGTGAGAGATCGAAGAGCTTGTTGGTGAGCACAAAGCGCTTGTCGTCCTCGCGGCGCTGGAGGTAGCCGCGGTTGTGCAGCGTGCCGGTGATGCGGAAAACCGAGTTCACGGGCAGGTCCAGTTCGCGGGCGATCTCGGTGAGGCTGAGGCCAAAACGGTGCTGCCCGAGGAGTTCCAGAATAAACAACGTGCGCTCGGTGCCGGGCGCAAGCGTGTCTTCGGGGGGAAGGATGGGAGCTTCTTTAAGCATTCTAAATTTAGAAACGTTTCTGGATTTGGAATTCTTGCGTCCAACTGAAAAACAGCCTAAAAAGGCAATTCACTATGAAATCCGTCATCGCTGTTCACCCCGGAAATCTGGAAATCCTCGACACACCCGCACCGAAGCCTGGCCCATTTCAGGCGCTGGTGAAGACGGAGTGCGCCTGCCTTTGCAACCGCACGGACAGCGAACTGCTCCACGGGAACTTCCCCGGAATGGAAGACAAATTTCCTTTTGCCCTCGGTCACGAGAGCGTGGGGATCGTGACCGAGGTCGGCAAAAAGGTGAAGAGTTTTGTGGTGGGTGATCGGGTTGTGGGAGGGTTGAACTTCGATTTGCAAGTCGAGGGCGTGGACTCGGGCTGGGGAGGTTTTGGTGAATACACATTGGCGAATGATCATGAGGCGATGGTGGCGGACGGGGTGGCAAACGAGGCGAATGGTTGGGTTGAGGTGTATGAGATTCAGACTCGGGTCGATGCGGATATTCCTGCCGAAGAAGCGGTTCTGCTTTGCACCTGGCGGGAGGTGCTGGGGGCGTTCCGAGATTTTCATTTGAAGCCGGGAGATGATGTCTTGATCTACGGCGCTGGGCCGGTGGGTCTCAGCTTCGTCAAACTGGGCCGACTCTTTGGCTTGGGCTGGATCGGCCTGGTGGATCGTCACGCCGAAAAACGGGAGAAGGCCCTCAGCTTCGGAGCGGATGCGACTTTTTCACCTGAAGACGGATCGATCCGTGCCTTGCCACAGACTCGGGGTCGTAAACTGGACGCGGTGATCGATGCGGTGGGAAGTCCGGATATTCTTCAGGATGGAATCCCTCTGCTCAGACGGGGAGGCTCTCACTGCATCTATGGCGTCCTGACGGGCGGAATTCTTCACATCGATAAATCGAGAGCCGATTTTAATTTTAACCTCTTCGTGCACCAATGGCCGACGCGTGCATTTGAAAAAGAATCTCAGCCGATCCTCTGCCAGTGGATCCGTGAGGGCCGACTGACGTCATCCGATTTCATCACTCACCGATTCCCCTTGCACGAGATTGACTCAGCCTTTACCGCGGTGAAAGAGCGGAAGGTCATCAAAGCCTTGATCGAGTATTAAATCTCCGAGATGAGAGTGATTCGGCTTTGCCAATCGAACGAGGAATGGGCAAGATAGGGCGTCGTCGTTTTCAAACTCATGCGCGCTTTTCTTTGTTTCGCCATTGCCCTTTTCATCTCATCAGACGGAACGGCTCAGGAACTGCCGAAGCTGGATGATCCCGAGCTTCAAATCGAACTGTTCGCCACTGAACCCCTGATTCAGCAACCCATCGGGATGGCGTTCGATCAGAAGGGACGACTCTTCGTCATCGAGAGTCACACTCACTTTAGACCCAAGGATTGGAAGGGCCCCGCACACGACCAGATCGTTTGCCTCACCGATTCGGATGGCGATGGGAAAGCGGATCAGCGTGAAGTCATCTATGGTGAGACTGACATGACCATGGACATGGCCATCCATCCCGATGGATCGCTCTATGTCTCCACTCGTGACGAGGTGCTGCGCCTACGCGATGCAGATGACGACGGAAAGTGGGAGAAGGTTGATCGAAAACTTGTGTGGATGGAGTCCGCGGGAAAGTATCCGCACAATGGTTTATCGGGGCTCTCGTTTGACTCAAAGGGGGGAGTTTACCTCGGCATGGGGGAGAACTTGGGAGAGAGCTACACCTTGAATGGATCGGACGGCACCGCCATCACGGGCCAGGGTGAGGGTGGAAACATCTGGCACTTTGATGCCAGTGGCAAACGGCTCAAAAAAGTGGCCACCGGTTTTTGGAATGCCTTTGGTGTGTGCGTGGATCCATGGGGAAATGTCTTTGCGACGGACAATGATCCCGACTCCTCTCCGCCCTGTCGCTTGCATCACATCGTGGAGGGTGGCGACTACGGGTATCAGTTCCGCTACGGCCGCAGTGGCACGCACCCTTTTGTCTCGTGGGATGGTGAGCGCCTCGGCACCTTGCCCATGCTCGCCGGCACAGGCGAGGCTCCGTGTGATGTCATCTTCTATGCACCCGAGGCTCAGCCAGAGTTTGCCGGACTTTCCAATGCCTGGCATGGATCGCTGCTCGTGGCCTCCTGGGGAGATCATCGCATCGAGAGCTATCAACTGACCCGAAAGGGAGCCTCATTCGCAGCCTCCCGGAAAATCCTTTGTCAGGGCGGAGTCGATTTCAGACCCGTTGCCTTTGCCGTCGCACCGGATGGCGCCCTTTTTGTCAGCGATTGGGTGCGCCGGAGTTACGAGCTCCACGGCTCCGGCCGCATCTGGAAAATCTCAGCCAAAACACCGCGCATCCTCACCGAGTCACCCGCCAAGTCCCCTGCCCTGAACTCCGCGACTGAAAAAGCGGACACCGTGCGCACCGGACCGCCTCCCACACTCGACGAAGCGCTGGCCGGTTTGGCAACAGATGACGCCTTTCTTCTCACGGCTTGGATCGAGCGACTCTCCCATGAGCCCGTCTTGATGCGAGATCTCGCCAACCTCCCGCTCAGTGATGTCAGGCAGCGGGCCGGTGTTCTCCTGGCCGGACGACGCGGGCTGGAGAGAGAGGGCATCACCGATGGTCATTTGCCTGTGCTCTACGATTCACTCCTCGGCCGAGCCGTTTCAGACTCCGACCCACGCATGGCACTGCTCGCTTTGCATTGGATCGCGGACGGCCGATTCCGCTCTCAGAAATTCAAGCTGGGCTACCTCTTGACCGAACCCACCACCAAGCCCGAGATCTATCACGCTTGCCTAACTGCCATCGCGCGTATCGATCAGGAAAACCCGACCGAGAACGACATCCTAGATCAGGTAAAAGAAGACATCGACTCCGCCGACGTCCCAAACACACGCCGCATATTGGCTCTCCAGGTTCTGCCAAATCGGGATCAAAATTTAAAGCCCTCACAATTGGAGTCCATCTTCAATTCCGCCAATGCAACCGACGCGCCCTGGCTCGTTCATTTACTCGGTCTTTTGCCTGACAGTGAAAAGCACCCCATCCTCAGACGCATCGCCTTCGATGTGAGGCAATCCGCCAACGCACGGGCCAATGCCCTCTCCTACCTTGAAATCCGCGACGAAGACAGAACGGGCCTTCTCCGCCTCGCCATGGGGAAGGAACCCGTCATTCAAAAAGCTGCACTGCAAACTCTCCAAGGCACCCTTTTTAACCTCGAAGCCCAGGCCGAGCTCAAGTCCCTCGCCTCCCCCGAGCAGCGTGCGCTTGTCAGCCGCATCCTCGGGACCTCCACACCGAATACCAGACGTCCCGCCCGGTTCGATGATATCCGCGCTTGGAAGGCCCATCTTCATAAGCTTACCGGTGAGCCCGACCTCGACAACGGTCGCCGCGTTTTCGCCTCGCCTAAACTGGGAGCCTGCTTAGCCTGCCATCGCATGGAGGGCATCGGGAGCACCGCCGGACCTGACCTCACCCTCATCGGCCGCTCCGCCACGCCTGACTACATTTTGGAATCTGTCCTCCAACCCAGCCGCAACGTCGCCCCGCAGTGGGAGACCTTTGTGATCACCACCTCAGACGGCCAAACGCGCACCCGAAGGGAGTGGTGCCAGCGGTTCCGACTCTTTGTGATCACCACCTCAGACGGCCAAACGCGCACCGCCTTTCAGATGGGAGAGCGTGGGGGCCGCCAGTTGTATGCAGACGTCACCGGAAAATCCTTCGAGGTCCCATCCGAGACCGTTGTGAAAAAGCAACGCCTCCCCATTTCCATCATGCCTGAGGGATTGCTCACCAAACTGACCGATGAAGAAATCAGAGACCTCATCGCCTTCCTATCGGTAAAGCGGGAGTAGCGCCGCCCAACCGCTCAGTCCGCCAAAACCCGAGCACGGATCCTTCCCCCTCCGAGGCTCGGGTTGCAAAACGGATGCATCTGCCTTAACCAACCCCTTCCCCGCACACTCATGGCCAAAAAGGAATCAAACATAAGCTGGACGTCCTTTGGGATCCTCGCCCTGATCGCACTGATCCTGGCCGTGGACTTTCGATTTCCATACCTCGAAAAGCGCCCCATGCACACGGACGAGGCCATCCTGGCCACCAAGTATGTGGACTTCTGGAAGACCGGCGTCTTCGACTACGATAACAAAGACTACCACGGCCCCGGCTTGCATAATCTCACCCGCACCTACGGCTGGTTTGCCGGCTGGACTCATCCGGATCAGCTCACCGATACCGGGCTCCGACGCGTCGTCGTCGCCTGTAGCCTCGTCCTTTTCCTGCTCACCTTTTTGATCAGTGATGTCCTCGGTCGCGTCGGCACTGCCCTCGCGCTCTTGCTCATGGCCGTCTCACCCATGATGGTCTTTTACAGCCGTTACTTCATCATGGAGGTGCCGCTCGTCATGTTCGTTTCCCTCTTCCTTTTCTCCTGCTGGCGTTACTCGCAGTCAAAGAACATCGCCTGGCTGCTTCTTGCCGGCGGAGCCCTCGGCTTTCAGCATGCCACCAAAGAAACCTTCATCCTGAATCTCGGCGCGGCAGGTTGTGGATGGATCGCCGCTCGCGTCGTTTGCGGCTCCTTTACCGACAGGCCCAGGAATCGGCTCTCGCTTTCCTCATCATCATCCTCCAAAAAGAAAAATCGCGACTGGCTCTGGGTGCTCGTGCCCGCCGTCATCGTCTCCGTTGCCCTCTACTCATCAGGCTTCAAAAACTGGCAGGCCGTCAGAGACAGCGTCACCACCTACGCCGAGTATTTTCAGCGCTCCCAGGGCGCTGGGCATGAGAAGCCGTGGCACTACTACTTGACGCTCCTGTTTTGGCGGAAAGATGGACTCGTTTGGTCAGAGGCCCTCATCGGTTGCCTCGGAGTCGTCGGCATGGCCTATGCCTTTCTCGGTCAGCATAAGAGTCGGGCGCGGCAGGCCTTTCTCGTGTTCCTCACCATCTACACCCTCGCGCT
Source organism: Prosthecobacter debontii (assembly GCA_945869695.1). GTDB lineage: Bacteria > Verrucomicrobiota > Verrucomicrobiia > Verrucomicrobiales > Verrucomicrobiaceae > JAIBCL01. The sequence continues at coordinate 9,325 of CAMBPV010000145.1, forward strand.
GCTCACCGTTTACTCCCTCATCGGATACAAAACGCCCTGGTCCATCCTCAGCGCCCAGTATGGACTCACTCTCCTGGCCGGAGCCGGGGGCGCTGCCATCTGGGGTGCTTTCACGGGTCGCATGACCCGGGGTGCCATGGTCGGCATCATCGGCGCGGGCATCTGGCATCTCAGCCTCCAGACCGGGCTCTCCATTCATCAATACCGGGCTGACCCGCGGAACCCCTACGTATACTCCCACACCTCCACGAACATCACCGACCTCGTCAAACGCGTCGAAGCACTCGCCATCCTCCAGCCTCAGAGCTTCGCCATGCAAGTAATCGACCGCGACTCCGGCTGGCCGCTCCCCTGGTATTTCCGCACCCTCGACGCCGTCGGCTATCAGACCACCGTGCCGGACACCCTTCAGGGCTCCATCATCATTGTCGATAGCGAGCAACGCGCCGCCGTGGAGGCCAAGCTCGCCGGCCGTGCTTACGAGTCCTCCAGCATTTACGGCCTCCGGCCGAATGTCATGCTCGTCATGTTTGTCGAGCAAGGGCTCTGGGATCTCTTCCTTTCCAAAACCACCCCCGCACCCCAGCGGCATGACTGAGCACCATCGCTTCCGCCATGAGGCCATGGCGACCGAGTTCGAGATCACCATCGCTCAGCCGGACGTGGACCCCGTTTATGCCGGCAGCGCCGCCGCCGCCGTCTTTGCTGAGATTGACCGGCTCGAGGAAGAACTCAGCCGTTACAAATCCACCAGCGACATCGCCCGCATCAGCCATCTGAAAAAGGGAGAATCCGCCACCGTCGGGCTCGCTACCTGGGATTGCCTCAGCCTCGCTAAAGCCGTGCACGCCGAGACTCAGGGTGCCTTTGACATCACCATCGGCCCCCTCATGAGCCTCTGGCGGAACGAAGACGGCACCCCGCGTCAGCCCTCCGAAGCCGAGCTCGACGAGGCCCGCGAGCACATCGGCACCGCCCTCTTTGATCTCGAGCCCGAAGGCATGAGAGTCATCTCCAAAGCCGACAGCATCGCTTTTGACCTCGGAGCCGTGGGCAAAGGTTACGCCCTCGACCAATGCATCGGCGTTCTCGATGACTGGAGCATCACCAACGTCCTGCTCAACGCCGGAGACAGCACCATCCTCGGCCTTGGAGCCCCGCCAGGAGACCCCGGCTGGATTGTCACCATCGGAGGCGATCAGACCCAGAGCCTCCGCCTCCGAGACCGTGCCCTCAGCAGCAGCGGTTTCGCCGTCAAAGGAGCCCACATCATGGACCCCCGCAGCTTCCGCCCTGTCCCCGTCCGGGAGACACGCACCCACGTCGTCGCCCCCACCGCCGCTTTATCAGACGCCCTCTCCACCGCCTTCCTCATCATGGACACCCCCTCCATCCGCGCCCTGTGCCAGCGCTTCCCCGGCGTTGAGTTTCTCGCGCTCTAAACCGAAAGCCGCGACCGCAAATCAGCATCGGTGCAAAAGGAGCAGAGGATCTGAAGCCGTCGTAATCCAATCTCCTCCCGTCTCCGGCAAATCGATCAAAGGCAAAGCTTCTCACCGGGTGAGCCGCTGCTGACCAGCGGTGCCTTCAGGCAGGTACTCGATCTTCGGAGTATCAAACTGCATCAACATGACGGCCAAATACGTGAGGAGTCCGGCGACCGCATAAAACAAAATCACGGCAGGAAGAGCCGCCAACATCAACTTCAGGATGATCACCACGAGGCGCCCAAAAGGAATATCAATATCAGTGATTGTGGTCTGGTTTTGCGTGTTCATAGGATTAGGGTGCCGCAAGGGCATCGGGGGATTGAGGGGCTGTCGAGTTAACCAAGAAACGGTGTTGGGCAGTTTGTATGACGCTGGATTTGTTTTCTTGGCCTAACTTTCGAAGTGTGGCATGGCGGGGATGAGGCATTCAAGAAAAATATCCGCCACCTTTTTCATCGCAGGGTCTCGAGCGCTTCATGACGCGGACTTCAATTGGGCCTTCTGCTCCTTCATCAGGGTTGTTAGGCTGTTGCCCTGCCGCGTCCAATACTCGAATAACGCCACAAAGGTGAAGGCCCCCTCGAATCGAGCCGTCCGCAGACATGATCTGCCATTCCTCCACATCCATGGATTGAACATCTCCTCGACCTCTGCTCGGTTCCTTTTCGTCAGTCAGCGTGTTCACGAGAGAGACATTGAAGCGACCCTCCCTGTGAAAATGGACATAAGCCCAAATGTGCTCCGTCAACCCTTGAGTCGTGATCAGCGGAAACTTCACGTAGGCACCATCGATCCCCTTCTCCACCTCAACGATGAACTCCGGCAATGTCGCTTTGGCTCGTGCGGTCGCAGCTTCTAGCTCGGGACACTTCAGCTCTGGAGGAATCACTTCCTCGATTCCCTTACCCTTGTAGCGCATCCATTTCCACCCCACCAATAGACACGCCGAGTTGAAACACGCTTCGGAAGCCAGACGTAAACTCTTCAGTTGGCCAAATTTGGTTGTAGATGAATCAACCGCTCAGCGCGACCCCCAAAAGGAACGCAACTAGCCCGAAAAAGCGTTTAATCAGAATGCGCATAAATCACAGAAGCACGATGAGCGGTGGCAACAGCCAGTTCAAGCTCCGAATCGATTGGGGACCCGATCGCCGGTTTCAAATCAGGGAAGGATGAAAGTGTCCGGCGTCTTTTTAACCTTCCCGCTCAGGCCACGACGAGCACCGAAGCCCATTCCAGAATTCCACACCGCCCGAGATCAGAAGACCGCAGAGAATACCCTTTCAAACTGCATCCCTTCGTCCCTGAACATCGCCACTTGGAACCCGGCCTTTTGGATTTCTCCTGCCCTCGGGGTGACTGCAAACCCTCAGCCTCCGACAGGCGATCGACCGCCCATCGAAAGTACCCAATGCTACGCCCACCGGTGAGCTCGGGCCACGCTCTGGCGAGCGCCCTGACGGGGAGGGAGCGGAGACGTCTCCGGTCGTTTCTTGCATCCCTTCAGGATGCCCGGTGGG
>CAMBPV010000146.1 GCA_945869695.1 Prosthecobacter debontii
ATTGGTATAACCCCATCATTGGCCACTACAGCGCCTCCTATCGTCATCCCGATCGCGACAAGGAACATGGCCGCATCTGGCGTGTGACTTACAAGGGCCGCCCGCTGGTTAAGCCTGCATCGCTCGTGAATGCCACAGCGGGTGACCTCTTGGAGCAACTCGACTCCCCCGAGCGCTGGGCCCAGTATCAAGCCAAGCGCCTGCTGTTCGAGCGCAACAGCAAGGAAGTGACCACGGCACTCGACACATGGGTTGCCAAACTCAAGGCGGGCGATGCGAAGAATGAATACCGCCGCCTGCAGGCCCTCGCCATTTATGAGGCCCACGAAACGGCGCGACCCGAGTTGTTAAAGTCGTTGCTACGTTCGCCGGACGCCCGCATTCGCGCCTATGCCACGCGCACGCTTTCGACGTGGGCGCGCGACGGTGCTTTGCCCAAGGCCACTACTTTGCTGGAACCGCAGATTGCCGATGAAGACCCGCTGGTGCGTCTGGAAGCCATCGTCGCGGCCAGCTACGTGCCGGACCCACGCGCGGCCGTGGTCGCCCTGCGCGCTTTGGACAAGCCTTTCAACGCCTATCATCAACACGCACTTCCGAAGACGCTGAACGGCCTCGCTCCGATCTGGCTCCCGGCACTCGCCGCAGGAAAACTCGCTTTCGACAAGGACGAGCACCTCATCTTTGCCCTGCAAAATGCCAAGGTGGAGAACAACAGGGACATCATGCGCCAGCAGATCGAGCGTCATGCAGGCGATGCCGCTCGGCAGTCCCTTTGGCTCAAAGCCCTCGCCACCGTGGCCAGAGCAACTGACATCCGACTCATCCTCGAGCGCGGCGGCCACGATCCCGCCGTTCTCGCTGCTCTCGCCAGTTCATCCGCCTTGCGCGGCTCCAAACCCAAGGACACCGCCTCGCTGATCGAGCCGCTCTTCACTTCGACGAATGCAGCCGTGCGCACCCAGGCCGTGCGCATCGCGGGTGCTTGGAAACTCGCCGCCTTTGCCGAGCGCATCCGCGCCCTCCCTGCCGACGAAGCAACACCGCTGCCTTTGCGCAAAGCCGCGCTGATGGCCATCGGTGATTTTGGCGGCCCAGCCGATCCCACGCTGCTCCGGATCATCGACAGCGCTGCGTCGCCCGAACTGCAAGCCACCGCGCTCGATGCGCTCATCACTGGCAGTCCGGACGAGGCTGCACGGATCGTGCTGGGCAAACTCGACCACGCCAAGCGCAGCGAGGAAGCCACACCGTTGCTCAAGGCCATGCTCGCTCGCGCAGAAGGCAGCGCCGCTTTCAACAAGGCCGTGTCGAAGCCGCAAGCGCTCAGCGCCGCCAGCGCCAAGCTTACCCTCGCCGCACTGAATCTGCTCGGCCATAGCGACCGCAAACTGCCGCAACTGCTCATGAATCTCGCGGGCATGAACACCACACTCCCCGTCTATACGAAGGCGTATGTCGCCACGCTCGTGAAATCCGCGCAGACCATCGGCCGCACTGCCGAAGGCAAAAAGCTCTTCGAGCAAACCGGCTGCATCGCCTGCCACATGCCCGGAGCGCCGCAAAGCAAGATCGGCCCCGACCTCAGCGCCATCAGCCGCAGCATGCCCATCGACATGATCATCGGTGAAATCATCTGGCCCGCACTCAATGTCAAAGAGGGCTACGAAGCTGCCACCGTTACGATGAAGGACGGCAGCGTCATTGCAGGGTTTAAACATACCGAGACCACCGACACCATCGACATCCGCGACCTAGCCACCGGCAGCGTCAAGTCGCTCCAACGAACCAACACCAACAAGATCCAGACCGGCGGCACCCTCATGCCCGATGGCCTCACCGCCACACTCAGCGAGCAACAACTTGCCGACCTCATCCGCTACGTCAGCGAATTGGGTAAATGAGTCCACGACCATGCAAATCAACCTCAAGCACCCCATCCAACCCATGAAACCACTCTTCTTCACCCTTTGCCTCATCACCTCCGCGGCCTCGGCGCAGACACCGCTCTCCGATGGCAAGACCTTCACCGGATGGGAGGGCGATACCACCACGCAGTGGCGCATTGAAGACGGGGCATTCACTTCGGGTTCACTCGAGAAGAAGCAAATCCGCAACGACTACCTCACCACGACCAAAGAGTTCGGCGACTTTGAACTCACGCTGAAATGGAAGCTGGAAGGCACCGAGGGCTTCGTGAATGGCGGTGTGCACTTCCGCTCCAAGCGTGTCCCGAAGGGCACCGAAGTATCCGGATTTCAGGCGGACCTCGGCGCAGGTTACGACGGAGCGCTCTACGACCACATTCGCCGCAGCAAAGTCATCCAGAGACCCACGAAGGAAGTGCTGGAAAAGGCGCGTAAACCGGTCGGAGAATGGAACGACTACCGCATCCGCGCGGAAGGCCCGCGCATTCAAATCTGGCTCAATGGCGTGCAGACCGTGGACTACACCGAGACCGACCCGACCGTCGAGACCACCGGCATCATCGCGGTGCAGATCCACGGCAATTCAACCGCCATCGTGCGCTACAAGGACATTGCCATCACGGAACTGCCTACCGGGCACGCAATCGAACCGGCGGCCAAGGTGATGTTGTTCGACGGAAAAACCCTCGACGGCTGGATTCCCTTCAGCCCCGAGATTGGGAAGGGTAAAGACGACAATTCAAACGTCGCAAAGGTCTGGTCAGTCCGCGACGGCGTGATCCACTGTGAGGGCAAGCCGTCGGGCTACCTCCGCACCATCAAAGACTACGCGAACTATCAACTGCATCTCGAGTGGCGCTGGGACGGCAAGCCGACCAACAGCGGCGTGCTGCTGCACAAGACAGGCCCCGACCTCCTCTGGCCAACCTCCATCGAGGCCCAAGTCATGCATGAGAACGCAGGTGACTTCTATTTGATCAACCTCTCGTCCTTGACCGTCAACGGCAAGCAGCTCGGCCCAGTTGTAAAACCATACCTAAGAGCCAATAAACAGGAGTCGTCGAACGAGAACCCTCCGGGCAAGTGGAACAACTACGACATCGTCTGCGATGGCGATTCGATCCAACTGACCATCAACGGCCTGCTGCAGAACAAGGGCACTGGCGCCAAACCGTCCAGCGGCGCGATCTGCCTGCAAAGCGAGGGCAGCCCGATCCAGTTCCGCAATATCTACCTCAAACCGCTTGAGAAGTAATGATCCAACACCCCTGCAACTGCCTTCAACTCATACCATGAAACCCACCCCCACACTCCCTACCGACATCACCCGTCGCACCTTTCTCCATCGCTCGGCGGGAGCACTCGCTGCCTCCACCGGTTTGTTGGCAAACGCCCAGGCGGAACCCGAGCACACCTATGGCGTTCAGACGCCGGAACTGCGCAGCCGCGCCGAGGTCGCAGCCGTTCTCGGCAAGGCACCGAAGCCCGCCGCGGAGGCGAGCCTGCGACCGCTCACCATTCTCTTCGCCGGAGGTGCCAAGGATCACCCGCCGAGGTCCCATTCTCACGATGTGCTGCCGAAACGCTGGAAAGTGCTGCTGGGCGGCGCAGGTCCAGGAGATGAGGCGGTGACGAACATGTATCGCCCCCAGGTGGAGGCAGACCGCGCCTTGATCACCGCAGGCTCACCGCAGGTCACGGCCCTGAGCACCTTGGAATGGCCCACGGAGGAGCAGTTCGCCACGGCGGATGTCATTATGCTTTATCAAAGTCCGCAGTGCTGGAAAGACGCGAGTCACTTGCCACAGATCGAGGCATTCCTGAATCGCGGCGGTGGCCTCGTGCTGTCGCACTATGTGCTCTGGAATGCTTCGCCAGCGCTCGCGAATCTGCTCGGCTTAGCCAAGGGAAAGGACAGCCGCTACAAGCACAAGGTCATCACCCTGAAGCTGCCGGAGTCGCGTCATCCCATCATGCTCGGATTGCCGGGCACCTTCACGCTCGCCGACGAGTGCTTCTGGAACCTGCAAGGCGACCGCAGCAAGATCACCGCGCTCGCCACCTCCGACGAAATCGTGGGCGACAAGGTCAGCGCCGAACCCATCATCTGGGCTCACCAGCACGGAAAAGGCCGCGTCGTGGCCTCCACACTGGGCCACTTCGATTGGACCTTCGATGACCCCTTCTTCCGCACCATCCTGCTCCGCGGCATCGCCTGGGCCGCTGGCGAGTCACCCTATCGCTTCGATCCTCTCATCCTGCGCGGCATCCCGCTGAAAGATTAACACCATGAGATCCACCCTCACACACATCACCGCCCCGCTACTCGCACTCCATTCTGCAATTCCAAGCGGAACATGAACTTGGGCCGCTGATGCGACTTATCCCTCAGCTATCAAGAAACAGATTTTACACTCTCGCCGTCCACCCACTCGGGTGAGATGAGGATCTGGCGGGGGACGGCGGGGATGCCGAACTCGTGATGGAGGAGTTGGGTGGCGATGAGATCGACGGCGGCACCGGCTATCTGATCCCTGCGATGATGGATGCCAGCGTAGGCTTTCATTGGGGGAGTCCAATCATGCACGACGAGGCCGATGTCTTCAGGCATTCGCAAGCCGAGTTGTTTCAGCCAGCCGGGCACATGGGTATCAAAGGTGATGAGTGCGTCGGGGCGGTGTTTTTTGATCCATTCCGAAAAGGTGGCGAAGTTCTCGCTGATCTGATGATGCGGCATCAGGAGTGTAGGCACGCGGCGCTTTGGCGGCAGGTCTTGGTGAAAGAAATACATGCCGCCGCTGTAGCCGTTTTGAGACCTAAAATCGATCCATCGCGTGACGGCGACTCCGATGCGCTGATAGCCGCGGCGGTCGAGTTCTGCCGCAGCCATTTGGATGCCGAGGTTCAAGTTGGTGCCGCAGATGTGGAGTGGGGGCTCGCGCATGGCGAAGCCGAAGGTGACGGCGGCAAAGGGCGTGTAGTCCAACTCGCGGCACGGTAGCGCGCTGCTCTGCGGTGAAACGATGACGGCTTCAATGCCGCGTGCGTGAAGGATTTTTTGCAGGCGCTTGGGGGTGAGTTTGTCGCGTCCAAGCCAGAACTCTTCGGCCTGATAACCGTGCTGCTGTGCTCGATAACGGATGTCGTCGATGGAAACAAATTGATACGCGGCGTCGCGCATCGGATCGCCAGGGATGTCTTCCCGAATGACGGCGATCACGGCGCGCTGCTTGGAGGCTTTGCGCCCTCGCACGAGATGCATCATGCGGGCGAGGTGCGGATCGGGTTGGTAGTTAAGGGAACGCGCCGCAGCGAGCACGCGGTCCCGTGTTTCTGGCGAGACGTTGGGGGCGTTTCTCAGCACGCGGGAAACCGTCATCGTCGAGACCCCGGCAGCGTTGGCTATAGCATCGAGATTGGGTGTTTGAGATGTCGGCATGAAGAGACTTGTTACCATAACATCTCTGGAGCATTGCCCGGGGGAACTTCAAGGTGTTTGCTCTGCATACAAACGCGACCCTCAGCATTAGAACCACATGACCAAACCTGAACGAACCGACCTCGATCTTCTGACCCATCTGAAAGGCACGGGTGTGCTTGCTGTGCTGGTCATTGATGACGTCGCCGATGCAGTGCCTCTGGCGCGTGCACTGCTTGCGGGCGGCATTGATTGCATTGAACTGACGCTACGCACTGACGCGGCGATGGAATCACTGAAACGTATCCGTGCTGAGGTGCCTGAGATGCTCGTCGGGGCGGGCACGGTGCTCACGCCGGAGCAGGTGAGCGAAGTCAAAGAGGCCGGGGCCGCATTCGGCGTGGCCCCCGGAATGAATCCGCGTGTGGTCGCCGAAGCGCGCCGTATTGGGCTGCCCTTTGCGCCTGGAGTTTGCACGCCGACGGACATCGAACTCGCGATCGAGCAAGGCTGCCGCTGGCTGAAATTCTTCCCCAGTGAACCGAGCGGAGGACTCGCTTATCTGCGCAGCATCGCTGCGCCGTTCCTGCATCTCGGCATTCAATTCATTCCCCTTGGCGGCGTGAGTGCGGCGAATGCGGAAGCGTATTTGCGCGAGCCTTCAGTCTTGGCACTCGGTGGTTCATGGCTGGCTCCACGCGAGCTGATTCAGCGCAAGGATTGGAGCGGTATCACGGCCAATGCGCGTGACGTGTCGGCCATCGTGAAGCGTGTGCAGGGAGGTGAGGCATGAGCTGCGTTGTCACCTTTGGCGAGATCATGGCGCGGCTGGCGGCACCGGGTTTCAAGCGTTTCCAGCAAGCCATGCCCGGCACGCTGGACGTGACGTTTGCCGGAGCCGAGGCCTCCATTGCTGCCTCGATTGCTTATCTCGGTGGCGATGCGGCATTCGTCACGGCGCTGCCGGTGCATGCGATTGCCGATGCGTGTGTAGCGAATCTGCGGTCGCTCGGAGTGAATACTCGCCACATCCTGCGCACGCCACAAGGCCGCCTTGGTTTGTATTTCCTCGAAACTGGTGCGAATCAGCGTCCAGGCAATGTGATCTATGATCGCGAAGGTTCAGCCATTGCGATCACACCAGCGGCCGACTACGACTGGAGCGCGATCTTCGATGGCGCGGAATGGTTCATCGTTTCCGGCATTACGCCCGCGATTTCGCGCAATGCAACTGACGTGACCCTGATCGCCTTGCACGAAGCTTCGCAGCGTGGGGTGAAGGTGGCCATCGACATGAACTATCGCAGCAAGCTCTGGCAGTGGGAGCCGTCTTTGCCACCGCGCGAGCTGGCGACACGCACGATGCGTGACTTGTTGCCGTTCGCAGACCTTTTCATCGGTGGTCGCGAGGATGCGGAAGCCATGCTCGGCATTCAAGGCTCCCCATCGCTCGATGAGTTGGCACGTCAGATTTCACAGCTATTTCCTCGGATCTCACGCGTCGCGATGACCGTGCGCGAAGCCATTTCCGCCACGCACAACAACTTCGGCGGCCTGTTTTTTGATAAGGCCACGGATCAAGTCTGCCATACTCCCGAGAATGGCCAACTGTATCCCATCACGAACATCGTGGACCGTCTCGGCGCAGGCGATGCCTTCACGGCGGGGCTGCTTTTCGCACTGACCAACCCCGATCTCGACGCGCCACAAAGCGCCATCGCTTTCGCCACTGCCGCCGGTTGTCTCGCGCATTCCATCGAAGGTGATTTCAACTTCAGCACGCGCGAGGAAATCGCAGCGCTAGTCGGCGGAGACTCGGCGGGTCGCGTGAAGCGCTAAAACACTTTCCCCAGCAATGAACACGCCTCAATCTCCCCATTGGCTCGCCAAATCCGTGAAGGGTCGGCTGCGCTGGCTGCTCATCGGCTGGATGTTCATGGTGAGCGCGGTCGCGTATCTGGATCGCGTGAATGTCTCCATCGCAGGTCAGGCGCTTCAGAAGGATCATGGGCTGACGGATGTGCAGCTCGGCTGGGTGTTCAGCGCGTTTCTCATTGGCTATGCCTTGTTCCAAGTGCCGGGTGGGTGGTTGGCGGCGCGGTCACCGCATCACTCACGCCTTGGATCGCAGAGCACTTTGGCTGGAACGCCTCATTCCTGGCCGCTGCGTCCGTCTGTCTAGCAGGCTCGCTCGCCTGGCTGCTCGTCAATCCCGAAACGCCCATCTCCATTCGCCCCAAACCAACCCAAGTAACGCCATGACCTTATGATTCTTCGCTGCCTATCATGCTTCATCTTCACCCTTGCCGCACTCCAAGCCGCTGAACCGGTCACCATCGACCTCGCCAAGCGCACTTGGCAGGGCATTCCTGGACTTGAACGCACGGCCAAGGGACGCGTGTTTGTCTCTTGGTTTACCGGAGGAACCAAAGAGCCCGAGCCTGATAATACGGTCGTGCTCACGCATAGCGACGACGGTGGTAAGACCTTCTCCGCGCCGCAGGCCATGGGTTTGCCGCTGAGCGATGGCACACGGTGCTACGACCCCTGCCTGTGGATCGACCCGAAAGGGCGGCTCTGGTATCTCTTCAATCGCAGTGTCAAGGACAGCATCCAGCACGGGGTCTATGCACGCATCTGTGACGATCCCGATGCTTCGCCGCCGGTTTGGGGCGCGGAGTTCCGCGTCGGCTTTGACGGTCCCTTCAGCTTCCGGATGAACAAGCCGACGGTGCTCTCGAACGGCGAGTGGGCGCTGCCAGTGGTGCACGCATTGGAACCCTTGGCGGCGTGGGCGGGATTTGATCCGAAACAAGTTTTTGGCGCAGCGATCTCCACCGATGAAGGCAAGACTTGGAAGCTGCATGGTGCCATCAAGACGGCGAAGGCGGGACTGGAGAATATGATCGTGGAGTTGAAGGATGGCCGTCTCTGGATGCTCATTCGCACCGAGAAGGTGCTGTGGGAAAGTCATTCCTCCGACAAGGGCTGCACCTGGACACCCGGCAAACCCACCAGCATCGCCACGCCGCATTCGCGCTTCTTCATCCGCCGTCTCACCTCGGGCAATCTCCTGCTTGTGAATCACTACAAGTTCACCGGTCGCAGCCATCTCACCGCGCAGCTCTCCACCGACGATGGCGCGACGTGGAACGACGGGCTGCTGCTCGATGAACGCAAAGGTGTGTCCTATCCCGACGGCGTGCAGGACAAGGACGGCCTCATCTGGATCACCTATGATTGTGATCGCGGTGGCGCAGGGGAGATCTTGCTCGCGAAGTTCAAAGAAGAAGACGTGGTCGCAGGCAAAGACGTCTCCGGTGCCGTGAGCCTGAAGCAGGTGGTGAACAAGCTCAACAAGCCTGCCCAGCCGCCCAAGCTCGTTCCCGCCAACTGGAACCCCAAGGCGGCAGCTGACAAGGTGATGGCCGGGTTGGTCAAAGTCACCGCGCCGCAGGTCAAAGGAGCGCATGATGCAGAGTTCGTTTGTGTGGGTGATCGCGCTTACGTCGTCTCCGAGGTGAACGATCTGAAGGGAGGTGAAGACGGCGGCTGGCCCTTCATCTACTCCACGCTATCCATCGTGAACCTGGAGACGCTGAAGACGGAACGTGTCATCGACTTCGCGAAGGGTGAGCAGACGTTTGCGAACGAGACACTCCCGGTCGGCGCGTGCTGGGTGCCCCGGATCATCCAAAAAGAGGCGAACGCGCTGCGCTGCTACTTCGTGAGCCAGGACCCGGGTAAAAGGCAGTCACAAATGTGGTATCGCGACTTCGACTTGGGCCGGAACGAGTTCGCACCGACGATCCACAAGGCGAAGCTCAAGACTGCTGCGGGCACCTTTGACTTCCAGCCGCTGCACTTTCATGCCGATGCGGTGACTCACGGTTTTAAAAAGAATGCCTCCGACTCCTTCTTCTTCGTTTTCGATTCCTTCAAGAAGTTCGATGGCAAGCTCTATGTCGCGCTGAACAATTTCACTGGCCAGCAGAATGCGCTGGCGCTCATGCATGACGATCTGGAGACCTTCGAGGTCATCGGCCACTACAACGAGCCGCAATCCGCCGCGCTGAGCGAGTCCGCCGTGAACTGTTTGCCCGACGGCACCTGGATGGCGATCTGCCGCAACGACAAGGGCAACTACCACTTCACCACCAGCAAGGACGGCAAGACATGGACCATCGGCGAGCCCAAGCCTTTTGTGCCGAACGGCCTGAACTCGAAGCCCACGTTCGAGAAGTTTGGCGGCATCTACTACCTCGGCTGGCAGGAGGCGACGAGCATCCAGAGCGCGAACCGAAGCGTGTTCAATGTGGACATCTCTCGCGATGGTAGAACCTGGGAACGCAAATACCGCTTCGAGACGCCGCAGTCCTTTCAATACCCCGCCTTTCACGAGCACGAGGGCGCGATCTGGCTCTGCGTTACCCAAGACGACACGGACCCGAGCCGCAAAGAGCGCATCATGTTCGGCAAGCTGGAGGATACGGGCGCGTTCGCGGCCCAAGCTGGTGAACAGCAAGCCCGCAAAGAAAATCTTCAAACACCAATCGCAAAATGAATCCCACCCTCACACTCCTTACCGTCCTCCTCCTCGCGCCGCTGGTCGTGCTCCACGCCGCCGACGCACCTTCACTGCAACCTCCGCTTCATGTCGGTCCGCCGCATGCCGATCAATCGGTGACGAATCGCGCCTTCACCGGCATCCCGAGCATGGCGGTCGCGCCGAAAGGACGGCTCTGGGCCACTTGGTATGCGGGTGTCACACCGGGCGAGGATTTGAATAACTATGTCGTGCTCAGCACCAGCGGCGATGATGGTAAGACATGGAACGAAGTGCTCGCGGTCGATCCCGACGCAGCCGGACCGGTGCGCAGCTTTGATCCCGAGTTGTGGGTATCGCCGGATAGAAGGTTGTTCTTCTTTTGGGCGCAGATGGAAAAGGGGCGGCGTGATGCCCAACTGGGCGTTTGGTGCATCGAGACTAGTGAGCCCGATGCCGCGCAACCGAAGTGGTCGCAGCCGCGCCGCATCGGCGATGGCGTGATGATGTGCAAACCGCTGGCGCTTTCCTCCGGCGAATGGGTGCTGCCGATTTCCAAATGGAAGGAGCACGACAACAGCGCGCAGATGTTTGTCTCGAACGACCAGGGCAAGACTTGGTCTCTACGCGGCGGCTGCAATGTGCCGAAGGATGTGCGCCAGTTCGACGAGCACATGTTTGTCGAACGCAAGGACGGCTCGCTCTGGCTGCTCGTGCGCACCACCTACGGCATCGGCGAAAGCGTCTCCACGGATCACGGCAAGACGTGGCCGGAACTGAAACCATCGAACATTCTGCACACACCTTCGCGCTTCTTCATCAGCCGCCTTGCGTCGGGAAATCTACTGCTGGTCAAACACGGCCCGCTCGACACGCGCACCAGCCGCTCGCATCTCACGGCTTACGTTTCCAAGGACGATGGCAAAACATGGGGCGGCGGACTCATGCTCGATGAACGCCTCGGCGTTTCTTATCCCGACGGCCAGCAGACGCCCGATGGTCTCATCCGCATCATCTACGACTACAATCGCGTCTCCGACCGCAACATCCTCATGGCCGCGTTTCGCGAGGAAGATGTGGCCGCAGGCAAGGATGTGAGCGGCGCGGTGAAACTCCGCCAACTCGTCAGCAAAGCCACCGGCGGCCAGGAGAAACCAACGCTCTCGACGGCTCCCGTTCATGCCAACGCTGACGGCAAACCCATGCGCACGACAAAGCCCGGCACACTCACCAGCACCGATACCAAACCGCAGCCGCTCATCCCCGGCGCAAAGCTCTTCACCGACCGCACCTACATCGCCGCCGAACTTCCCGCCGCGCTCAAGAACTCGCACTTCCTGCCCATCGCCATGGACGGTCAGAAGACGATCAAGTGCGAACGCGCTGGCACCGTCTTCTTCCTCTCGCCCATCCTCGAACGCAATCGCGACACCACCGCGCAGCCCCTGATGGACCAGGGCTTCGAGAAAGTCGCCCTGCCCGAAGTCCCGCTCTTCAATCCTGCCTCCACCAAGAACTTCTGCACTCTTTTCCAAAAGGACTGCGCCGCCGGCGAAACCCTCCTCATCGGCAAATGGGCCGTCCCAATCTTCTTCCCATGAAACGACGCACCTTCCTCACCACCACCGCACTCGCCGCGCTTGCCTCGCAGGTCGAACATCTGCGCGCTGCCACAGCGGGCACGAAGATCAAAATCGGAGCCTGTGACTGGACCATGAAGCTCGCCGCGCAACCGGCCTCGCTTGATCTCGCCAAGCGCATCGGGCTGGATGGCGTGCAAGTCGATTTTGGGAGCAAGCCGGATGACCAGGGATGGCTGCCGCTGTTCGATGAGAAGCTGCAGGACAGTTACCTCGCCAAATCCGCCGAACTCGGGATCGCGGTGCCTTCTCTGGCGTTGGCCACGCTCAATGGTGTGCCGCTCAAAAGCGAGCCCGAGGCCGCCAAGTGGGTGCTGGCGAGCCCCAAGGTCGCTCAACGTCTGAAGGCGCGCTGCATTTTGCTTGCCTTCTTTGGCAAAGGAAGCCTCGCTGGCGATGAGGCAGGTATCGAGAAGGTCACCGGTATCCTCAAGAAACTCGCGCCGCTCGCTGAGAACGCCGGCGTCATCTACGGCATCGAGTCCACGCTCAAGGTGCCGGTTTTGGAAAAGATGCTCGAAGCCGTGCGCTCGCCGAACATCCAGGTCTGGTATGACGTGGCCAACATGGACAAAGAGGGCGAGGACTACGGCGAAGCCATCCGCAGGCTTGGCAAAGAGCGCATCTGTGAGTTTCACGCCAAAGACTTCAAGGGACTCTACGGCCAGGGAAACATCGACTTCGGAAAAATGCGAGACGCCATGCACGACATCGGTTGGCACGACGCGTGGGTTCACATTGAGGGCACGCAACTCCCGAACGGCGTCGAGCAGGACATCCGCTTTGATGCGGA
>CAMBPV010000147.1 GCA_945869695.1 Prosthecobacter debontii
ATGCGGCATCCCATGAATGGGAGACAAAAAAGCAATATTGGGATGCGGCATCCCATGAATGGGAAACGGAAAAGTAATAATGGGATGCGACATCCCATGAATGGGAAATGGAAAATAAATATTGGGATGCGGCATCCCATGAATGGGAGACGAAAAAGCAATATTGGGATGCGGCAACCCATGAATGGGAAATGGAAAAACAATATTGGGATCCGGCATTTCGTCCATGGAAAATGGAAGAACCATGATGGGAAAGGAGGGGTGGAGCCTGTTCGAAAGGTTGTGCCTCAGCGCTCCTAAAAACCGTTTTTTAGACGGCGTTTGGTCACGTGTTCCCGCTGTTTCTCGTGTAGGAAACGGGTTTTCGTCGTGAACCGCCGGTCCTTTCCAGCTTCCAGCCCCTCAGCCCTTCACGCGGTTTCCGAATGGCAAGAAGGCGGAGTCCAGGGAGCCTCCCGTGGGATGAACCCCAGAGAAGCCTTTGGAAGACCGTCCTTTTGTGATGATTGGTCGTCTGAAACTTCTTGCGAAGGCGGACTTTATCTCGGCGAAGGCTGATTCGGTGCAGTGGATTCGTGCTGGACGGAAGTGCTGCCTGGAAACGCATGAGCCGATGGACAGTGCAAAGCGGTGGATGCAAAAGCTGAAAGCGGCTCTTTAATCTCCTCCACTAGCCATGATTGCCTCCATCCATCGTCGTCGCTTTCTCACTCTTGCCGCCGCCTGGGCATCGGGCGAGCCTCTGACGGAGGTTTCGGCGGCGATGGCGGGGAAGAGCGTGATCGTCATCGGGGCAGGCGTCTCGGGTTTGGTCGCGGCGCATCGGCTGAAGCAAGCCGGGTGCAAGGTCACGGTCCTGGAGGCTCGGGATCGCATCGGTGGCCGCGTGCAGACAGATCGGGTGCATTTTGGTGGTGTGCCGGTTGAGTTGGGTGCCCAGTTCATCCACGGCACGCATGATGCCGATGGTGAGTCGAATCCGCTGTGGAAGCTGGCGCAGAAGCAGGGCTGGAAGGCGCGGTCGTATCGCTCAGGCAGCGGCAGCATGAGCCGTCGCGGCGTGCCCTTGAGTGCGGTTGACGAAAAGGCGCTGGATGCGCTCAGGGACGAGGCGCTGGAGTGGATCGTGGAAACCTACAAGGAGGAGTTGGAGGATTCCCAGACGCAGATCAGTCTGGCGGACGCAGTCGCTGCCTTTGCAAAGCAGGCGGGGCTTTCGCCTGAAGAACGCGAAGACCTGCGTGCCATGTTTGCTGCGGACATTGAAGGCGATCTGGCAGCTGACCTCGATCAAATCTCCGCTCTTGGTTTTGACGAGGATGAGGAATTCGGGCGTGGCGGGGATCAGATGCTCCTCGGCGGCTATGATCAACTGCCCGCGCATCTCGCTGCCGGGCTCGACATCCGGCTGCGAACCGTCGTGGAGGGCATCGACTATGCCGCTCTTCCCGTGAAGGTGCAGACGAAGTCAGGGACGGAATTGAAAGCCGATGCGGTGCTCGTCACCGTGCCGCTGGGCGTGCTGCGCAGTGCTTCCATGGCCTTTGCGCCGCCATTGCCCAAGG
This sequence comes from Prosthecobacter debontii, assembly GCA_945869695.1. Lineage (GTDB taxonomy): Bacteria > Verrucomicrobiota > Verrucomicrobiia > Verrucomicrobiales > Verrucomicrobiaceae > JAIBCL01. Next base: position 1,566 of record CAMBPV010000147.1, read on the forward strand.
CCAAGCGCGGAGCGATTTCCCGTCTGCGCATGGGAGCCTTCACGAAAGTCATCCTGCAATTTCCGAAGCGATTTTGGCCCGAGGGAAACTGGTTTCTCAACATCGACTCTGCAGCACCACATGGCCTCTCCTATGCAAGCATGGAGACACCGCATCCCGGCAGCCACATTCTCATCGCCTGGCAGTGGGGTCGCCGTGCGCAGGCGCTGGAGGCCCAAACGGACGCCCAGGTGCTGCTCGGCATCCTGGCCGACTTACGCCGCAGCTTTCCTGAGGCCGAAGTGCCCTCGACCACGCGCCATTTCATCACCCGCTGGTCCCGTGATCCTTTCTGCCTCGGTGCCTATTCTTTTCCCGCCACGGGCAGCAGCAGGCGGGACATCCGGCATCTGGCCGTGCCGGTGAACGGGCGGCTCTTTTTCGCCGGAGAGGCCACCAGTGCCGACTATCCCGGCACGGTGCATGGAGCCTGGTTCAGCGGGTTGCGTGCCGTTGATGAGATCCGCACTGCTTTATCGGTGTGAGCGAGTGGGAGTCATCGCCTCACATCACAATTTGAATGCTGAACGAACGTTGATGAGGCCGCCATGATCGCTCGAATCATCTTCGGTCCCACGCCAAGGGCCTCAGTTCAGCATGGACATCAAGGCCCTCATACCACACTTCTTGGTTCATCTATGGGGTGTGTAGATTGCTCTTTACTTAGTTCATCGGGACAGGACTTCGGGTCCTTCCCTGAACATGCGGATAGGCTTCTCACGGAGCAGTCCGCGAATCCCATTCAGTCAGCACACCACGCCTTTTTCAATCAAACGTGCTGCGCTTCCGACCTGCCAAAGCAAGTCGGGCCGCAGCCATCAAGTCTCGCCCAAACTTAAGATGCCTTCCGTTGTGCGATAGAGCATGAAATCCCTCGAAGAAATAAGGTCTGAGGTTGATCGAATGGCTTCCGTCATTGGAGCCTCCGACTACGCCTACCTTCCCACTTATGGTTCTTCCAGAGATGGGGCGCACCCGCACATTGAGGTTTATTCTACGGCCTATCACTGGGTTGTTGTCGAGAGGGGGCATGAGCGGGATCGGTTCTCTACGACCGAATTTGATGCACTTCTTGAGAGAGTCTTCACCTCTGTCACCTTCGGCCTAGCCACAGCCTACGAGCTTGCTCATCGAGTCGAGCCGACCGACTGTCGGAGACTGATTTTTCAGCATCAGATTGAGCTTCTTTCTTTGCTCTCTCCCAGTTGGGCACAGGCAGAGGCAGAGAGACACGTTCGCATCCTCCGCAGCCATCCTTTTGACGATTTCTCTGGTGTCCGTGCTTCTTTCACGAGAGAGTTACGAGAGTCTGGATCTGCTCCAGACATTGCTTGGCAGACGGCATGTCATCGCTACCCCTTACCTGAGTGAGACCAGCGATACAGCAAGTCGATGCCCAACCAAGGGCGAACGGACAACGGTTATCATTGCTCGAAGCCGCAATGATAACCGTTGTTGGACGAGTTGCGATCGAGATGGCTTGAGCCTACTTTGTGGGGAAAACTTGTGGCCGAATCTTCGACGGTGTTGGGTCAGATCTCGGCGGGTTTTGGCTTTTGGATCTCGGTGGCGCGGCGGATTTGATCCTGCGGCGATGGGCTTAAAAAGGTGCAACATACCTTACTTCTTCCCCTGTGATCGGGGATGATGGTAGCAGAATAGGAGGATCCAAACTGGGAGCTATCTTGCTCCTCTTCGGGTGTTAGCCGGCGAGGAGGCTTTCGGCGTGTTTGCGGGCGGATTGGGCGCTGCCGCCTAACATGCGGGCGAGCTCGTCGAGGCGCTGGTCTCCGCTGACCTGGCTGATGGTGGAGCGGGTGCGCTGGCCTTCGACGTCTTTGGTGACCATGAAGTGACTGGCGGCGAGGGAGGCGACCTGGGGGAAGTGGGTGATGGCGATGACTTGGTGGGTTTTTCCAAGGGTACTCATTTTCCGGCCGACGGCTTCGGCGATGTTTCCGCCGACGTTGGCGTCGATCTCATCGAAGACGAGAAGGGGGACGGCGTCCTGGCGGGCGAGGGCGCTCTTCACGGCGAGGAGGACGCGGGACATCTCGCCGCTGGAGGCGGTGAGCCGGAGGGGTTTGAGGGGCTCTCCGGGATTGGGGGCGAAGAGGAAGTCCACTTCTTCGAATCCGTGCTTCTGCGGCTCGGGAAGGGGGGCGAGGTGGACCTCGAAGACGGAGCGTTTGAATCCGAGGTCTGCGAGGTGGGTGGCGATTTCTTTGCCGAGCTTGGGGGCGGCGTCTGCGCGTTTTTTGGAGATGGCTTTGCCGGCTTTGTCCACGTCGGCCCGGCGCTGGGTGATGAGGGTCTGGAGGCGCTCGATCTCCTCGGCGCGGCCTTCGATGCGGGCGAGCTTTGCCTCGCAGTCGGCTTGGTAGGCGAGGATCTCGGTGACGGTGGGTGCGTATTTCCGCTTCAGGGTCTGTAGGGCGGCCATGCGGTCTTCGAGCCGGGTGAACTCGCGGGGGTCGATCTCGAGCTCGTCGGCGTAGTCGCGGATGTTGGTCTCCATCTCGCGAAGGGCGATCTGGGCGGACTCAAACTCTTCGAAGAGGCGGGCGGAAGTGGGATCGATCTTTTCGAGGTCGTGGATCATTTTACCGAGCTCGCGGAGGGCTTCGAGGATGTTGGTCTCGCCGTCGCTGAGGCGCTCGGTGAGGCCGCCGCAGAGCTCGGCGAGGCGGGCACCGTTGGCGGCAATGCGGTGTTTGGCCTCGATCTCCTCGTCCTCACCGGGCTTGAGGCTGGCGTTGGAGATTTCCTCGATCTGATGGCGAAGCATGTCGATCTGTTGCTGGCTGGCGCGCTCGGAGGACTGGAGCTCTTCGAGGTCGGAGAGGGCGGTGCGCCAACTGCGCCAGGCGAGGGTGTATTTTTGGATGGGTTCTTCGATGCCGATGTATTTATCGAGCATCTCGATCTGTCGGTCGCGGGAGTTGAGGGACTGGTGGTCGTGGGGGCCGTGGAGATCGACGAGGAACTCGCCGATGCTCTTGAGGACCTGGATGGTGACGGGTGAGCAGTTGACGAATTGCTTGTTGGCTCCGCTGATGCTGACGACGCGTTTGACGAGGAGCTCGTTATTCTCACAGGGCTCGAGGCCGGCCTCGGTGAGGATGGCGTCGATGGCGTGGGTGTCTCTGAGGTGGAAGCTGGCCTCGACGGTGCAGGTGTCCTCTCCGGTGCGGATGAGGGTGCGGTCTGCGCGCTCTCCGAGGATGAGCTTCAGGGCGCCGACGATGATGGACTTCCCGGCACCGGTCTCGCCAGTGACGCCGATGAGGCCGGGTGCGAGCTCCCAGGTGAGATCATCGACGAGGGCGAGGTTCTTGATTTTGAGGAGGGACAGCATCGTGGCGTATTCAAACGCAGGTGCGGTGAAATGCCAGCACGTTTCGAAGGTGGGGTGCCGGGAACGAAAAATAGGTGGGTGGGATGTGAACGGCTGGTGGCGGTGGGGTGGATCTTGCGCTTTGATCGGGGGCTTCATGGCGGATTTTGAACTGACCTTTCTCGGCACGGGTACCTCGGTGGGTATCCCGATGATCGGCTGTGACTGTGAGACGTGCCGGAGCACGGACCCGAGGGACAAGCGGACGCGGAGCTCGATCTACTGCCGGACGTCGGAGGCGGCCTGGGTGGTGGATACGGGGCCTGATTTCCGCACGCAATGCCTGCGGGAGAATATCCGCTCCCTGGACGCGGCGCTGTTTACGCACCCGCACATGGATCATGTGACGGGCTTTGATGAGCTGAGGCGTTTTACGATCGATGAGGGGCACTACATCCCGATCCATGCGATGCCCTCGTGCCTGGCGGCGCTGGAGAGGATGTTTGATTACGCGTTTAACGGGGAGAACCGTTACCGGGGTTATTTGAAGCCTTGGCCGCAGCCGATCCGCGGGCCTTTTAAGGTGGGTGAAACGCTGGTGACGCCGCTGCCGGTGGTGCACGGGAAGGTGGAGGCGATCGGCTTCCTTTTCACGCGCGGCGGGAGGAAGCTGTGTGCGTACATCAGCGACTGCAAAACGGTGACGCCCGAGGCGGAGGAGGCGATGCAGGGTGTGGATACGCTCATCATCGATGCGCTGAGGCATACGCCGCATCCAACGCACCTGAATTTTGCGGAAGCGCTGGCGTTTGTGAAGAAGCTGGGCGCGAGGCAAAACTACTTCACCCATTTTCAATGCGAGATCATGCACGCGCGTGAGGAGCCGAAACTGCCGCCGCAGGTGAGGATGGCCTATGATGGGCTGAAGCTGACGTGGGGGTGATGAGGTGTGCGGAAGGTTGAAATGCGTTGCGAGCTTCTGGGCTCGGCTTTAATTCTCCCCCATGGGGAATGAGCCGAAAACACTTCGAGATGAAGTAATCTATGATTTCGTCACGATGCTTCAGAAGATTCTGAATTTTCTGGGGCAGGGAGACAATATTGGTCTCGGGTTGGTGATCGCCGTTGTGCTGGTGTCGGCGGGTGCGTGGCTGTGCCTAAGCCTTCGGGGTTATCCCTCCAAGCGTGATCACGACGGGAAGTAGGGTGGTTTTTCTCTCGATCGTGACTTCGAGGTTTGGTTAGTTTGCGACGGAGGGAGTGGCGATGTCGTAGTAGGGGTCGAGGTCAAAGACGTCCAACTCCATGGAGCGATCTCCTTTGAGCTCGGGGTGAGCGGAGAGGGGCTCGACGAGAAGGTCATACTCTTGGCCAAGGGTGCGGGGGAATCCGGTGGCGTTTTTCTTGGTCAACATGCCCCAGTGTTTGATGAGGATTTGTTTCTCTTTGTATTCTCCCTCGCTGATCGAGATGACGTCATAGATGCAGGAAACCAGGGCGCTGGTGTAGGGATTGATGGCCTCCTCTGTGGGCATGGGCGAGGTCTCGACCAGTTTTCCCCGGAGGCGAATGCGGGCGGGAGGAGGTGACGAATCTGCGGGCGTGCTGGTGGACAGGGTTTGAATCTCCGCAGGGACGAGCTCACGGTCAAAGATGGCGAGGTCGCGTAGGCCGCCGAGGATGCCACCGCCTCCCAGAAGAATATCACTCCCAGCAGGTGAGGGGGTGCCGGTGACGGATGTGGCGTATTGCGTTTCTGTGCTGCTGCGGATGGAAAGGGTGAGAGCTCCGCTGGCTGATTGGGTGACGACGACTCGGATCGGAGAAGTGGCGGGAAGGGGAAGGGAAGCGGTATTGAGGGATGAGGAGGCGGTGAGTTTTCCCTCTGCGACTCCGAGGGTGAGTGAGGGGAACTGAGCGAGGACTCCGCTGCCACTGCTTTTGGGGTCGTCGAATGAAAGCAAAAACGAGACGGATGCGGGATGATCTCCCGATAGCACGGCGTTGAGTGCGGCTATGGCTTCAGGCTTTGGCTGGAAGGAGCCGGAGTCCAATAGCATGTCAAGCCTGCGGCCATAACGCGCGGCACCCCGAGTGTCGAGGCTGCAATCGAGTTGGGTTCCATTGGCGAGTTTGACGGTGTTGTTTTGGTTTCGGTCTTCCCATTTGAAAATGAGACCTTTTTGATCTCCTAGGCTGGCGGTGACGGGAGGACCGATGGTCTTGCCGCTTTTCTGAGGGAAGTGGGTGAGCACGGCCTCGCTTCCGCCTTCGATCCACACGTCCGGGTAGGCGTCTCCGAGTGCGTTTTTATCCACGCAGACCCAGCCCTCGAAGGCATCGAGTTTGTCGTTGAGTTTTCCGATGTAAACATCTGCAGTGAGGCCGCCTTTTCCGATGACGCTGCCTGCGCCCGGAACCATCTCACCTAAATAAGGCCCGGTGAGGGTGATGAATCGGGGGTGGCTGGTCCAGCGTGGGTGGTAGATCTCTCCCTTCGCGAGTTCTCCCTGACTGGCTAATTTCACTGTCCAAGTTTTAGCTCCGTCGTCTGCGAAGAAGGTGGCCTCGCGGTGCTCGCCGTCGAGGCCCCAGGAGATCTGGCTGTTATCGGGGGCAAGGGAAGGCCAGCAGCCGGTGATGAGCTTTTTAAAGTCGCGACTCTCACCGAGCAGAAACTGGCCCACGTTTGGCCACGGGAACTGGCCGCTGGCGCGGGTGCCATCTCGGGAGAGTTGGATGTTGTCAGGCGAGACGGCGGTCTGATCCCACACGACTTCTTCCTTGGAGGGATCGGTTAGGGGAAAGCGAATGAGCTTTTTGGCCTCGATGGCGATCCGAGTGGAGGGCACGAGATCGCGAATGGCATAAACCCACTCGAGTCCGCTCACGGGGTCTCTCCATGATTCCACGGCGTAACCGTCCGCCAGTTTTTTGGGTTCCTGGCCTCGCCAATCGGTGAGGAGGATGACGGGGTTGTATTGCTTGTTGTTGTTTTTGTCTCGGGTGAGGCGCTTGTCCGTGTAGAAGATGGATTTCCCATCCGCGGTGATGAGGGGGCGTGAGTAGTTTCCCTGCACGGCGAGGATGGGCCGTGCGCCCTGGCCATCCCTTGTGTCCAGGCCCATGAGAAAGTGGTTGTCGTTGTTGGAGTAGGGGTCGGCTGATTTAGGCTTTTGGTATTGGCTCCACACGATCCGGGTGTGTGCGGAGGTGAGCTTTTCGATTTCCTGCGAACCGGGATGGCTGGGAGTGACAGAGACCGGGGCCTGAGGCGAGACGGGTGCTGTCTGATGAGGCGGAGAGGACTTCTTGTCCGATTTTTTATCGGCATCGCAAGCGACCGTGAGTGCGCCGAGGGCGAGACAAATCAAGGGGCGGGCGAATGGGAAGGCACTCAGTTGCATGGCTTTCCATAACGTGGATTCGCGCGGCGGGCAACCCGCAGCAGGGTCTGTGGAATCGCCCCGAGATCTGGCGTTTGGGCAGCTTATCTGAAATGATGTTAACTCCATGCTGGACTGGAAGCCGAAACCGATCATAAATTGAGGGTCCTTCGGGTCAAATATGCGCGTGCTTTCAAAAGTCCTATGGATCTTCGCCTTCGTGGCTGCCACTTTCTGCTGGATGGTGCTCTTTGAGCATGGTTTCTCTGCGGCAGGTTTTACGAAGGGTATCAAAGAGGAAATAGGCGAACTCGTGGCTATGGCAAATGGCGAGAAGAAAACAACTGCAACTGACCCGGTCCAATCATCCCAACCTCAGAAAAAAAAGTGAGCAAATACGGCACCCCTCAATATCCTCTGGTCAAAGAAAGCGATCTCGATCCCAAGCTCCACAACCTCTGGAAGAAAGGCATTGTCTCTGCCGAGCAGAGAAACTGGGATTACGTGGTGAGCCTGGTGCTGCCCATTGTGAAAGCACACGTGGGATTTGTCGATGGACGTGCGCTTGTCCGCCGTGCGGAGGCAGAGCGGATCAAGGGCCAGAAGAAGGGCCTGAGCTTCGGGGGAGGCATGAGCCTCTTTAAGTCGAGCTCAAAGAAAGACCCGGTGGAGCAGATCAATGAACTGGAGGACACTGTTTTCCAGAAGGATCCCTACAACCAGAATGCCAATCAGACGCTCTATGAAATGGGGCTGCGCCTTCAGATGCCCGATCTGGCAGCCTTTGCGCTGGAGACGATCCGTGAAGGGTTTCCGGACAATACCAAGAACATGCATCGGCTCGCGGAGCATTACATGGGTAATGATCAGCCTGAAAAAGCAGGAGAGGTGTACCGCAGCATCATCAAGGTGGACCCTCGGGACATGGAGGCGGCCAAGGGTGATAAGGATGCTGCCGCCCGCACCTCCATCCTCCGCCAAGGCTGGAATGATGAGGGCGACATGCGGAGCAAGATGAAGAACACCGAGGAGGCCACCAAACTGGAACTCCAGAGCCGCCAAGGCATGACGCGTGAGCAGATGGAGGCTCTTCTGGCAGATACCATCGTCGAATACGACAAGGACCAGACCAATCTCAGTGTGGTGAAGCGCATCGCGGATCTTTATGAGAGACTCGAGGATCTGGATACAGCGCTTTCCTTTTACAGCTATGCACTGACCTTGAATCCTGCTGACGTGGCCATGCAGCGTAAGGTGGAGATGGTCCAGGATCGCATTTCGGACCTCAGGATCACCCAGATGGAGGCCGAGATCGAGGCGGATCCCTCCTCTCCCGACATCGACGAAAAACGCGCCCAGATCGCTGAGATCAAACGCGCGCGGAGCAGTGTGGTCATCGCCGAAGCCAAGGCCCGTGTGGACCGGAATCCGACAGACAAGCAGTTCCAGTATGATTTGGGCTCTGCCTACTTCTACGCAACGATGTACACGGAGGCCATCCCTCACTTGCAACAAGCGAAGAGCAACCCGCACATCCGCTCGAAGGCCATCATCATGCTCGGGCGCTGCTTTGAGCACAAGAACATGAACGACCTAGCGGAGAGCCAGTTCTCCGAGATCGTGAAAGAACTCGTGGCCATGGATAACACCAAAAAAGAGGTGCTTTACGAGCTGGCCATGGTGAGCCTGAAAATGGGTAAGAAAGAGCAATACCTCGATTGCCTGAAGGAGATCTACAACAACGATTACGGCTACCGCGACGTGGCCAAACGCGTGGAAGAATCCTACTCAGCCTAAACCCTCCCTTTTGACAATATCATGAGTGCCCAAAAAAAGGCGGAAAGCCTCGGACTTAGTTTTCAAAAAGCCCCGCCGGCTTACCTGAATCTCTGCATTAAAAGTGGCAATCAGCTTCTGACCTCGGGTCACGTCAGTGATCTGAAAGGTAAGCTGGGGGCCGACCTGACCGTGGAGCAGGGCTACGCCGCCGCTAAAAATTGCGCCGAGAAAGTTCTCCGCTCGGTCTGGGACACCCATGGCACGCTCGACGGGCTCAAGGTGATCAAGGTGCTCGGATGTGTGAACTCCACCCTCGACTTCACCGATCAGCACCTCGTGATCAATGGCACCTCAGATTTGCTGCACGAAATCTTCGGCAAAGAGGGGGATGGCTACCATGCCCGCAGTGCTCTGGGATTTGCTCAACTCCCGACCGGTGCTGCGGTGGAAGTTGAGGCCATTTTTGAGATCAAGTAATCTGCCGGTCGGGGCTACCGGAGGTATTGGCTGTTGCCGTTCCTGCGGAAGTACTCGTCGCGCATGCGGCGGAGTTCATCGACCCGGGATGCCATGACCTCATTCTGCTGGGCGGCTGCTTTGGTCTGATTTTGAACAAAGTGGTTGTTGGTGCCTACTTTCCTCCAGGGGCCGTCTGGAATCTCATTGAGATCAACGAAACGCCAGTCGCACCGAGCTCCGCTGGACATGCCGAGGTAATCGCGGACGGCGGGTGATAAATCGATGCCAGCACCCTTGTTGGAGGTGTTCTTCGGACGTGCATTGCCAAAGACGTAATCTGCATCATCCGTCACCCATGGACCGCAGTCCTCCCACTGGGCATAACAGACTCGGTTCCCATACCGGATGGCGAGCCACTGTCCCTTCAGGATGCTCTTTCCGCCTTTCTTGAACCGCTCCTTGTACCAAGGGATGATTCTCGCCGCCTCAGGCTTAGTGGTGGCATAATTCAGAACGTCATTGTAGGGCAGCGCGATGTAAAACGGATTTTGCATCGGTTTGAAAGCCACCGGATGGTAGTCCTGATTGCGCTTCATGGGATCCGGATCGTCAAATCCGCCGAAATTTTTAGCCCAAGCGGTGTCCCACGAGCTCTGGTGATTGGGCGTCGGATTGTTCTCGCTGGGGGACTCTCCGACCCAAAAGACCGTGGCTACAATGTCTGTCTTCCACGGATACCGGGTGTAAACAGTGCGCGGAAGGGTGGGCACAAAAACACGGGGCATGGGGGCCGTGCTGTTCATCGCCACTCCGGACCTTGGGTTCGTGAGGGAGCTGATTGAAGTGGTGTCCCGGGAAACAGCCGTCGAGGCTGATGATAAAACCTGAGCTGAAGCTGCGCCGCCTAACAGCACAAACGCCCCCATGCTCACTGCCTTCAATGTTCTTGCTCCTGTCATTCGTCGTGTGGTTCCGTGAATTAATCTGAGTTTACTAAGAAAGCCGGTTGGAAAGCAATCCCTACGTTTCGCGAAAGCTTGGGGGGGCACAAGCTAGCAAAAAAATCACAAAAAGACAACACCTCTCTCAAAAGTGACTCGCAATCACAAGATTGGTTAAATGTCTGACAAAGGGAGGCAATTTAAGTTCAAAACGATGGGATGGGGAGGGGGTGAATAAAATGGTAAACCGTTCGCAAACAAATCTTTGAGCTGTGTTTTGCCTTCATGGATTCCATTCACTGATTGCCCGATAAACGGAAATCCAACCACGGCGCAAGGCGCATCTGGAGGGAGATCGCGGTTTCGGATAGTCGCCTAAAACCGCCGAATCGTGGTGTCGGTGGGCGGGTGAGTCTCGTCGAGTTTTGGGAAATCGAGCGTGTAATGCAGACCCCGGCTCTCCTTTCGGCGCACCGCGCAGTCCACAATCAGGGACGCCGTTTCGACGAGATTTCGGAGCTCGAGTAGCTCGCTGGTGATGCGGAAATTCCAGTAAAATTCCTGCACCTCTCGCTTCAGGTTTCTGAGCCGTGCGGCGGCGCGCTGGAGTCTCTTGTCGGTGCGGACGATGGAAACGTAATCCCACATGAGCCGGCGGATTTCATCCCAGTTGTGGTAGATCACGACCAGTTCATCGAGATCCTGTGCATCCCCGCGCTTCCAGACCGGGATCTCATAGGCCTGAGCCGAGGTCTTGCCGATCGGGAGTTTCTTGAG
>CAMBPV010000148.1 GCA_945869695.1 Prosthecobacter debontii
CAGCTCAAAGAAGTCACCGCCGCCGCGGGTAAACTCAATGTCATGGTGCTGGCTGAGCGCAAGGAGCCTCGGGACACGCATGTGCTGCTTCGCGGTGTCTGGGATAAAAAAGGGCCGGTGGTCAAACGGGACGTGCCTGCGGCCATCGCGCCATGGCCTGAAGGGCTCTCGCGTGATCGCCTCGGCTTGGCACGTTGGCTCACGTCCCAAGAAAATCCGCTCACGGCCCGCGTGTTGGTGAATCACCTCTGGCAGATGTTCTTCGGCGCTGGACTCGTGCGCACGGCCGATGACTTTGGTCTTCAAGGTCAGCGCCCGACCCATCCGGAGTTGCTCGATTGGTTGGCCGTCGATCTCATGGAGCATGGTTGGGACCTCAAGCGCTTGATCCGACAGATCGTCACCAGTGAAACCTATCAGCAGTCCTCCGATCAAAAGGACGCGTTTGATCCCTCCAATCTCCTCCTCTCACGCGGCCCCCGATTCCGCTTGCCCGCCTGGATGTTGCGGGATGCCGCGCTGAAATCGGCGGGGCTTCTCAATCCCGCGCTGGGTGGTCCGCCTGTGCGTCCTCATCAGCCGGAAGGCGTTTGGGAGGAGATCTTCATGGGCCGCTTCACCTATCAGCCCAGTCAGGGCGTGGCCCAGAATCGGCGCACCCTGTATGCCTTCTGGCGTCGCAGCATCGCGCCCACCTTTCTCTTTGATAGCGCTCAGCGCCGGGTCTGCGAGGTCAGCATGACGCGCACCAATACCCCTTTGCAGGCGCTCACCCTTTTGAATGACCAGACCCGGATGGAAGCCGCGGAGGCGCTGGCTAAACAAATGCTGGCCCGGCCTTCGGATCGGCTGCAATTCCTCTATCAGGCCGTTTTGACCCGACACGCCACTCCGCGTGAGCTGTCCGTGCTTCAGCGTGAGCTGGATCGCGCAGGGAGCCACTACCGTGCTCATCCGGCGGATGCTGCCAAGTTAAACGCCACCCCCGAGCTTGCCGCGCACACCCTGATCGCCAGCATGGTCCTGAATCTGGATGAAGCGATCACTCACGAGTAAAGGCATCCGGATCGCTTCTGCCCTGACTCCGCACCTGTTCTCGAAGACCCGCCGTTAAAAAGGATCGTCTCGATTCGTTACTCCGTTCCCCATTTCCTCTCATGAAATCCATTTCTCTCCGCTCAGCTTCTCTCGCGCTTGTTTTCGCATCGTTCACCGCCTGCTCGTCCTCGCGCTCGCCCGTTACACCCGGTGCTATTCCAAAGGATCACGGCCTCATCGGGGCCGGTGAAGGTCCGGCTTGGAAGGACGGCTCGCTCTACTTCACGGATGATCAGCACATCAATCGCATGGACCCGAAAGGCCGCACGACGGTGTTCCGGCACAATGCCTCCAACGGTCTGCTCTTTGATCAGGAAGGACGCCTCGTGGCTTGTGAGTCGGGCTTGCGTCGCGTGACGCGCACCGAGAAGGATGGTCGCATCACCGTTCTGGCGGATCGCTTTGAGGGGAAGCGCTTCAACACCCCGAATGATCTGTGCATGGATTCCAAGGGGCGGATTTATTTTACCGATCCCCGCTACGGTCCGCGCGAGAGCATGGAACTGGGCTTTGAAGGCGTCTATCGCATCGATGCCGTGGGGCAGGTGACCCGCATCCCGTGTCAGGGGGCGGAGCGGCCCAATGGCATCCTCATCACACCGGATGATCGGTCTCTCTACATCGCGGATAACAACAACAACACGAAGGGCGGATCGCGGAAACTGCTGCGCTACCGGCTGGATGCCAGGGGCGATGTCGAGCCAGGGGCACCCGAGGTCATCTTCGATTGGAAAGACGGACGCGGACCCGATGGGATGAAACAAGATGCCGCAGGCCGGATCTACGTCGCCGCAGGAACCAATCGCGTCACCGAGTGGGAGACGGACGAGTTCAAAGCCGGCTGTTACATCCTCACGCCACGCGGTCGCCTCATCGACTTCATCCCCACCGCCCCCGACGAAGCCTGCAACTGCGCCCTCGGCGGCCCCGACAAGCTCACCCTCTTCATCACCTCCGGCAATCACCTCTGGAGCGTGCCTTTGAAGTGAGGCCAAAGCAGCAAGCGTTAGAGATGCCTAGCATTTTTCCGGCACGATCTGACCCAACGCCGCCGAAGAATCGGCCCAAAGCTTTCCCCAAGGAGTAGGCTCAAGCCACCTCGACCGCAACTCGTCCAACAACGGTTATCATTGCGGCTTCGCGCAATGATAACCATGTCCGTTGAACGAGTTCGCTACGCTCAAGCGCTTCGCGGCGGTTGATGTTTGAGAGGATGGGAGGGCGGTTGCCATGCGATTGTGGCTTGCTCATGCAGCGGATGAGTGGACTCTGGCAGTCCTATGAAAAAACATCAACTGTTTCTTCGGCTGTCGTCGTTGTCGCTGCCTCGGGCTCGACTTCTTTAGTCTCGTATCCTTCGGTCGTCCGCTTTGTCGGGCACCTTCAGCTCAAGGGCCTCGCGCCGCGCACGGTGGAGGCTTATGTCTGCATGACTCGTCTGCTGGCGCAGTGGGCGGCTTGTGATCCGGCCACGCTGAGTGAGGAGCGCGTGCGCGATTACTTTCTGCACAAAAGATGCCAGGCATTTTCTCGCGACAAATTCACGAGCACTCTTGGATCAACGAGAGAATGCACCCGAATCGCTGATGCGGAGGCAAAATGAATCCGCTCATTCAAGAGCTGAGTCAGAACTCAGAATTCGCCACCAACCTGGGCGCTTTACGAGCGGTGCTGATCGGGTATGGTCCATGCAATGGAAACGGTTTACATTGAAACGACGATTCCGAGCTACTTGGCCGCGCACCGAAGCAGGCAGACCGTCATGGCTCAGCACCAGAAGTTCACGCACGAATGGTGGACCTCGGAGAGATCGCGGTATCGGCTGTTCACTTCATTCTTGGTGCGGGCTGAAGCTTCCAGAGGCGACGCTGGGGCCGCCGCACGAAGGATGCCCTACCTCGACAACATCCCAGATTTGGATGTTCCGCTGGAGACGGATAGCCTTTCCCAGAATCTAATCAAGTTGCTGAAAATCCCTCAGAAGGCCGAAGCTGACGCCACCCATCTAGCGCTTGCAATTTTGCACCGGATTACCTACCTGCTCACTTGGAACTGCACCCACCTTGCCAATCCCGTCCTCCAGAAGGAGCTGATTGAATATTGCCAATATCATCAGCTTCACGTCCCCGTAATTTGCACACCTGAACTTTTACTCTCCATCCCATGATCACTGACTCCATCGTTCAAGAAGTGAGAGAGGCGCGAGCCTCCATTGCAGCCGAGTTTGGCTATGACCTCTCGAAGTATCTGGTTTGGATTCGGGAGCAAACCCGGCTCAGGAAGGAAGCTCTCAGCAACTCCGGGCAAAATAAACCGCTGGAGACAAAAGGCGGGGCGTCGGAGTCTCCCGTGGCTCAGAAGCGTCGCGTGCGACCAAACCGTGCCGGAGCTTGAGGTTGTTAGTTTCAGATCAATCGCGGCGGTGAGCGGGGAGGGAGCGCGGGATTGTCCATGGGGATGGCAGGAAAAGGGGCTGCCTTTTTGGCGTTCTGGATGCATACTCACACCTGCATGATCGAAGGAGACCTGAACACCACCCGACGTTATTTTCTTGGCCAGTGCACGGGCGTGTCCGTGGGGGCGATGGCGCTGAATGCGATGGGGCAGCAGGAGTCGGTGGGGCTGGCGCAGTTACCCCATCTGGCGGCGAAGGCGAAGCGGGTGATCTTTCTGACGCAGTCGGGTGGGCCGTCGCAATTGGAGCTGTTTGATCACAAGCCGGGGCTGATGCAGTGGGCGGGGAAGGAGCTGCCGGAGAGTGTGCGCCAGGGGCAGCGGCTGACGACGATGACGGCGAATCAGAAGCAACTGATCCTGCCGGGGATCACGAAGTTTTCCCGCTGCGGGGAGAGCGGGGCGACGGTGGGTGAGTGGCTGCCGCACCTGCAAGGGGTGGCGGATGATGTGTGCTTCATCAAGTCGATGACGACGGATCAAATCAATCATGCTCCGGCGATGACGCAGTTTCTGACGGGGCACCAACTGCCGGGGAGGCCGAGCCTGGGGGCGTGGATCAGCTACGGTCTGGGGAGTCTGAACCGGAATCTGCCGGATTACCTGGTGCTGATCTCGAAGATGCAGCGCCCGAGTGATCAGCCTCTGTATGATCACTACTGGGGCAGTGGCTTCCTGCCGAGCCGGTATCAAGGGGTGAAGCTGAGGAACTCGAAGGATCCGGTTTTATACCTGACGGATCCGGAGGGGCTGCCGCGGCATCTGCGGCGCGGGATGCTGGATGGACTGGCGGAGCTGAATCAGATGCGCTTCGAGCAGACGCAGGACCCGGAGATCACGACGCGGATCCGCCAATACGAGATGGCGTACCGGATGCAGGCGAGTGTGCCGGAGCTGACGGACCTGAGCGATGAGCCGGATGGGGTGTTCGAGATGTATGGGCCGGACTCGCGCCGTGCGGGGAGCTATGCGGCGAATTGTATCCTGGCGCGGCGTTTGGCGGAGCGGGGGGTGAGATTCATCCAGCTTTTTCATCCGGACTGGGATCACCACAGCCGTCTGCCGAGCTGGTGCAGGGCGCGGTGCCGGGACACGGATCAGCCGAGTGCGGCGCTGATCAAGGACCTGAAGCAACGGGGGATGCTGGATGAGACGCTGGTGATCTGGGGCGGTGAATTTGGCCGGGGTGTGGCGGGTCAGGGGAAGTGGGATAGCCCGGAGGCGGGGCGGGATCATCACCCGCGCTGTTTTACGATGTGGATGGCGGGCGGCGGGGTGAAGCCGGGCATGACGTATGGTGCGACGGATGACTTCAGCTACAACGTGGCGGAGAATCCGGTGCACGTGCGTGATCTGCATGCGACGGTGATGCACCAGCTGGGGATCGAGCATGAGAGGTTCACCTTCCGCTCTCAGGGGCTGGATTTCCGCCTGACGGGGGTGGAGCCTGCGAGGGTGGTGAAGGAGGTGCTGGTCTAGACGGTAAAGGGGGGTGGCGTCGGGGTGCTTTTGTGGCAGACTCGACTCTGTTTCATGGAGCGCACCGAAGCCATTCTCATCGACCGAATCCCGTACCGCGAGACGAGTCTCATCGTGCAGTGGTGTGCGCCGGGGCTGGGTATCTTTCGGACGATGGCCAAGGGGGCGCTGCGCCCGAAGTCGCCTTTTGTGGGGAGGCTGGATTTGTTTGTGTCGGCGGATGTGCGTTTTGTGCGGGCGCGCTCGAGTGATCTGCACACGCTGGCGGAGGTGCAGTGGAAGGATCCGCGGTTTGGCATCCGGGCGAGTTACTCCCGGCTCCTGGCGGCGACGTATTTTGTGAAACTGGTGACGCAGGTGGTGGAGGTGGAGACGTCGATCTCTCTGGCGCATGATCTCCTGGTGAAGGCTCTGGATTTTCTGACCACGAGGGAGCCGTCACTGGCTCTGGTGAATCGTTTTGAGCAGCGACTGGCGGAGGAGCTGGGGATCGCGGGGACGGGGAGTTTTGCGGAGTCGATCGTGGAGGCGTTTCACCGGCCGCTTCCCGCGCAACGGGGGCAATTGATCAAGCGGATGCTGGAAGAGGAGAAGGGGAGTCGGCCCGCTGCGCCGCTGTGATTCTGCTTGCAGAATCTGCTGGTGTGAGAAGATGTGTCGTCGGCGCGCGCGCTCCTTTTTTGACTCCTTTTTATGTCTGCCAGTGATCCATCTCCCAGCTCCCCAACGGACAACTCAACGATCGAGGCTGCGGCATCTGCGGTGACGGTGGCGAGGCAGAAAAAGGAGAGCGGAGCGGCAGGTGGCGTGAAGGAACTGGTGAAGGCGCTGGAGGTCCTGGGGGATGCGCACCGGAATGAGGAAGCGAACGAAGCGGCGGAGGCGGCCTACCGTGAGGCCCTGGAGGTGCTGGCTGCGGGTGAGGCGGATGTGGAGCAGCGGGCGAGATTGGGCTCACGCCTGGCGACGCTGCTCGATTACTCGGAGCGTGAAGCGGAGTCGGTGCCGGTTTATGAGCAGGCGATCGCGGACTATGAAGCGGTGACGCCTACGGACGAAGATGTGGCGGCTCAGCTTCGGAACAATCTGGCGATGACCTACAAGGGGCTGGGGAAGCATTCTCTCGCGGAGCAGCATTACCTGCGGGCGCTGGAGATCCTGGAGCAGAAGCACGGGTTCCAATCTGAATTCACGGCGACGTTGTTCAACAATCTGGGCAGTCTTTATTACACGGCGGGTTATCCTGAACAGGGGAAGGAGATGCTGGTGGAGGCTCTGGAAATCCGCACGCGTCTGCTGGGTCCGGAGCATCCGGATGTGGCGCAGTCGTTTTGCAACCTGGCCTCGACGTGTCACGAATTAGGCGATGGGAATGCGGCGCAGGAGAACTATGAGCGTGCGCTGAGCATTTTGGAGAAGCACATCCAGGATGAGGCGGGTAGCTATGAGGCGGTGGGTTTGGACTACATCGCGCTGCTTGAGGATCAGAAGGAGACGGACAAGGCGGCGGCCTTCCGAAAGAGAATGGCCAAGGTGCTGAGGAGCGTCTGAGTCTGGGGGACTTGATTCAAGGGCAATACGGGTTCATCTCTAGCGATGAATACGCACTCACGGAGCCGCCGCATCGGGTCCACTCACGTCACGCCCAAGAAGAGTCTGGGGCAAAACTTTCTCGTCGATGCGGAATTGTCGCGATGGATCACGGATCAGATCCAGCCGGATGACGCGCCGGTGATCGTGGAGATCGGGCCGGGGCTGGGGGCTCTGACGGAGCATTTGGTCGGGAGGCCGCGTGAGTTGATTTTGATCGAGAAGGACACGCGTTTAGCCAGCTCGCTGCTGGAGCGATTCTCCGCTGATGGGGCCATCAGCGTGAGGAATGAAGATGCCAGTGACATGGATCTGCGGAGTCTGTATCGCTACGGGGATGTGCGGGTAGTGGGGAATCTGCCCTACTCGATGGGCGGTGAGATTTTAAAGCGGGTGCTGACGGCGCCGACGCCGGTGACGTGCGCGGTTTTCATGCTGCAAAAGGAGGTGTGCAACCGGCTTTGTGCGCGTCAGGAGGATGATGCGTATGGCGGGCTGTCCCTGCTGGTGCAGAAGGACTGGGATGTGGACCTGCTGATGATCGTGCCACCTGAGGTGTTCAATCCGAAGCCGAAGGTGGACTCCGCCATTGTCCGATTCACACCCCGGAAACCGGGCACGCTGCCTGTGTTTGATCGGGCGGTGTTTGATCGGCTGGTGAAGGTGGGCTTTTCCCAGCGGCGGAAGCAGATGAAGAATCTAATGCCCGAACCTCCCGGCGGCTGGGCGGCACTGGTGGAGCACCTGGGAGTGCCCGTTTCAGTGCGGGCGGAAGAGCTCACGCTGGCGAAGTGGGTGGATCTCACCCGCTGGTATGAGGGACGGAAGGAGCAGGACCGTGGGCAGGGGGCGACGGAGCTCTTCGATGTGGTGAACGAGCAGAATGAAGTGACCGGCCAGAAGCCGAGGGGTGAAGTGCACGCGGAAGGATTGCGACATCGGGCGGTTCATGTTTTTGTCGTCAATAAGAGAAGGCAGGTCTATTTGCAGAAGCGCAGCCATTTGAAAGACGTGCATCCGCTGACGTGGGACAGCAGCGCCTCGGGTCACCTGGATGTGGGGGAATCGTATGCGGACTGCGCGGTGAGGGAGGTACGTGAGGAGTTGGGTATCGAGGTTCCGGCGACGCAGAAGGTGGCGGACATTCCGGCCACGGAGCGCACGGGGATGGAGTTCGTGGAACTGCACACGGCTGAGCACGGCGGTCCGATGCGGTATGCGCCTGACGAGATCGAATGCGGGGAGTGGTTCTCACCGGAGCAGATCGACGAATGGGTGTCTGCTCGACCTGAGGACTTTGCCACCGGTTTTCTCGAATGCTGGAAGGCGTGGAAGAGCCGGTGAAACTAATCCGACATCCGGGGTGGCGAGCCGGGGTTTATCGGCTAGGCTCCACCGCGTGGAACCCCTGGTTTTTGTCAGTCGTTACTTTGTCGAGTTTGGTCCCTTCTTGGGCACTGAAGTCGCGGACTTGTACAAGCGGCGGGTGTTTGGCCCCACTGACTATGCTCGTGAGGCTGGCTCCACCCGCTGGATGCCGATCAATGAATGGGTGCTGCTGAAGGGGAAGAAGGAGAAAAAGACCCGCCTCGTGCAACAACCCGCAGGAGCCTGGGGCGCGGCCAGCCGCCGTCCCGTAAAACTTGGCACGCGGAAAAAAGCACCGACCGATTTAAAAGTGAAGGACGATCCCCAAGGCGACTATTAAGCCGGGTTTTCACTGCTTGCAGTCGAGGAGCCAGTCATGTCTAGTCTTGGCCTCATGAGAATCTTGTCTTGTCTTCTAGTCGTCGGTTTCGTGTCGCAGCTCTCACTTTCTGCGGATGAGGCCAGTCATGCATCCGCCGTGCAGAAACTGATCACGGTGATGGAGATGGAAAAGAATCATGAGGCCACGCTGGAAAATCTTCTCCAGGCGCAGACGAGGCAGAACCCGGCGATGATCGCGCTCCAGCCGACGATGAGGGAATTCCTCAACAAATACATGAGCTGGGCCCTGATGAAGGACGACATGGCGAAGATTTACCAAGAGGCGTTTTCAGAGGCGGAACTGGGGCAACTCAGCGACTTCTACGCGAGTGACATCGGGAAAAAAGCAATGAAGACCATGCCCATGCTGATGGGGAAAGGAATGCAAAAAGCCCAGGAAAAGATGCAGCCGCATCTGCCCGAACTTCAGGCCGCGTTAAAAGCAGCCGCGGAGAAACAAGGCCTCGGTCCCCAGGGTGGACCCACTGCTCCTCCGCCTGCTGCTCCACCCGCCAAGTAAATCAGGACATGCTAAAGCGGATCATCGCCTCCTTTTTGCTGGGCGCGGGCGCACTGTCGGCAAACGACGAGAGACCCAATGTGGTCATCATCGTCGCAGATGATTTGGGCTACGGGGATGTGGGATGTTTCGGTGCGCAGAAATGCCGGACTCCGCAGCTCGATCAGATGGCAGCAGAAGGGATGCGGCTGACGAGCTTTTATGTGGCGCAGGCCGTGTGCAGCGCCTCCCGCGCGGCGCTCATGACCGGCTGTTATTCGAATCGGGTCGGGATGGCGGGAGCTTTGAATCACACCAGCCCAGAGGGACTTCATGCAGACGAGTGGCTGCTGCCGGAAATGCTGAAGGAGCGTGGTTACGCCACGGGCGCTTTCGGGAAATGGCACCTCGGCACCCGGCCGCAGTTTCATCCGATGAAAAACGGATTCGATGAGTTCATGGGGCTGCCTTACTCGAACGATAACAGCAAATACCACCCCAGTTTGGCCGACGTCATGCCACCGCTTCCGTTTTATGATGGCGAGACGATCAGCGAGACGGATCCTGATCAGAGCCAGTTCACCCGCCGCATCACGGAGCGTTCGGTTGCTTTCATTGAGAAGCACCAAAACGAGCCTTTCTTTCTGTATGTGCCGCATGTCATGCCGCACGTGCCGATCTTTGCGTCTGAAAAATACGCAGGCAGCACGGGCAGGGGGCTCTACGCGGATGTGGTGTCCGAGCTCGACGACTCGGTGGGTCGGATCCTCGCCGCGCTGAAGCGCCATGGTGTGGATGACCGGACCCTGGTCATTTTCTTTTCCGACAATGGTCCCTTTCTGTCCTATGGCACTCATGCTGGGTCCGGTGGAAAACTGAGGGAAGGGAAGCTCACCACTTTTGAGGGCGGCGTTCGCGTTCCTTGCATCGCGCGCTGGCCGGGCTTCATTCCTGCCGGGCAAAAATGTGATGAGCCCGTGATGGCCACCGATTTGCTGCCGACTCTCACTGCGCTGGTCTCAGGGAAGACCTCCGAGCGAAAGATCGATGGCCTCAACATCCTTCCGCTCTTGCGCGGTGAAGCCGGTGCGCGGTCGCCGCATGAGGCTCTTTTCTTTTATGCGGGCGAGGAACTCCAAGCGGTGCGAATGGGCAAATGGAAATTTCATTTTCCGCACTCCTACCTCACCGTGCTCAGCGAGACTCGGAGCGATGGCAAGCCTGCGGGCTACGGCACGCTGAAGCCGAAATCGATCACTCAGTCCGGCATCGAAGGCATCGCCAGTCGCCACGGTTACGGCGTCGGGAAAATGGAGGAGTCGCTCTTCGATCTCGACACCGACCCTGGCGAATCGAAAAACCTTGCTGGCGAGCAGCCCGATGTTGTGCAGAAAATGAAGGAGCTCGCGGCCGGTATTCGACGTGAACTCGGTGACACCCTCACCGCGACATCCGGCACCGAAGTGAGGCCCGCGGGTCGGGCTCGTTGAGGGTGATGCCGGATTCAAGCCGCCACTCCGACTGCTGCTGCCCGTGCGCTTTCTCCCGCGATCCACTCACCTGGTTTAAGAGCTGCTTTTTTGGGGTTGTCTCGAATGTAGCGGACGACGTTGCGGAAATGATCCCAGTTACGGATCAAGCGGTCGTGATAGCCTTTTTGCCACAAGGTTCCTGACCTTCCCAGATGGGCATTGATCGCACGGGCCATGTAGCCTTTCCATGACTCCATCAAATCGGGCAAGCTATACCCTTCAAGAATCTCGGTGAGCACATGCACGTGATTGGGCATGATGACCCAAGCGTGAAGGCGTGTTCGTTGTCCTTCAAAATGCTGGAGCGCATTTGCGATGATCGCCGCGCACTCGGGACGACGCAGGAGACATACGCCATGCCCCTGATCCAGCCAGCGCTCGATGGCTCCCGTGAATCGTTTTGCATGAGCAAGTTCAACTTCAGCGGTCCAAGGCTCAGGATTGAGTGCGCACCATGCGGCTTCGTCGAGACGGTGTTGTCTCAGCAAGTCTGCGGGGACCGAATCGGCAAGACGAAAAGTGAGAAGGTAGGTGCGTCCTTGCTGGTCCCAATGAGGAAGTCGATTCCAACCCACGGTTGTTTCAGTCCTCGGTGAATAGAACTTGAGATCATCACTCATAACACTGGGAGTGGCGGGCTATGGCCCCCATTTCAGAGGCGATCCTTTTCATGTGGAAGACTGCACTGCAAGATATTTGGAGGGTGAAATAAGATGGCGGCCATAGCCCGCCACTCCCATAAAAAAAGCCCCGCTGGCTTTGGGCCTAGCGGGGCTTTGGGTCGTGATGTTTACCGATCAGCTCCAGCCGTGGGCGTTACGGACGTCGATCATGGCGGAGAGGATCTTGTTCCAGGTGTCCGGGGTTTCGAGGACAGCGTTCGGGAACATGCAACCATCCCAGCAGATGTGCTTGATGCCACGGGCGCTTGCATCTTTGAGCCAATAGCCCGCGGCTTTGGTGATGTCGAGCTTGCCATTCGGATCGTCGGCGCGGCAGTGCTTGCCGGTTTTGTCATGCGAGCCTGCACCATGGACGGTGCCGTCGTTTTGGGCGACGTGGAAGTCGATGGTCCAAGGGCGGAGGGCATCGGTCATCTTCGCATAGGCAGCCCAGAACTCGCCGTCGCTGTAGCCTTCCTTCAAGAGGGCGTGCTCCGGTGCATTGTAGCCGAGGGTGTAGAGGTAGGTGTGTGCGAGGTCGGCTTGGAAGCCGAGCGCCTCAGGCATTCCGACGCCTTCGAGCACGTCAAGCATATCCTTCCAGGAGTGCATACCCGCCCAGCAGATCTCACCTTCCGCAGCGAGACGCTCTCCGGCATCAGCGGCGATTTTGGCGGCCTTTTTGAAGGTGTCCACGATCCTTGCGGTGTTGGCCTTGGGGTCTTCGCGCCATTTGGCGATTCCAAATTCAGCGGAGTCGATGCGGATGACGCCATACTTGCGAATGCCGTGTTCATTGAACACCTTGGCGATCCGGACGGCGACTTTCACGGCGTCGAGGAACTTGGCCTGAGCGGCGTCGTCTCCCATGGCGGAATCACCCACGGTGCCGGGCCAAACGGGTGCCACGAGTGAGCCCACGGCGAACCCTTTGCTGGCGATGAGATCGGCGATCTTCTTGAGCTCGTCGTCGGTGGCTTCGGGGTTGGTGTGAGGGTGGAAAAGGAAATAGTCGATGCCTTCGAACTTCTGCCCATTCACGTCCGCAGCGGCCGTGAGATCGAGCATTTTCTCCAGGCTGATCGGGGGTTCTTGTCCGTCGCCGTCGCCTTTTCCGACGAGTCCTGGCCACATGGCGTTGTGCAGTTTTGGAGATGGGTTACTCATGGTGATTTCAATGGG
>CAMBPV010000149.1 GCA_945869695.1 Prosthecobacter debontii
CTGCTCGGCTCGCATGGCGAAGACGATGACACGCAGAACCCGATGGTGCAGGAGATCGTGCGCGACATCGTGGGCGGCTGGCCACCACCGCCGGTGCGCATTTGTGGCCGCGACGAGGGCACGCCTGCCCGGCGCTGGCTGTTTCCGCAAGAGCGTGATTCCGGCGAAGCCTACCGCCGTGCCCTCAACGGTCTGCTCACCCGATGCGGCATCCTGCAAGGCAGGGGACAGGCACAGCGGAAACTCGAGCGTGAATCGGTGATCACCCTTGCGGACACGTTCATTCCGCAGGCGGGGGATCGCCGCGCACCGGCACTGCGCCGCACGCTGGGCATGGCGCCCTTGCTTTACCGCACCGTGAACACAATCGTGCGTCTGCGGCCGAATCCGGTGCCGGTGGCGCATGTGTATCTGGATGTCAGCGGATCGATGACCGAGGCCTTGCCATTCATCACGCATGCGCTGAAGCGGCCGTTGCGCGAGGGTCGTGTTCGCCTGTTTGCGTTCTCGACCGTGATCAGTGA
The DNA here is from genome assembly GCA_945869695.1 of Prosthecobacter debontii. Classification (GTDB taxonomy): domain Bacteria; phylum Verrucomicrobiota; class Verrucomicrobiia; order Verrucomicrobiales; family Verrucomicrobiaceae; genus JAIBCL01. Next base: position 525 of record CAMBPV010000149.1, read on the forward strand.
GATTCCGTTTCGCAGCCTCGCTGGAGCCGTGATCGACAACACCCGTGGCACCAACATCAATGCGGTGCTCGCCCATCTCACCGGCCTGCGTGCCAGCGAACGTCCACGTCGCGTGCTGCTGCTGACCGACGGCTATGTCGGTAAACCCGCGCAGCATCATCTCGACCAACTGCGCCAGGTGCAATTCCACGCCGGCGTGACCGGCACGCAGATCTTTGTCCGCGACCTGCGCGGCTGGTCACAGATGACCCCACTCCCATCCCTCGAATCCAAGCCATGAACACTCTCTCCGCCGTTCCCCAGTTCGCCGAATACGTTTCACCCGGTCATCCCGACCGTCTCGCCGACGCCGTCGCCGAGTATCTCGTCACGGGTGCCGTGCAGAGCCTGCCCGAGGCCTTGTGTGGCATTGAGGTCGCCGTGCATGAAAGTCGGATGACCATCACGGGACGCATTGCCACCGCCCAGAAGTTCTTCGAGGGGCATGAGGTTGAGGTTTATGCGGGTGCGGTGGGAACGGAGTTCATGACCGAGTACAGGCCGAGGCCGGAGACGCTCGAGGGCATCCGCGCTGTCTATCAAAGCGCCGGCTATGGCGGCCGTTGCGGGCGTGATGGCAACGGCGGGTGCTGGGTTCCGCTTCCGGATAGGATCGAGATCAACACCCTGTTCTGCATGGAGCAGTTGGGCCGCGCCGAGGCCGGCATCCGCTGCTATTCTGACGACCAGAACATCGTGATCGGTTACGCCTCCGACTGCGCCGCCACCAACCATCTGCCGCCGGTGCATTACCTGGCACTCACGCTTGGCCGCCGCCTGCACGATGGTCTGCGGCGGCATCCGCAGCTTGCACAGACCTTCGGCCCGGACTTCAAGTTGCTGTGCACCTGCCGCACTTCGCACGGGCGTGACGGTGCGCGGTTTGAATGGGAGCGGCTGACCTTCAGCGCCCAGCACTGCCCGTTCCTGGGATTTGAGGAGCAGCACCGCTTGCTCGTCCCGGTGGTGATCGAGCTGCTCGAAACACTGGAGCGTGAAGGTCTCGAAAACGTGGCCCGTGGATTCGATCCGCGCCGCCATCTGTTGCTCAACGGCGCGGGCGACTTCGTGACCGGCGGACCGTATGGCGACAACGGCTTGTCGGGCAAGAAGCTCGTGGTCGATCACTATGGTCCCACCGTTCCCATCGGTGGCGGTGCCTTGTGCGGCAAGGATCCGCACAAGGTGGACCGCTGCGGTGCGCTGCGGGCCCGTCAGCTCGCGCGCGATCTCGTGCGCAACACGGGGGCACAGGAGGCGAAGGTCACCCTGTCCTGGTCACCCGGGGAAGAGGCACCGGGCCTGCGCTTTGCTGAACTGGTGGAGAACGGTCGCACGCGAGTCGTGCCCGACAGCGGCCTGCCCGCCAAGGAATGGTTCTCGATCAACGCCATCTGCGACGATCTCAATCTGCTCCAGCAGGACTGGGTGGCGGTGATGCGGGCCGGTTATTTCGCTGAACGCACTCACCCGTGGGAGCGGTGAGAAGGTGCAAATGTCGGCAGGAAAAATCCCTCCTGTGAATCTGCTGGCTTACGCCTAGGCTGGTTCGGATCCATCCCCGCCCCCCTCTTGAGGGATTGAAGTCCGCAATGGCGGCGGTGAGTGGGTGAGATCTCACCCCTCCAATGAGGGGTCCCCGCTGCGTTTGAGACGGTTTGCATCTTTTTAGGTTGTTGAAAACCATGACTTCGTTGTTGCCGAGACATCGGCTGAGTTGTTTTCGACTGCAGCGATGAGGGACTTTCCAGAAAAACCTTCCCTTTGCGGGTTGAGGTGACGGTTTTCTTGCCTACTGTGCAGCCCCCTATGTCCAAGCTAAGAATTCTCGTCGCCGATCCCATCTCTGATAAAGGCATTGAAATGCTCAAAGCGGAACCCTCTTTTGAGGTGACTGTCAATCTCGGCCTGAAGAAGGAGGATGATTTCGCCGCTGCCGCCAAGGACGCCCACGCCATCATCGTCCGCTCAGGTGTGAAAGTCACCGCCAAGGTGATCGAGGCTGCCTCCGGCCTGAAGTGCATCGGTCGTGCGGGAGTGGGCGTGGATAACATCGACGTGCCAGCCGCTTCAAAGCGTGGCGTGGTGGTCATGAACACCCCCGGTGGAAACACCATTTCCACGGCCGAGCAGGCCTTCACATTGATGATGAGCCTCGCGAGGAAGACGCCTCAGGCGCACGCCAGCATCGTGGCCGGAAAATGGGATCGGAAGAGCTTCTCGGGCACCGAGGTCTATGGCAAAACGCTGTCCGTGCTCGGCATGGGCCGCATCGGAGCCGAGTTTGCCAAGAGGGCAAAGGCCTTCGGCATGCGCGTTGTGGCGTATGACCCCTACCTTTCCAAAAACCGCGCGGAGAGTCTCGGCGTCGAGCTTTGTGAGGACCTCGATGCAGCGGTGATTCAGGCTGACTTCATCACCATGCACATGCCGATGACGGCTGAAACAAAGCACATGCTCAATGAGACACGCATCGCGAAACTCAAAAAGGGCGTGCGCATCATCAACTGTGCACGGGGTGGTCTGATCGATGACCATGCGTTGGCGGCTGCGCTGGAGAGCGGTCACGTGGGGGGTGCTGCGGTGGATGTTTTTGAGGTCGAGCCGCCTCCTGCAGATTACGCTTTGCTGAGAGCGCCGAACACCGTTTTCACTCCCCACCTCGGCGCTTCCACCGAAGAGGCTCAGGAAAATGTGGGCATTGAGATCGCGGAGGCCGTGCTGCACAACCTTCTGGAAGGCACCATCGTCAATGCCATCAACATGCCGAACGTGGACCCCAAGATCCTCGCGGAAGTGGGTCCGTTTCTTCGTTTCGGTGAGTTGCTGGGCCGCCTGATTTCTCAGATCTCTCCGACCCGCGCCAATGAGTTGCGGATCAACTACAGCGGGAAAGTGGGTAGCATCGATACCACTTTGGTCTCCCGCGCCGTGCTCAAAGGTTACCTCGAGCGGGCAGCAGGTCCTGATGCGGTGAACTACATCAATGCGGCCGGCGTGGCAGCCAATTTGGGTCTGGCTTTCTCCGAGACACGCGTGCCTGGACCGAGCGAATTTCACGACCTCATCGAAGTGCAAGCCACCAATGGTACAGACACTGCCACCATCAGCGGCACCTTCTTTGGCGGTGACCCTCGGATCGTGAAGATCAATGGTCGCCGCGTGGAAGCACGCCCTGAGGGCACGCTGCTGCTCATCGAAAACATCGACCGCCCCGGGATGATCGCCGCCTACAGCACCATCCTCGGTGAGAATCAGGTGAACATCGCCGACATGTCCCTGGCGCGGAACAAGGAAGGTGGCACTGCGCTGACCATCCTCACGCTGGACTCTCCCCCTGCAGAAGCCGTCATCAAAGAGCTGGAAAAAATCGAAGGCATCAAGCGGATTCATTGCCTCTCGGTGAGCTAGGATGCGACTTCGCGCGTAGCATTCCCCTAGCCTTTTTGATCATGAGCCAACCGTTTCTCACCTCCGACTTTCACATCCGCTGGTCCACCCTGAAACCGGAGGCTGTGGAGGCCGACATCAGCGAGGCGCTGAAGCGGGCTGAGGCAAACATTGATGCCTTGATCAGTCAGGATCGGGGCAAGATGAGTTTTGACTCCGTGGTGCTCGCGCTCGATGAAGATACCCGTGAGTTGAATGAATCGTGGGGTCTCGTGCAGCATCTCGATTCCCTGTGCAATTCTCCCGCTCTGCGTGAGGCGCACCATGCGATGCTGGCGAGAGTCAGTTCATTCTTCGCCAAAATTTCCCTCAATGAGGATCTGTGGGACCTACTGGAGACCTACAGCAAAACCGAGCAGGCCCGCGCCTTGACCGGTGTCAAAAAGCGGGCACTCGATGAAACACTCGAAAGCTTCCGCGAGCACGGAGCGGACCTCCCTCCGGAAAAGAAAAAGCGGCTCGAAGAAATCGTGGCGCGTCTTTCTGAGCTCACGCAAAAGTACTCGGAGAACGTGCTCGACTCCACGAACAAATGGGAGCTCATCCTTGATGACACCAGCCGATTGGTCGGATTGCCTGAGGGTGCCGTGAAGGCCGCGCGCGCCGATGCAGCCGCCAAGGGGTTGGGAACTGAAGAGGCACCCAAGTACCGCATCACGCTAAAGGCACCCTCGATGATTCCGGTTTTGGAGCATGCGGAAGATGATGCGCTGCGCCGCGAAGTTTGGCTGGGTGCGTGCAGCATCGGGCAGGGCGGAGAGCATGACAATACGGCGCTCGTCTGTGAGATCCTGGCGCTCCGTCAGGAGAAGGCCGCCGTGTTGGGCAAGGCCCATTTTGCGGATGTGGTGCTGCAACACCGGATGGCTAAGTCGGGTGCCAACGCGTTGAAGTTTGTGGAGGATCTTCATGCCAAAGTGAAGCAGGCCTTTGACCGCGAGACTGTCGAGCTCCAGGAATACCGCGCTGAGTCATTGCAGCAGCCGCACGATTTATTTCAACCGTGGGAGGTGGGCTACTGGGCCGAGAAACGTCGGCGCACCTTGTTTGATTTTGACGAAGAAGAGGTGCGCCCCTACTTCCCGATGGACCGCGTGCTCAAAGGCATGTTCCAACTTGCGGAAAAGGTCTTCGATCTTCGCATTCAGGAGCGGGAAACCGTTTTCGTAGAAGCCGGAGTCGAGGTCGCCGTCAGCGCCACGCCGGATCAGCCCGGGCCGGTGGAAGTGTGGCATCCCGAGGTAAAATTTTTCGAAGTGAGAAACGAGAAGGGCACCCACATCGGGTCCTTCTTCACCGACTGGCATCCGCGGGACTCTAAGCGCGGCGGCGCGTGGATGAATCATCTGAAAGGCGGCCTTCCGCCGGTCGAAGATCGGGATCGCCGACTGCATCTCGGACTCATCTGTGGGAACATGACGCCACCCATCGACGGGAAGCCCGCTTTGCTCACGCACAATGAAGTGTGCACCGTCTTCCATGAGTTTGGGCACCTCCTGCACCAGTTGTGCGGAAGCGTTGAGGTTCCCTCCCTGAACGGCACCAGCGTTTATTGGGACTTTGTGGAGTTGCCCTCCCAGCTCATGGAGAATTTCTGCTGGGAGCGCGAGAGCCTTGATCTCTTCGGTCGTCATCACGAGACGGGCGAGCCGCTGCCACCGAAGCTCTTTAAAAAAATGATCTCAGCGCGGAACTACCGAGCCGCCAGCGGCATCATGCGTCAGCTCTCTCTGGGTAAGCTGGATCTCGAACTCCACACGCGTCAGTCCGGTGTCGCCGCGACTGAGCTGGATAAACTCTCCCGTGATCTGCTCCATGATTACCTCATGCCCCTGAAGACAGAAGCGCCCACGATCGCTCGCCGGTTTGGTCATCTTTTCAGCAATCCCGTGGGCTACGCCGCCGGCTACTACAGTTACAAATGGGCCGAAGTGCTGGATGCGGATGCTTTCACCCGCTTCCAAAAAGAAGGCGTCCTGAATCCCACGGTTGGCCGCAGCTTCCGGGACAACATCCTCTCCAAAGGCAACGCTGAAGATCCCGCCAAACTCTTCCGTGAGTTCATGGGCCGTGACCCCGACCCCATGGCCCTCCTCGCCAGAGCTGGGCTGGCTTGAGGCCTCGGACCTCACCCCTCTTTCCAGGCCTCGCGGACAAAGCGGATCAAGTTTCCGCTCAGGATGCCTTCGATCTCTGCCTGCGCGTAGCCGCGTCGGGCCAGTAGGTCGGGCAGGCGTGCGAGGTCGGCGATGGTGTCGAGATCCATGGGCGTTTGCTCAATGCCGAAACCGCCATCGAGATCGGTTCCGATTCCGGAGTGATGGGCATTGCCGGCGAGTTGGCAGACGTGATCGATGTGATCGGTGATGACCTCGAGTTTCAATCCGCTGTCACGCGGTGTGGTTTTTCCGCGAATCCATCCCGGCGTCATCATCCAGGCATCGAGGGCGGCATTGATGACGGCCCCGCGCTCGATAAGCGCCCTCATTTGCTCATCTGAAAACTGACGCACGTCTGGCACGAGAGCACGGCTGTTCGAGTGACTGGCCCAGACAGGCCCGCTGAAAATCTCCAGCGCTTCCCAGAAACTTTCATCCGAGAGGTGGGTGACATCCAGGATCATGCCGAGGCGATCCATTTCCTGGATCAGGTCACGTCCGCCCGGCGGCAGTCGGCCCCTCATGTCGTGGCCCATGGCGTATCGACACACGCCGTAGTGAGCAGGGCCGATGGCCCGGAGCCCCTGCTCCCAATGCTTCTCGAGATGGCCGACGGTGCGGATCGAGTCTGCTCCTTCCAAGCTCAGGATGTAGCAGATGGGCTTTCCTTCTGCAGGCTTGCCGTCCGTCCAAAGGGCGACGGCTTCATTGAACCCTTTGAGGTCTTTGATCTGTCGCATTTCACCGCACTCCTCCATGGCGTGATACCAGGAGAGCTGAGCCTGAGTCTCGGCCCAGGCTTGCTCGGGCGAGGCCCATCCCGCGAAGGGTGGCGGTCCTTTCATGCATCCGGCGATCTGAGTGGCCACGCACAGTCCCACTTTTCCTTTTCTCATTTCAGGAAACGCGACCGTGCCAGCAGCTCGACCTTTGATATCCGTCATGCCCTGCTCCTGATGCCGCAGCGTGTGCACCGGCAGTCGGAGATCGCGATTGTAGGGCGCGAGGGCATTGATGCTGAGATCGAGATGGCAGTCGAAGGTGAGCATGAGTGGCGGAGGTGGAACAAGTCGGTCTTATTTCGCGCCCACGGGCTCGAGCTTTGGCTTGGGCTGTGCCTTGGGTTTTGCGGGGAGGCCTTGACCTGGCTTGAGGTCGAGGTTTTTCAGCAGGTCTTCAGTCGTGATCACGGACTCAACGCCTCCTGATGGAACTTCGACCTTGGCGCTCCAAAGGATGGCATTCAGCACCAGTTTCCGCTGGTCTGCATTTCCCCAGCCCTGGTGAAAGTGGCCACCGGTGAAACCGAATCCACGGCCACCATCCGGGCGCTCGGCAGCCCAGGCCACGTGTTGCTTTTCTTTGTTCTTCACGGACTCGCGCACGGCCGGATTTCCGCTGTGGTGTCCGTCCGGGCGGCTCATCGTCGAGTCGGGAGCTACGTCACTGAGGATCGGTGTCACGCCCTGCAGGCCCTTCCGAAAGCGCATGTAAAAATACCACTCATCATTGGTGGAGAAAGGCTTCACGCCATTGGCGATCGGGTGCGCAGGGAACTCTTTGAAGGAGGCATCCCAGTGCGGATTCACACTCCAATTGATCTCAAAACAGCCGCCCATCCAGTCGATGAATTCCTTGTTCCCCTTCTCAATCGTCGGCTCCACGGCGTAGTGCACCGTCACAAATCCGCAACCGCGCTTCATCTCCACGTCCAGTTGCTGAAGCCTGTTCTCTTGCAGAGCGGGGTGTCCACCACCGCCGTCGGAGTAAATCAGGATCGCGTCCGCTTTTGACAGCTCTTCCTGAGAGGGCCATTCACCATTGAGATGATGCTTCACCTCCACCAGCGAGCCTGCGTTTTCCTCCAGGCATTTTTTGAAAAGCTGCACGCCTGCATTGTGCTCATGCTGTCCGGGTCCATGGCTGGGCTTACCCGCGATGAGGACAATGTTTTTCTTGTCAGCTGCAAAAGTCAGCGAGCTGGCAAGTAAGGTGGCGACGAGGACGGAGGGGATAAACTTCATGGTTGATGTCGGATGATGCCAGAGAACGGCCCGGAAGCGCCAGCATTTTCATTTATTCACGGTCGATTTGCTGTTCATTGACTTGAACCTTGCACGAAGGGGCGGATGCGCTCTTTTGCGTCATGCACCCACCGATTCGCGCTGTGATTTTCGACTTCGACGGCCTCATCGTCGATACCGAGAGCATCGGCTACCTCACTTGGAAGGAACTCTTTGATGAGCACGGGCACCACCTGCCTGTGGAGCGTTATGCTCAGGTGGTCGGCACAGATTTTAATACCAGTTACGATCCGCGCCGGGATCTCGAGCAACTCACGGGCCGCACCCATGATTGGGACGCCGTCGAGGTCCGTCGTCGTGAACGCGAAACCGAATTGCGCAGCACGCTCAGCCTTCTGCCGGGTGTGATGGATCGCTTGATCGAGGCACGCGGTCTCGGCATCCCGTGTGCCATTGCCTCTAGCAGTCCGCGCTCTTGGATCGGCCCGTGGGTGGAGGAGTTAAATTTGACCGATCACTTCGATCACATCTCGACCGTGGATGACACCGGGAAGGTGAAGCCTGACCCATCCTTGTTTCTTCATGCCGCTGAGAATCTCGGCACCTCGGCTGAAGAGGTCATTATCTTTGAAGACTCACTCAATGGCCTCCGCGCGGCTCAGGCCGCGGGGATGCGCTGCATCGTCGCTCCGGGCCCGATGACTCGGCATTTGGACTTTGAAGGTGCTTTTCGCCGGGTGCATTCGCTGTCTGAGGTGCTCCTCGCTGAACTCACGCAACCCCCTCGCCCATGATCCCTCCGCTTCCTCTGGCAGATCGTTACGAGCGCTTTCGTGACTCCGTCTTCGACGGCATCGCCGAGAATTTGCTGGGAGATTGGGACTCGATGCCACCTGAGATGGAGATCCAGAGCCTCTGGTTCGCAGGAGAGTTTGGCACGGAATTTCAAACCACCGATGGACGCACCGTGCGCATTCAGGACTTCGGCATTTGGAATTCAGGTGCTGGCCCCGACTTCTCAGATTGCGCCATCGTATTGGATGGCAAAACGCTCCGGGGCGATATCGAACTGGATCCCGATGTCCGTGACTGGGAGCGGCACGGCCATGGCGGTAATGTCGAATTCAATCGTGTCGTGCTCCACGTTTTCCTCCGAGCACCTGCGGAGGCAAGGCTCTACACTCGGAATGCTGAGCATCGGGAGGTGCCTCAGGTTTTGCTGCGTCGTCAGATGCTCCTGAGCGATACCCCGCCGCCGAGGCAGGCTGCCGCTCACCTCGGACGCTGCTCCACGCCACTACGTGAAATGAGCGCGGCCCACGTCGCATCGATGCTGGAGTCGGCGGCTCAATTTCGGCTTCAGAAAAAGTCGCGCAGACTGCACCAACTCATCGCCGCCCACGGGCGGGAACAGGCCATTTACCAGGCCCTCGCCCAAGCCATGGGTTATCGGAGCAATCAGCGGCCTTTTGTCATCCTCGCTCAGCGGTTGCCCCTGAAGCGACTTCTCAAACTCGAGGAGGCTGCACGTGAGTCCTTGCTCTTTGGCGTCTCCGGTTTTCTGGAGTCCGTTCGGAGCGATGATACGGCTCCCGCGACCCGCAGTTATCTCCATGCACTCTGGTCTCGCTGGTGGCAGGTGCGGGACGAATGCCTGCGGTGGCTCGCGCCGCAGAGTCTGCTGAAATGGAAAATCGTCGGCACGCGCCCCGGGAATCATCCCCAGCGCCGCCTTGCCGCTCTCGGTGTCATGCTCAGTCAGTGGAAGCAGATCGTGGCTCCTTTGGCGGATGCCACCCGCTGGAGCCAGCCCGCCTGGCGCGAGATCCTCCTCGGCCTCCGGCACGACTACTGGTCCACTCACTACACGCTCACCGCAGAGCCCGCTGCCCGTGCTCTGGCCCTCATCGGCGAGACCCGTGTGCAAGAGCTCCTCGCTAATATCGCCTACCCTCTCCTCATCCCCGAGCGCACACGCCTCTGGGCCGAGTATCTCGAGCTCCCCGCCATGCTCGATAATCAAAAAGTCCGCCGCGCTGTGCTCCGACTATTCGGCGACTCTTCACTCGCTAAGGACTTCCAGAAAAAGCTCCATCATCAGCAGGGGCTCCTCCAGATTTACGAGGACTTTTGCCTCGAAGACGACTCGGCCTGTGCCGACTGTCCTTTCCCCGAAAGGCTCAAGGATTGGCACGGCTAAATGGGGTGCATCACCGGATAAAAATCGGCCCTGGAACGATCTTCACCCCGCCACCGCCCAAGGGTGCGCCCTTGGTCTCCTCGATGGTGTTCACGATTCCGTCCTTCAGCGAGACCGAGAGCGTGCCCGTCTCCACCTTCACATAGACCACATTTTGCACCAGATTCCCGTAGGGATCGCGACCGGTCATCACCTGCGGCACCTTGTCAAAAATCGAATATTCCAATTTATCCTCACGGCCCTGAAGCGTCAGTTTGCTCGATTTCCGCGTCGGCTTCCCCATGGAGGCATTCACCTCATCCAGCGTCATTCCGAGCGCCACTTGGCGGGAGTCGATCAGCGCCTGCACTTGCTGCTGCCGGTCGTAGAGCTTCTTCATGTTGGCCGCCAGATTCGGGTCCGGTGAGAGCAGTTCCTGTGGCAGCATCCAGCCCGCCACATCACCGTGTCGGGCTCGGCCCCTCACGCGGTAGGCATGGGGTGCCAGTCCGATCAAGGTCACGATCGTTCCAGGGGCCATCATTCCGGCCACTCGATCCATCTTCGAGTGAAAATAAATCGGCGCCTCGGCTCTCACTTTCAGTGTCACTGGCTTCGGCAGCAGACCCTCCATCGAGATCGTTCCCGGCTCCAGGAGCAGGCTCGATTTACTCTTGCCCAACTGTCCCAGCGCACCACCCGCACCCGCGAGCGCGAGGACCCACGTGACCAGCCAAAAAGACAGGGGTGTTTTCAAAGCAGTCATGACAATTCAGGACCTACACTACCCAACTTCCGCCGTTTTGGGAACAATCATTTCTGCTTCTCTTGCGCTGCCTCCTTTACAAGCCCTTCCCTCCGTGCAAGATACCGCGCTTTCCGGCCCCGCGATGCCGTCGCCTAGGTTTTCCAGCCAGCGCACTCCGCCCCTGAAAGCGCCCAATTCATACGCTTTCACCCTCACCGCACTTAGCCCCAGGCTTTCCGCTCCCCATCATCATGCCCAAAGACACCTCCATCAAAACCATCCTCGTCATCGGTTCCGGCCCCATCGTCATCGGCCAGGGCTGTGAGTTCGACTACTCCGGCGTCCAGGCTTGCAAGGCCCTGCGTGAGGAAGGCTACCAGGTGGTGCTCATCAATTCCAATCCGGCCACGATCATGACGGACCCGGAGTTCGCCTTCCGCACCTACATCGAGCCGATCAATCCCGAGATTGTCGAGAAGATCATCATCAAAGAAAAGCCCGATGCACTCCTCCCGACGCTCGGCGGACAAACGGCGCTGAACTGCGCCATGTCCCTCTGGAATGCCGGCACGCTGACCAAACATGGCGTGCGCATGATCGGTGCCAATGCGGAGGCCATCGAGAAAGGCGAAGACCGCCTCAAGTTCAAGAACGCCATGCTCAAGATCGGCCTCGACCTGCCGCAGTCTGGCGTGGCGCACACGATTGAGGAAGCTCGCGAGATCGCTGCTCAGGTCGGCACGCTGCCGCTCATCATCCGCCCGGCCTACACGCTTGGTGGCACGGGCGGCGGCATCGCTTACAACAAGGAAGAGTTTGAAACCATCACGGCGAACGGACTCGATCTCTCGCCCGTCACGGAAGTGCTCATCGAGGAGAGCTTGCTCGGCTGGAAGGAGTTCGAGATGGAGGTCATCCGCGACAAGGCGGACAA
>CAMBPV010000150.1 GCA_945869695.1 Prosthecobacter debontii
TGACAAGCATCCGCAGAACCCCAAACCAACCAAGCAACCTCAAAACCGCGCAGCGAGAACCCTCAAAGGTCGCATCAAACTCAGATCGCGAATACAAACCTCGACCCCTGCCGGATTGCAGGCCTGAAAACCGCGGCAAAATTTTCCGAACTGGCAGCGAAGAGGACATTTTTTCAAACTCCGCTTTATTCAGCGTCTCCCTAAGGACGAATGGAAGGGTCGCCTTTGACCTCATTTTGCCATGCCTCGCGCATCCACATCCACTTCTTTTGAATTGCCCGGCACCATTTCCGGCCTCTGGAGCCTGTGTGCCCTCTCGCCCTTCCGCACCCGTGCCGCCTACGAGGAGGCTGCCGCGCTCTGTGGCAAGTTCGCTGTCCGTCGCCTCAACGCGGTCCAGCGCGAATACTTCCGTGAACTGACAGAACTGGTTGAAGCCTACGACGCCGAAAAAGGGGAAACCACAAAGGCACTTCTCCGATTGAAGAAAATTGCCTCGGTTTAGTTAGGCACGTTTTCGATCCTGTTCCAAAGAACCAACCTGCGACTTTGGTGCAGCGCTCCTCGTTGCCCGGCAGTAATAGCGGCAAATTTGGAGGCGAGGGCGGGAATCGAACCCGCGATAGAGGTTTTGCAGACCTCGGCCTTACCACTTGGCGACCTCGCCGCTGAAATCAATCAGGGGCCGATACCATAGGCCGACTGAGCAGGGGTGTCAATTTCATCCGCAAGTCGGTCAAGATCACTGCTCACTTTGCAGCCCGGGTGCTTCACAAATCGCATCCACCCTGATCCAAGCCGCGCTTCTGACCGTAGACCCCTCACATCCCATGAAGACTCTCGAAGCCATCCAGTCCCGCCGCGCCATCAAACATTACGACCCCGCTCATCGCATGACGGAAACGGAGATCCGCCAGTTGCTCGAGGCAGCCATGCAGGCACCCACGGCCTTCAATATTCAAAATTGGCGTTTTGTGACCGTCTTGGATCCCGAAGTGCGGAAACAAATCCGCGCCGCGGCCTGGGATCAGGCCCAAGTGACCGACTCGTCTCTCCTCATCGTCCTTTGCGCGGACAAGGATGCTTGGAAAAAGGAGCCAGCACGTTATTGGGTCAATGCTCCGCAAGCGGTTCAAGATTTTCTCGTTCCGGCCATTGGTCAATACTATGAGGGCCGTGACCAGGTCCAGCGTGATGAATGCATGCGCTCGTGCGGTCTCGCCGGCATGACCCTCATGCTGGCTGCTCAGTCGATGGGTTATGACTCCTGCCCGATGGATGGCTTTGATTTTGACGCCGTGGCCAAGATCATCAAACTGCCTGCAGATCACGTCATCTCTTTCATGATCGCCATCGGCAAGGGAACCCAACCAGCCTGGCCGAAGCCTGGGCAACTCCCGTATGATGAGGTCGTGATTCGGGATGGTTTTTGATGGTCCTGAAACGAGACGCGCCCAGTTCCGCGAACACTCGCCTTGGCAAGGTGCAGACTGCCTGCCAAGGTGCGCTCCATGGCTACCGAAAAGCGCGACTGGTATGACACGCCCCTTTACTACGACATCATTTTTGATGATGGCACGGTGCAGGAAGCTGATTTTTTAGAAGCAGCCTATCAGAAGTATGCCGGAGGAAAAATACGTCTTCTGGAGCCCGCCTGCGGCAGTGGTCGCCTGGCTTTGGAAATGGCGCGTCGGGGTTGGAGTGTGAGCGGTTTCGATGGAAACGCACACATGATCGCTTTCGCCAAAGAGCGTATCCAAGAAGCAGGTTTCAAAGCACAGCTGTGGGAAGACTGGATGCAGAGCTTCACGTTGCCAAAAGGAGCCAAAACCGGCTACGATCTAGCGCATTGCCTCGTGAGCACCTTTAAATATCTGAGGACCGAAAGCGATGCCGTCGAGTGCCTCCGGAGAATCGCCCACGCACTGCGCCCCGGCGGGCTCTTTTTTCTCGGCTTGCATTTGAGTCAATACGATACAGGAAAGGGCGAGCACGAGCGCTGGGTGGCCGAGCGCGGAAGCATCGAAGTGGTGTGCAACACCCGCACGGAACCCGCTGATAAAAAGCGCCGCCTGGAAGCTCTCCGCACCCGTTTAAAAATCACGGATGCTGGCCGAAGTCACACTCAGGAAACTCACTGGGAATTCCGCACTTACAGCGCCACTCAACTCAAAGCGCTGCTGCGGAAAGTTCCTGAACTCGAGTTCCTCGAATGCTACGACTTCACCTACGACCTCACCCAAACCCGAAAACTCGACGACAGCTACGCCGATGTTTTGCTCGTGCTCCGACGGAGTTGAGGGCTTGAGCTCCACTCAAGGGGCAAGGGAAGCTGCGTGTCCCAGGTGATGACGTCGACGAGGCCGGAGGTGCCGACGCCGAGTAGGCGGAGGGGGCGCTTCACGAGCTGGTGGCGGGCGAGGAGCCAGCAGGAAAGCCGATAGATCATGGCTTTGTCCGAGATGGGCTCTTCAACGGAGATTTGCCGGGTCAGGGTGGTGAAATCACTGTAGCGGACTTTGACCTGCACGGTGCGGGCTGCCAGTCGGCGCTTTTGCATCCGGGTGGAGATTTCGTCGGCCTGCTCGCGGAGACAATCCCGCAGGGTCGGCCGATGCGCGGTGTCTCGGAGGAAGGTGTTTTCACTGCTGATGCTCTTCACATCATCTCCGAGTTCGAGGGCGCGATCGTCCTCACCAAAGGCCATTTTTTTTAGCTCGGCAGCCCATGAGCCGACGTAGGGCCGGAGATCTCCGGGGTAGGCTTGTAGGTCGGCCACGGTGCGGATGCCAGCTTTGTGCAGCGCCTGCTCGGTGACTTTTCCCACCCCATGAAGCGCTCCGACGGGGAGCGGCCGGAGGAAGACTCTTTTATCGCTCTCGAGGACGAGCGTGAGGCCATCGGGTTTGAAATTGGAGGAGGCGATCTTGGCCAGCAGTTTGTTGGGCGCGATGCCGACGGTGGCGGTGAGGCCGCGCGCTTCACGGATGGCCGCTTTGATTTTCTCTGCCAAAGGAACGGCGCGAGTGAGCAGGGCATCGTGGGCCTGGGTGGATTCGACTTCACCTTCGGCGAGTTGGCCCGTCACCTCAAGGTAGGCTTCATCCACGGAGACCTGCTGCACAAGTTCTCCTGCAAAACTGGCGACGATGCGCATGATCTCCCGCGACTCTTCCCGATAGGTGTCCATGCGCGGACGGACAAAGATGCCATCCGGGCAGAGGCGACCCGCGGTCATGCTGGGCATGGCGGAGCGAATGCCAAATTTTCGGGCCTCGTAACTGGCTGCGCAAACGACGCCGCGCCGATCAGGAGGTGAACCGACGATGACGGGTTTCCCCTGCCACTCGGGGTGGTCACGCTGCTCGACAGATGCGTAGAAGGCATCCATGTCGAGGTGAAAGATGACGCGGGCCGCAGCCATCGAATGCTGTGTCGGGGTGGTGCTGAAGTGTGATGCTTAGAAGCCATCGAGCACTTTCGGCACGCTCGGTTTTTTCTGTTCGGATTTCGCTTCGATAACCTTCAACTCGTGGGCGGTGTAACTGGCCTCTGCGTAGTCCCGACTGGCGATCTCGACCAGAGAAGGCTCACGGGCTGAACCGGCGGGTGTCGTGAGGGCCACCCACTTGCCATCGAGGGATCTGCGGCAGCTCTTGCCGTTGATGTCAAGGGCAGCCCCCCAGCCTGCGGTGGGCATGTTGGCACGGAGAAGCGCGTCGTGCTCAATCTCGGTCATGTCCAATTTCCGGAAGGCGATCTTCCAGGCTTTGCCCTGTCGAAACTCGACCCAAACAGAAACGCCTTTTTTACTGAACAAATGGGCGTCGGGGTCACTCTGGCTGATTTTGGCTGGTCTCTTTTCCACCGTGGCTCCGTAACGCGCAACGCACTCCTCCACCGTCTCACCGATTCGAGCCTGGATCGAACCCGTGAGAAATGTGAACCCGAGCACCCAGAGGAGGATCTTGTGTGTCATGGCTCCAAGGTGAAGGCGACTGGCAGAGGGGTCAAGCGCCAGCAGGTGCGCAAAATGGGACTACACAGACCGGGGAAGTGAGCCGCGAGGTTTCAGGCGAATCTTTTTTCCCTCGGGAGTCGGGGCTCCTGCTTTGATCCATTGGCGGATCCGATCCATGTCTTCGGGACTGATCGCATGACCTGAGGGCGGCATGGCCATGGGTGTCTCATCCGAGAATGTGACGACCTGAAAAAAGCGGCTTCGCTCGGGCTTGCCGGGGACGATCCAATTGGCAGGACCGATAAGGCGAGTGAGTGCGTGATTGCTATCAAACGCGGGCATGTGCCCGAGACGGTTCTCTCCGTGGCAGTGAACGCAATTCTGCTCCAGCACAGATCGGACGCTGGCGAAGGTGCCAGGTAAGGCGGGTGTCTCTTTCAAGAGGGACGGCGTGCATCCCGTGAGGAGAAGCCAGGCAAAAAGTCCGAAGGTCAGGTAAGGGGCTGTGTTTCTTTTTTCAGATGGCGTGTGCATGAGGTCAAGATGCACGCTTTGGGAAGACCGCGCTGGCAATTCGTGGGCCTTTTTTGGCCTGACAGGTTTCAGATCCAGCCGCGGATCCGATACACCCAGATGCCAATGATCTCATGAAACCATGCGTGGAAGAGGTCGGCTCCGCTGGCGCGTGGGCCATGAAAGCCGAAATGGGGCGTGTCTTTGAGGGGGCTCGAGAGCCAGTTGCAGGGCGCACAGATTACCTGACATCCTGCTTTTTTAAACGCGGCTTCTGCACGCTGCATGTGGCTGGCGGAGGTGACTAAAATGACCGTGCTCCATTTTTTCTCCTTCATGAGTGCGGCGGTTTTGACGGCTTCATCGTGCGTGTCGGCGCAGATTCCGAGGCTGATGACGGGTGTATTCACCACCTTCCATGAGTCGAGCCAGGTTTTCACGGCATCCGCCTCGGATGCTAGGTTTCCACGCTGCCGTCTTCCGCCGCCGCCGCACACCAGCGTGTCCGATTTCCCTCTCCGGACGAGCTCGACGGCGGTGATCAAACGATCCGTCCCGATGGTAAAATGAGCGCCCACGAGCTCCGTGAGGGAAGGTGCGGCAGAGCCGCCGAGCACCACGACGGCATCAGCCGTGGGCAGGCCTGAAAGGTCCGTCGAGGCCCAGGGTTTCTCGAGGGTGCCGAGAAGCAGTTGAGGCATCGGTGTGCAAGTGGTGAGAAGCAGGATCGCCCAAGGTAAACCTGAAGCCGCTGCCATCCTCCAGCGCCGGCTTTTCAAAAAATGGACAAGGACCGCTGTCAAAATGAGCAGCGACAATCCGAGGGGCTCGATCCATGGCAGAAGCGATTTCAAGCCGACATTCAAACTCCAATCCGCGGGCATTGGCAATCTGTCTTCATGCACAAAAAAGCCCGGGTGAGTGAACACGCCGGGCTTGAATTAAATTTTGAGTCCGAGGCGGTGCCTACTTTTTCAGGAGGTCGCGAATCTCGGTGAGGAGCTTCACGTCATCTGGTGTCGGTGGGGGTGGGGCGGCTTCTTCCTTCTTTTTCATTCCAGAAAGGAGCGCGTTCGCGGGCTTCACGATCACGAAGAACACGACGGCCGCCAGAATGAGGAAGCCGACGACCGCATTGAGAAAGTTCCCAATCATGATGCCGCCTTCGAGAACTTCCTTCCCATCCTTCATCACCTTGGTTGCGCCGATTGCAATGCTGGAAAAGTCCGGCTGGCCACCGAATTTGCCGACGAGGGGCATGATGACGTCTTTGACCATGGAATCGACGATCTTACCGAACGCGCCTCCAATGATGACACCTACAGCGAGGTCGAGGACGTTGCCTTTGAGAACGAAGCTCTTGAATTCGTTCAACATATTTGTGTATTTTTAGGATGAGGAGGGAATGAGGCCACAATTTTTACCGTTTGTTCAATCAAAGGCAATAGTGAGATTGGGTTGACTTGTATTTTGGAGGGGTTTGTCTCACTTTTAGCGGCGTGCATGTGATCCCAGGCAGTCGGGTCTAGCTCACATGAGAAGTGTTGAAAACCGTGATCGATCACAGGGCCTTCGGTCATCCTCGGTGATTCAGACCAAGCGGATTGCGATGGGGTGTAGAACGCTGTGCGACCCAAGTTTTCTGTCACGAGGCCGGACTCCGTATCTACACCTCCGGTGAGGTGGGTCACCCCCACACAGCAGGCCAGCTCCACCGCCCGGGCGGATGCACAGCGGTCCACTCGCTCGACGCCTAGGAGGGTCTCGGTCGCACTGGGGACGAGGATGACATCCACGCCTTGGCCTCGGAGCAAAACGGAGAGCTCAGGCACCTCGATATCGAGACAAATGATGACGACAAAAGTCAGCCCTCCGAGGCGCCACAAGCGAAGCTCCTTACCCGGCGCAAAAGCGTCTTCCCACGGCGTGAGGTGGAGCTTGTCCTGATGCAAAATTTGCCCGTCGCAGCAGATGGGCGCGCGATTCCGGAGTTCAGAGGTGTCAGCGTCCCAGTAGGGGACGGAACCTAACACAACTGCTTTTCCCGCCTGAGCGAGGCGATCTTGCGCCTTCGGCCAAAGGTTATCCCAGAACAAGTCAGAGACTCCTCGCATTCCAGACTCCGGCAGAGTGAACCTCTCGAGCCCCAGCCAGCAAAACTCCGGAAACAAGACGATGTCTGCGCCCTCGGCCCAGGATTTCTCCACCCGGCTCAGGCAGGCCTCGGCATACTCTTCCGCAGAGGTTGCTTTCACGCCGACATCAAAGGTCCATAGGTCCAATCTCATGAGTCCTGTCTTTTTTTCAGCCAGAACGTCAGCGTCTTGGGTGACTCCTCGCTTTCATGGTTTTCCTTCCAATTCAAAATACATTGGAGCTCGGGATGTCGCTCATACCCCTGCTGCTGCCAGAGTCCACTGAGCGGACGGTAGTCGGCCGGTCTCTGAGGGTGGTCCTCTGGCCGGTCGACGGCACAAAAGGTCGTGATCTGCGCACCCAATTCTCTGGCGTGGGCCTCACGGCGGCGGAAGAACTCTTTACCCAATCCGCGACCTCGAAGCTCCGGCAAAAGAATCGATTCACCGAAGTAACAGATCTGACTCAGGTCATACCCGGCGCGCACAAAAGCTTCTTGGAACTCGGGGCCCTCCGCCGTCATCGGAATGCAAGTCGTGGCACCCACGACATCCGATCCGCGCAGCACCAGCACCACCAGACTCTGCTCCGCTGCGGCGTAAGTGCGCAGGTAATCCCGTTCATACTCCAAACTGCCGTCATAGAGATAAGGGAACTCCCGGAAAACAGTGATCCGCAGCTGACCCAGTGCATCCAAGTAGGGATCGAGTGCAGCACCTTGGCAATGGATGAGGCGGAGGTCTTCACTCATGAGTTGGGTCTTGGCATAGGCGGCAGAAGAAAGGCTGTCCTTGGATCGAAGCAACAAGCTTCTGTGAGCCCGGGTGCGGCCACTTGCACGGGAACATGGAATGCGGAAAGGTAACGCAGATTTTCCCGTGTCTTACCCATCCCCATCCATCCCCTCCCAGCTTCGGCTGGACGTATCCATTTCAACTCAGCGACTCCGCCTGTGGGACGGATTTCGCCTGGTGAAAGAATGGGCGGTGAGCACTTCAAAGTTTGGAATCGGATTTACAGAAGGAAGCAACAAGACGCCACTCGGCGCTTTTTTGGTGAGTGAAAAACACGGTGCCGGTGCAGCGCTTCAAACAATTTTCAAAGCGCGTAAGCCCGTGGGCTCTTGGCCGGAAAATGGCGCGCCCGGAGAAGACCTGGTGCTGACCCGCATCCTCCGTCTGTCAGGCGCAGAAGATCGTAACGCCAACACCTTTGACCGTTACATTTACATCCACGGCACCAATGATGAAAACCGCATCGGGCAACGCAGCAGCCATGGCTGTGTGCGCATGCGGAACCCTGAAATCGTGGAGCTCTTTGACCTAGTGCCCGAAGGAACACCGGTCTGGATTGGCGAGTGAAGAGAGCAAGAAAAGAGTAAGAAATGATGGCTTTGTAGTTTGCATTCCTTAACTTTCTAGTTAATCTGAAAAATCACCCCTTGTCAGATGTCTGACTTTGTGGGCGTCTCAAAGCACGATAAACCCCAAAATCCGATCCTACCTATGAAATACACCGTACTCGCTCTCGCCGCCGCCCTCGTCGCCGTTGGATTCTCCTCCTGCGCCTCCAAGCCAGCACCCGCACAGCCACCGATGGTTGACGTGGGCTATCGTTCCTCCAAGTAATTTAAAAGGCTGAAACCCCTGTGGGTTTCAGCCTTTTTTCTTCACCCCTCCAACCTATGAAAAACATCATCGCTCTGGTCGTGGCCACCGCCACCCTCACACTTGCCTCATGCACCTGCCCTGCGAAAAAGGACTGTGCTACTTGCGACAGCAAGGACAAGTCATCCTGCTGCAGCAAAGCTTCAGCCAGCAAGACAGATTGCAAGACCTGTGACAGCAAGAAAAAATAACTGAGGCTCCTGCTCGCACATCAATGCGAGCCCTCAAACGTTAAAACCGCCGCTGGCCCGCTTCGGGTCACGGCGGTTTTTTCTTGTCCTCAGCCATCGTATCGATACCCCAATCCATGCACCGTGCGCACGATTCGAGGTGAGGAGACGTCGACCTCAATGCGTTTCCGCAGCTGGGAAATGTGTTGATCGAGGGCCCGGCTCTCTGGCATGAAACCCACACCCCATACCAAATCGGACATCCGACTGCGCTCCACGACCTTGCCCTTCCACTCGTGAAGAACTCGGAGTACATGAATGTCACGCAGGGTCAGTTGAATCACCTGGGTGCCTCGGATGGCTCTCAGCTCCGCCGGGTGGATCTCCAGATCTCCCATCGTGAAGACCGCCCCATCCCTGCCCGTCTTTCGCAGTAGGCCCGACCTTCGGAGGATGGCACGGATCCGCGCCAGCACCTCCTTCACTCCAAAAGGCTTGGTCATGTAATCATCAGCGCCCAGCTCCAAACCGAGCACTTTTTCGATCTCCTCTGATTTGGCTGTCAAGAACAGCACCGGCACGCTCTCATCTTCGCGTCGGATCCGACTGCACACCTCATATCCGTGCAGCTCGGGCATCATCACATCCAAGCAGATGAAGTCCGGCTTCTCCTTCCGGAATAAATCGAGCGCCTCTCTTCCATTCGAGGCCGTCACCACGCGAAATCCCTCGCGGTCCAGGACCTCACGCAGCGCGTCACGCGTGTTTGCATCATCTTCAGCTACCAGGATTTTCATCGGATTTTTTGGGTAAAGTTAAAACAAACCGAGCGCCCTCGCGGTAACCAGCATCGACTTCGAGTTTTCCGCTGTGGAGATGCGCGAGTTCACGGGAAATCGTCAGTCCGATGCCCGTGCCACTCACCCCCTCGGTCAGATCCGACCTCAGGCGCTCGAACGCACCAAAAACAGTCTCCTGCATGCCGACGGGCACTCCCGCTCCACGGTCTTCAACCGTGAGCCGCACACCTTTCGCACCCGTCTCCGTGAAGATGCCCAGATACTTCCCCGACAGCGCATACTTCTCGACATTCGAAATGAGATTTCCGAGGATTTGCTCAATCGCGTCGGAGTCGATCTGCATTGGCTCCGGAGCGCCCAGCTTTAGATTGAGCACCATGCCGCGGCTTTCCAGAGGAGAACGCCAAGTTTCCAAAGCCTTCCGCACCACATCATCCAGAATACTCTCCCGCAACTGGATGGTGAGACGGTCGCGCTGTTTCCGCGCCAGATTGAGCACGTTATTGATCAGGCGGCTGAGGCGCGCCGTCTCCGTGCCAATGATGCCCAGATACCTTACTGCCGTGTCATCCTCGACACCCTCCGCCCTCTCGGTCGCCAGCTCCGCGTAAAGTTGAATATTGGTCAGCGGTGTCTTCAGCTCATGAGACACATGATTCACGAACGAGACACGCTCCCTGGCATCCCGCATCGCCCGATGCGACTCTCGAAAAAAGAGCCAGCCCAGCGCCAGCACCAGGAGGCTCCCCGATGCCACCGCCAGATAGACCGGCACCATCGCACTCCGAGCCAATTCAGCCATGTTTGCGCGGACACCCTGAAGAATCTGCGGGTTCACCGAGGAGAATTCCGCACTCTGGAAAACAAGGTTTGTCTCGCGGGTGCGATTGACCGCATCACGCGCCAAATAGGTGCCCAGCCAAGCCAACAAGGAAAGCGGCATGATCACAAGCAACACCAGCAAGAGGGAAGGTCGGCTAGACATGGGAGGTGATCCCACCATCGGGCAATCCCCCTCACCACACAACTCCGCAGTCGGAGGAGATGCCCCTGCATAAAAAACGGGGCGGGTATTTCTACCCGCCCCGTTCCACAAACAATGGAGTTCAACAGCCCAGATGAACCCATCGAAAATTCAAAGGGGTCTCTGCCGCTTCACGCGCCATTGACCAGATGGTTCCACCCTGAAGGGAAGCACGCTTCTGAGTCCGAGTTGTCAGGCAATTGTAAAATGTTGTCACAGAATTGTAAAAGCGCCGCCTGAGTAAGAATGACAGGCCGCCCTCGGTTCTAATCTTCGTCCTCGCGATGACTCTACCCTCTGCAACCCAGCCATGACCACCCACACACCTGAACGCGTCGTCGTCCTTGGCGCCAGCGACAAGCCTGATCGCTACTCCCACCGCGCCCAGATCCTGCTTCAGAAACACGGCCACCACGTCATCCCCGTTCACCCGAGACTGACCCAGATTGAAGGCATCCCCGTCGTCCCAGAGCTCGGAGCCGTCACCGGTCATGTGGACACCATCACCGTTTACGTCGGTCCCGCCATCTCATCAGATTTGGCTAAATCCTTCATCCAAATGCGGCCGCGCCGTGTGATCTTCAATCCCGGAGCCGAGAATCCCGCCCTGGCCTCACAGCTCCAGGGAGCGGGAATCTCCACCGAGGACGCCTGCACTCTCGTCCTTCTCGGCACCGGTGCCTATTGAGCGGACACTACTCCGAGATCGGCGAGATCATCACCGCATACTTTTCATACACCGCTTTGGCATTGGTCATTCTCGCCAGATAATCCACCGCATCGGTGAGCGGCACATTCGTGAGAGCCAGAGTGAGTCGCCTCGATCCCAGCTCTGGATTTTTCACCACGAAGTTCGGCGTTACCTTACCGCCGGAGGCATTCTTCGCCATAGCCCCCAACCCTTGAAACGCCTCACTCAGCGTCACGTCGGAGAAATCCAATTTGGGGATCACCACCGCGCTATAGACCTTTTTTGAAGACGAATCCGTCTTCTCATAAGTCTTGATCTGAGCCAGCAACGCCTTCGTCTCAAAGTGATTGGGACTCACAGTCTGCACTTGAGTGAGCAGAAGCTTGGCCTGCTCCATGTCTCCTTTGTAAAAGGCCGCTCGGCCTTGTTGAAACACCGCATTCAGATCAGACGCACTTTGCGCCAGTCCCGAACCCACCACCAACGAACCAACGGTCACCCCAAGGACAACCGCACGAAACAACCGACGGATTGGATTTGTTTTCATAGTTTATACGGCGATTAAGCCGCACTCCCGATTCCACCAAATTTCTCGGGAAATGTTAATCTTTCCTCTCGATCAATTGCAGGCCATCGAGAATCACAAACCCGTTTGTCCTCGCATTGGTGATCGTGATTGTCGTTTCGCCATCAAGCTCGACGGTGCCAATGCTGCGGAAGGCCTCACCCGCAGGCAGCGGCTGTGTTTGATCGGCGGTGAGCTGAGTCGTGCGCCCGCTGCTTTCAATGGTGAGCGGCACTTTCGTGGCGCGTGTCTCATGCGCGGAATAGGCCATGCGGAGATCATACTTGCCTGGCTTCGACGCCTTGAAGCGGAAGATGGCGATGGACTGGCCATCACCGCGTTTGTCATCGTGGAGGTAGCCGGTGCCGATGTGCGGCTTGAAGCTAGAGGAGCGGCTCCATTGGCCCTTCAATTCGGCCTGAGTGTCGTCGAGCACAATGCCGGGGAGAGTTCTCGGATGGATGTTCATCGCACCTTTCGGCTCC
>CAMBPV010000151.1 GCA_945869695.1 Prosthecobacter debontii
TCCTTCTTGCCCGCAAACTCGATTTTCAAACTCGACGCCACCATCGTTTCCCGACGCAAATTGGTAAGCACGATCTCCACTGGCTTGGCTGTTTCCATCCGCCTCCACACTTCACGTGGAGTGACGACCTTGAGGTCAACCTGCTCAAATCGACGCACGCCCGAGCAGATCCGCACTTCATCCATCAGCCCCGGGAATCCACCGTAATTACTCCCCAGTCGATCCCCGATGCTCAGCGCCTTGGTTCCCGGAACCACGGTACCGTATCCGACATGCTTCACGCCGCCCACTGCCCTGCCATTCAGAAAAAACTCACCTTCTCCCGCGCCATCATACGTGAATGCCACATGCTGCCACTCCTCCGACTTCAAACTCATTGGTTGTGAAGTGATCGTCTTTGACTCTCCACCAAATCCAAGCACCACCCACATCCGCCGCAGCCCAGCTTTGTCCGCCTCCCCGATCTGCCACTGGTAGTCCGTGTGATCGACATACTTTTTATCCATCAAAAAACATCGCCATTCTGCATCAAAATCGGCCTTGGGTTTGATCCACATCTCAAGAGAAAACGCACCCAGGGGCGAAAGGCCGACTCCCGTTGAGGTCACCGCTGCATGTCGTTTGTCTTGAGTCGGAAAACCCGGGAAGGACTCCAGACTTCCGCCAGAGCGTCCCTTTGCCTGATACACGCCGCCCTCCAGCTTTAATTCATGCCCCTTGCCCGAGTGATCCCGCATTGCCGATGGCGCGTCGAATTTCCAATAACCCAGGACATGCGCACCCTCCGCGTCAGCCTTGGAGTATCCGCTTTCCCAGGTCTCCTGAAGTGTCGGGCCTTGAGCCAAACATGGACTCACCGCTAAAGCCACCACTCCGCACGCCCACCTGTTCACGACACGAGCCAAGAAAATCATTTCCTCAATACGATCAACAATCCCTCTTCTTCTGACCACCCGTCTAATGTTTGATCCGAGGCAAAAATCCTCTGTTCTTTCAGCCATTCCTCTTCATTTATCTGGCTCTCGATCTCCATCATGACGCGCATCTCACTCTCCCCGAACGGCCCTGAATTCTCACGCCTCGTCTATGGCACCTGGCGCATTTTGGATGAGGCGGAGAAACCAACACCGGAGGCGCTTTTAGCGCGGTTTAGAGCTTGTCTCGATCTCGGCATCACCACGCTCGATACCGCAGAGATCTACGGACTCTATCGCGTCGAGGAGGCCATCGGTCAGGCATTGAAGCTGGATGCAGGCGTGCGGCAGAAACTGGAGATCGTGACCAAAGCTGGCATCTACGTGCCCTGTGATTTTCATCCCGACCGGAAAGTCGCTCAATACAATGCCACCGGTGCTCGCCTCGTGAAGAGTGCGGAGAAATCACTCCGTCTCCTCGGCATCGAGCAGATTGATCTTTTTCTCGTGCATCGACCTGATTGGCTGGCCAGCGCCGACGACACCGCAGAGGGACTGAACAAACTGCTCCAAGAAGGCAAAATCCGCAGCGCCGGGGTTTCCAATTACAACGTCCACCAGTTTGATCTCCTCAACAGCCGGATGACACAGCCACTCGTCGCCAATCAAATTGAGTTCAGCCTGCTGCACATGGAGCCGCTCTTTGATGGCACGCTCGATCAGTGTCAGAAGAATCGCATCCGCCCCATGGCATGGTCGCCTCTCGGCGGAGGTCGGCTTTTTGATCCGAAGCTCCCCGCCAGTCAGCGCCTTCATGACAAAATGCGCTCGATCTCCGCCAAGTATGGAGACGCCACCCTCGAGCAACTGGCTCACGCTTGGGTGCTCGCACACCCCTCAGCGCCCCTCTCCGTGATCGGCACCAATAGACTGGATCGCCTCACTTCCACCGCCCGTTCAGACTCCATCCAATTGGAGCGTGAAGACTGGTATGGACTGTGGGAGGCGGCCCAAGGAAATCAGATCCCCTAACACCGTCCCCTCACCTCACATGAGCGAAACCTTCCAAAAACTAATCGAGCAACAGCAGGAACGCGCCCGACAAAACGCCAAGACGCAGCGTCTGCTGATGATCGGCCTCGTGATTGTCGGCGTTATTGCTCTCGTCTTCATCGTCCTTCGCGGTGATCCCTCGACACAACCTCTCGATATCAATACCGCCACGACGGAGCAGTTGCAGACGCTCACGGGTGTCGGACCTGACCTTGCCAAGAAGATCATCAAAGGCCGACCCTACCAATCGGCCAAGGATCTCCTCCAAGTGCCCGGCATCGGTGTGAAGACCCTCGAAAAAATGAAACCCCGCCTGAAGGATCTGCCTGCCGAGTAAAGACCCATGAGTCTTCGAACTCGTCTTCGATCCAGCGCCTCTTTGACCCTCGCCCGGGCGTAGTTCAGTTATTGTTTCATGTCAGCTCTCACCCACTGGATCCATGCCGCCCGCCCCCGCACCCTCGGGGCTGCCGTTGCACCCGTGGCTGTGGGCACGGTGATCGGTTGGAAGGTCGGAGGTCAGTTTCATCTCGGTTTAGCATTGGCCACCGTGGGCTCATGCATGGCCCTTCAAATCGCCACGAACTGGTTCAATGACGCCATCGACTTTTCGAAAGGCGCCGACACCGCCGCGAGAATCGGCCCCCGACGCATCACGGCATCGGGGCTCGTCGCTGGTAGCACGGTAATGAAGGCCGCACTTGGAATGCTGCTGATCGCCACAGCCCTCGCTGCGCCCCTTTTTTGGGCTCGCGGCTGGCCCATCTTGGCCATCGGGCTTCCCTCACTTTACTTCTCCTATGGTTACACGGGTGGCCCTTTGCCTTTGGCCTACCGAGGTTTGGGTGAGCTTTTTGTGATCCTCTTTTTTGGACTCATCGCAGTGGCGGGATCTGCCTTCGTTCAGTGCGGACTCTGGCTCCCTGAGGCAATCGTGGCTGGCTTCCAGATCGGCTGCCTATCGACGGTCCTCATCGCCATCAATAACCTCCGGGACATGGATGAAGATCGCAGCACGGGAAAACGTACCTTGGCTGCGCGCTTCGGTCCGCGCTTCGCTCGCATCGAGATCGCCACACTCATCATCACACCTTTTGTGCTCGGGCTCTATTGGGCTGTGAATGGACCGCGCACCGCCTTCATCGCACCGCTTCCTGCACTCGGTATTGGATTGGGCCTCATTCAGTGGATTGCCAAATCAGAACCCGGCCCTGTTTACAATCGCTTCCTTGCCCTCAGCGGCCTGATGCTGGTCGCCTTCGCTCTTCTGTTTTGTCTCGGTTTCAAATTCTCGTGACCGACACCTTTCCCATCGAGCCCATTTATGTGCATCGCTACACGCTGCGGAGCGCCATGGCATTAAACTCAGCCTCCCATCGGCGTGAGTTTCCGGGCGCACTCATCCGTTGTGGCGATGGCTTTGGCTGCATCCATCCGTGGCCTGAGTTTGGTGATGACTCTTTAGAAACCCAGCTTTCTCTGCTCTCCGAGGGTCATCCCACACCACTTTCACAGAGCGCTCTGGACTGCTGCGTGATCGATGGCAACGCGCGTCGCGCGGGAGTGAGTTTGTTGGAAGGACTCACCATCCCGCAAAGCCACTACTCCTGGAGTTTCGGGCAGGATACCGATCCACAAATCGCGCGCGTACTTTCCGAGGGTTGGCCTGCTATCAAGGCCAAGGGTTTTGCCAATTGGGGCGAGACCCTCCGCTTTCTCGAATGCGTCAGCCGAGCCGCCGGCGAACAACCGCTGAAACTCCGAGTGGACTTCAATGGCTGCCTCGACAAGCACAGCTTTGCCAAATTTTGCGAATTCATGCCCATGCGCGTTTATCATCGGCTCGACCTCATCGAAGACCCCGTTCCCTACGATGCCGAGATCTGGTCTCGCATTCGGGAGCGCTGGAGCGTTCGTCTCGCACTGGATAAAGGATGGAAGACCGCCAGCGAGGGTTTTGACGCCGTGGTCATCAAGCCCGCCCGTCGCGATTGGCGTCTGATCGCTGAAAAATTCCCCACTCACCCCATCGTGCTCACCTCCGCGATGGATCATGGCCTCGGTCAAATGTTCGCCGCCTATCAGGCCGCTGTCGCTTTTGCTGAGACACCCGAGCGAATCAGCCAGTGCGGGCTCTGCACCCAGCATCTCTTTGACTCCGATCCTTTTTTTGAGCAACTCACTTCGCCCGGCGGGAAGCTACAGAGTTCCCACCCCGGCACGGGACTTGGCTTTGACGAAATTCTGAACACACTGGAATGGAAGCGCCTGACCTGATCACCGCAGACTTCTGGAGCAGCGAGGCCAATCACATCGCGCTTCCACCTTTTGGCTCGGAAAAAGCGGAGGGCCTCAGCGCCTTTGCTCAGCAGATGGGCGCGCGCGGTTGGTGCTTTTTTCAGACCTCGGGCTCGGAGGGGCAGCCAAAGTGGGTTGGCCTGGAAAAGTCATCCTTTCTCATCTCGGCACGCGCTGTGAACGCGCATTTTCACGTCACTGAAAACGATCGCTGGCTTATCGCCATTCCGCTTCATCACGTGGGCGGATTCTCCATTCTGGCACGCAGCCACGTCAGCGGCGCCTCGACCGATGATCTCCCTGGCCCATGGGATGCAGCAGCCTTTGTGGAGACCTGCAGCCGGCAGCGCATCACCCTCACCTCACTGGTGCCCACACAGATGCACGACCTCGTGCGACAGCACCTCGCAGCGCCCCCGACTCTGCGCGTTGCCTTAATCGGAGGCGGCGCTCTCTCTCCCGCATTGCGCCGGGAGGCCGAGCACCTCGGGTGGCCCGTGCGCACCACCTTTGGAATGACCGAGGCCGCTTCGCAGATCGCCACCGAGTCCACCGCAGATGAAATGGTCGTGCTCCCTCACTGGCTGCTCAGCACGGATGCCACGGATACGCTCACCATCCGAGGCCCCGCCTTGGCCAAAGGATATGCCTCTCTAGATCCAAACAGAATCTGGCATTGGCACCCCATTGATCCTGACATCGGCCTCCGCACCCGAGATCGCGTGAAACTCGCCTCCTCCGACTCCCATCAGACCCTTCGCTTTCTCGGACGTGAATCCGACTCCCTCAAAATCTGCGGCGAGCTCGTCAGTCGTGACGCCCTTCAGTCACGGCTCGACACCATCGCTCTCAGCCAAAACTTTCCCGCTCCGATTCTCCTCGTCCCCCTTCCCGATCCTCGACGCGAGACCTCCCTGACTCTCGTCACCCGGTCCCACTCAAGCACCCTCGCGCAACAGACCGCGCTCCTCGAAGCCTTCAACGCCACCGCCCTGGCCCACGAGCGCGCCTTCCAGATCCGCACCCTCCCCGCACTTCCGTGCACGCCCATTGGAAAACCCGATCTCCCCGCCACTCAACGACTCCTTCAAGAATCGTGAAGGTAGGCGCCCTGCCCAAAAAACTCAATCCTCCCGAAGAGAAGGTCCCCGCAGAACGTAGTTTGCGGCATGATTCGTTCACTCCCCCTCCTTCTTTTCCTTCTCACCGGCAGCGCAGGGACAGCCGGCGATCTCCCACCCCTTCGAGGACTCAGCCGCACCGACCTCCGGGAGTTCCGCGCTCCTGATGGCTCACTCCGTGTCGCTCAATCGCCCGCTGAGTGGAAGAGTCGCCGAGACGAGGCCCTGGCAGGTTTTCAAAAAGTCAGCGGTCCCCTCCCTCAAACCGAGATGCGTTGTCCGCTCCAGCCTCAGGTCATTGAGGAAGTGGACTGCGGCAGTTACGTGCGCAGACTCATCACCTACGCCTCGCAGTCCGGCGGGCGCGTGCCCGCTTACCTTTGCATCCCGAAGAGCGCCCTCGCCGGAACGCCGACTCCCGCCATCTTGTGTCTTCATCCGACAGAAAACACCATCGGATTCAAAGTCGTCGTCGGCCTCGGAGGCAAGGCCCACCGACAGTATGCGCAAGAACTGGCTGAGCGCGGATTCGTCACCCTCTCACCCAGCTACCCCTTGCTTGCCGACTACCAGCCCGATCTCAAGGCGCTCGCGATGCCCAGCGGCACGATGAAAGCCATTTGGGATAATATTCGAGGGCTCGACTACCTGGACTCCCTGCCCTTCGTGGCCAAAGACAAAGGTTACGCCGCCATCGGTCACTCCCTCGGTGGGCACAATGCCATCTTCACCGCCGCCTTTGACACCCGCCTCCGCATCATCGTCACCAGTTGTGGCTTCGACTCCCTGCTCGACTACTACGGCGGAAACATCAAAGGCTACGTCCAAGAGCGCTACATGCTCCGCATGGCCGACTACCTCGGCCGCCCCCAAGACGTGCCTTGGGACTACGATGAACTCATCGCGACCCTGGCACCGCGCCGCATTTTCATCAATGCACCCCTCAAGGACGCCAATTTCCGACACCTCAGCGTGGACCGAGTGGTCGCCTCCGCCAAAAGCATCTTCACCCTCCACGGCGTGCCCGAAAACCTCCGAGTCGCTCACCCCGACTGCGACCACGACTTCCCTGATACCGAGCGCCATGCGGCTTACGACTGGATCACCGAGACCCTCCGGTGACAACGCTCTGGGGCCGGGAGCCACGCTCTTGCGAGCACGGCTTTTTGGGCCAACTGGGAGGCTTGTGTCGAAAATGGGGGCGTAAAAAGGGCGGACTGTTCGTCCGCCCTTTTCATCGATCAATGTCTCCTTCGCCGACGGGAAAAGCCGGCATTCTATGTGTTTGGGTATTAGTGCTGAGCGCAGAACTCTTCAAAACGATCCATGCCGGCATTGATAACATCAAGGCCGGTGGCGTAACTGAAGCGGATGGTGTGCTCTGCACCGAAGGCCACGCCCGGAACGGCGGCTACCTTTTGCTTGCTGAGCAGTTTTTCACAGAAGTTCACCGACTTGATGCCGATGGGCTCAATGTTGACGAGGAAATAGAAGGCTCCGAGGGGCTCGATCACCTTGACGTTCTTGATGCCTTGGAGACGGCCCAGCATGTATTGCCGACGGACGTCAAACTCATCACGCATGTCAGCGACGATCTGCTGGTCACCCCGAAGGGCGGCGATGGCACCGAACTGCGCAAAGGTGGTGGGATTGGAGGTGGTGTGGCTCTGAAGGGTGTCGATGGCTTCCGCGATGCGCTTTGGAGCGGCGGTGTAGCCGAGTCTCCAGCCAGTCATGGCGTAGGCTTTGGAGAAACCATTGATGGTAATGGTGTGTTCATACACCTCCTTGCTGAGAGAGGCGATGCTGATGTGCTTGTTATCCACGTAAACCAGCTTTTCGTAGATTTCATCCGAGAGGATCACGATGCCTTCGCCAATGGCGATGTCGGCGATCTTTTCCATCTCCTCTTTGGTGTAAACGGAGCCGGTTGGATTTCCGGGAGAGTTTAAGATGATCATCTTGGTGAGGGGGGACATGGCGTCCTCAAACTCCTCAGGGGTGAGCTTCCAGCCGTTTTCCTGCTTGGTATCCACGATCACGGGAATGCCACCGACGAGGCGGACCATTTCTGGGTAGCTGGTCCAGTAAGGGGCTGGGATGATCACTTCATCACCTGGATTGACCACGGCGAGGATGGCGTTGTAGCAGGAGTGCTTGGCACCACAGTTCACGCTGATCTGGCTCGGCTCGTATTGGAGACCGTTATCGACCAGGAACTTGGCGGCGATGGCCTCGCGGAGTTCGAGGAGGCCGGAGCTTTCGGTGTAGCGGGTCTGGCCATCATGGAGCGCTTGGACGGCGGCTTCGACGATGTGGGCAGGGGTGTTGAAATCGGGCTCGCCGGCTCCGAAGCTCAACACATCGACGCCTTGTTTCTTCAATGCCTTCGCCTGACTGGTGATCGAGAGGGTCATTGATGGCGCTAATTCCGCGACGTTTTGAGCTATGAAATCCATGAGATGGTGGTGGTTTGAGACTTAAGTTTGGAGGGCCGCTAAGAAGGAGATTTTCACCGCCTTGTCAACAGATGGAACGGCGATTCGAATAGTTGTTCAAAAGGGACTCGGAGGGATGAACGTGCCTCAATCCCTCTTGAGCCGCCCTTGAGCGGAGACCCAGCGGCCTCTTTTGACGACTCGATCAAACTCCAATCCCGCGGCCCGACCTGCCGCTAAACATTCAGCGGCTTGGGTGTGAAGGATGCCGGAGATCATCACGACGCCATCCCGTTTGACGGAGCGAACCAACTTCGGAAAAATGGAGTTTAGAATATCGGCGAAAATGTTCGCGATGACGAGGTCGTAGCGAATCTTGGGTTTCCATTTGAGAACATCGGCAACTTCCAGTGTGAGGCCGTCGGCGTGATTGGCCACGGCATTCTCTCGTGCAACCCGAATAGCCTGAGCATCAAAATCACACCCCCAAACACTTTCGGCCCCCAGTTTCCGTGCGGCGATCCCCAAAATGGCGCTGCCGCAACCGAGGTCCAGTAAGGTCCAGGACCGCGATTCCCGCTCCCACTTTTCAGCCAAATCGACCACGAAACGCAGGACCGTGGAAGTGGTGGCATGGTGCCCGGTGCCGAAGGCCATGTCTGGCGGCACTGAAATGAGCTCACGCCCAGGAAATTGCTTCTTCAGTTTTTCGAGGTCCTTCTCTTCACGCTGGGCCACGATGACGAATCGGTCGCGAATCTTCACGGGCCCCGGAGGCGGGGGAGCTAGTGCGGCCCAGTTTTGCATCTTCAGTCTTTTCACCGCGCCTCCCCATTGCTGGCGGATGGTCTGGGCCTCCTTTTGGGTGTGGCAATAGACCTCCAGCTGGATGGTTGGCTGACTCGGTGTTCCCGAGATGATGAAATGGCTTTCCTCGACCCCTTGAAATCGATGCTCCCAAACCTCCAGCGACGTGGCCGCTGCTCTTTTTGACCATACAAACATGGGAGCCATCTTGGTCTCCGAAAGATCCGAAAGCCAGCTTGTTTTTCAAAGCTGGAGCGGGTGACGCGATTTGAACGCGCGACATCAACCTTGGCAAGGTTGCGCTCTACCACTGAGCTACACCCGCAGATGCGAGGCACCTATGTTGGTCTCGATTCGAACGAGATCAAGCGAAAATTCCAAGGGGCACAAATTCAGTGCTTTCCTTCATAGTTTTCAATCCTTCGCCTTGCGTAATGACACGATCTGACTAATCTGAAATTCAGCACGTCACTACCTCGTGGTGTAATGGTAACACTGGAGATTTTGATTCTCTCATTCAAGGTTCGAGTCCTTGCGAGGTAGCCACGGCATCGATTGCATCACCCCGTTGCAACTTTCCCTTTCCAAATCAGCGCAGAAGGCTAGAATTTGAGCCGCGCAAGCACCAGGAGAGGTGGTCGAGTGGTTTATGGCTGCAGTCTTGAAAACTGCCTTAGCGAAAGCTAACGTGGGTTCGAATCCCACCCTCTCCGCGTGTGTTCAGCTGGTTTTCGGGCGAGGAATCAGGTCCATCGGCTCTCGATGATCCAGATGGTGCGCACAGATTGCGAAAAAATCCGCCTTTGCTTGGGCTCTTCGGATCTCGTTTAAAAACTGATCATCCGAGCCGACGCCCGCACCGATGAAATTGAGGTAGCGCTTCATCTTGGTCACATTGGACACCTCATTCACGGTCGGATCACAAACCGAGTCGTAAAGTGTTCGAATGTATTCCAGCACCTCATGCCCAAGGGGGATCGACCTCGTCTCCCCGGCGAGATGCGCTCGAATTTGGGTAAAGATCCAAGGATTTCGGATCGCACCACGGCCAATCATGAGACCTCGCACCTGTGTCTCCTTCAGCACGCGTTCGGCGTCGACTGGTGTCGAGACATCGCCGTTGGCGAGAACGGGGCAGTTCATCTCTGCGGAGGCTAAAGCGATGAGGTCATAGCGGACTCCCGGGCGATACATCTGAAGCACCGTGCGTCCATGAACGGTCAATAAATCGAGTGAGTGTTTTTGAAAAAGAGGAAGGAGTTCGTGCAGCGTGCGCTCATCTTCAAAACCGATCCTCGTTTTCACCGTGAATCGACCCGAGATCGCATCCCTTAACGCACCGAGAATAGAGTCAATGCGTGGTAGATCCCGCAGTAATCCACCCCCCGCGCACTTTTTATACACCACGGGCGCGGGACATCCGAGGTTCAAATCGATACCTGCCACCGGATGGTACAGCAGTTCCTTCGCCGTGCGCACGAGTGATGGGATGTCATTGCCAATCATTTGCGCGATGATCGGTCGGCCCGTGGGATTCTCGGTGATCGAAGACAGGATGCCCTTGTTCAAATTTGAATCGACATGAACGCGGAAGTACTCGGTGAAGTACAAATCCGGGCCTCCGTAGCGCTTCATGATCCGCATGAAGGGCAGGTCCGTCACATCCTGCATGGGTGCGAGGGCAAGGACCGGAGCCGCCTGCGACATCAGGACGGAAAAGGAGTCAGCGCCACTCATGTCTCGGGTAGCGCCCTCGCAGTTGAGTCCTCACGGCCGGATAGCTCTCCTTCCAAAAGCGACCGAGATCACCCGTGGTCTGGATGGGCCGCTGCGCGGGCGAGAGCAAATGCACCACGACCGTGATGCGGCCTCCCGCCACTTTGGGGTTTTCATTCACATCGTAGAGCTGCTGCAGCACGACGGAGACACTGGGCTGCTGCTTTTCGTCATAGATGATCTTGGCCGTCTTGCCGTTCTTCAATGACAATCTTTCCGGCGCATAACGCTCCAGGAGATCCCGCTGCATGGCATTCAGCCACTGATGCAGCGCAGGGAAAACATCTTTGTCCTTCAGCTGGCGGTAAGCTGTGGCACCGTGGCAGACCTGCTCAATGATCAAACGGCGATCATCCTCCGTGATGGCGGGAATCTCGATTTCCGGCATCCATTTGGAAAGGCAGTTCACTCTCGTGATCCACTGCTCCACACGCTCATTCCACAGCGTCAGCGTCAGTCTGCCTGCCACCACTTCATCTGCCAGCAGTGAGGCCGCCGTCGCCTCATCCGGTTCTCCGCGCTCACGCGAGGACAGGACAAGATCACGAAATCGTGTTTCCTCCACATTCACCACACGCCTGTTGATGGCGTCGTAAAACGCACGCTTTCCCGTCGTCAAATCATCCGGGAAAAGTTCACGCAACCACTCCTCTTCGACCCGTGTCACATTGCCCAACTGCACCTGAAGCGCCTTGCCTTGGATCTCCGTGATCTCGGAGGCCACGAGCAGCCGTGGCGGCTTGATGTGCGCGTCCTTCGCGAGGTGCCCCCGGTTTCCTCCGGTCAAATTGTAAACTCGAGAGCCCGCGCCCGTCTCACATCCGAGGTGATCCGAGAACCCCGCGAGGATGGTTTTTGCCAGCGCCTCCTGAGGGGCAGAGCCATCCCCTAGCGGAAGGCCATGACGCTGACACAGTCGAAGAAACTGATCCGCGCTGCGTGCCGCCTCGCGCGAGGCCATGGCGTGAATGCCGTGCGCCGAGCAGGCTGGGTGATCAAAGTTCAGATCACGCGCACGATCGAACGCTCTCAGCAGCGCCTGATATTCGCTCACATCCGTGTTCTCCCAGAAGTCCTCGTTCTTCCGGTTTGTGTTGTCTTTGGTTGCTAACAAAATCTCCCGTCCCTGAGCAAGCGCAGCGCAAACGGCCGCATCCGCCAGACAGCCCTGATCCGCTGCGGCTAACAGCATTCGAGAGAAACGCGGATGCAGAGGAAAACCCGCCATTTTTCGGCCCATCTCGGTGACTTCCCCTTCCCGATCCAGCGCTCCCAAGTCATGCAGCAGCCGCTCCGCACGCAGCAGCGCATTCTCCGCTGGTTTTTGGAACCATTCGATCTTCAGGTTCGATTTGGCTGAGGCCGTCCGCAGGGACAGCACCGCCTCCGATAAATCCAGCCGCAGAATCTCCGCCGCCTCGCACTCCGCCCGGTGCAAGTGCTCGCGCTCCGGCCACAGCCGCACACAGAGGCCCGGCCCGAGACGACCCGCGCGCCCCGCACGCTGCTCAGCCGAGGCCCGACTGATCTTCTGCACCGTGAGGGTATTG
>CAMBPV010000152.1 GCA_945869695.1 Prosthecobacter debontii
AACGCAGCCGCATCTTTTCTACAGCGGCTTTGCGAAGCTGAAGGACTCACCGCAGCCCTCGCAGTTCGGCTTCCGCGATTTCGATGACGCGCAGTTCGCCCGCAGCGAATACACCTACCATCATCAATACTACGCCGACTATGCCAAGCTCCCCGCACGCGACACCGGCACCTGGCTCATGCTTTACAGCCTCGGACGCTACACCGGCATCTCTGCCTCGGAGAAATGGCCCGCAGGCAAATACACGTTGCGCATTCGCCTTGCCGCCTCGGATGAATCGCCCAAAGAACGCCGCTTCATCGAGATCGGCACCGGCAAGGCCGACGCAGCAGACTTCAACGTGCTCAGTTCGCATCAAGTCACCGGCACCTTGGCGAACCCGCAGACGCTGGAGATTCCCGTCGAGATCAATGCCAGCGGCGACCGCAACTTCGCGATCCGTGACAAACGCCCGAACACGCGGGAGGCCGAGTATGCGATGTTCCGTGAGGCTTGGGACAAAACCGGCACCGGCCCGCGCCCGTGTATCTGGGTGGACTTTGTCGAACTGGAAGGGCCGGTGAATGCCATGTCTGCTCAACCAGTCGCACAGAGCTTCAAGAAGCATCTGGAGCCTGAGCTGGAGTCGAACAAGCGCGTGGCTGACCAGCATCAGCGACTTGAGAAACGCTTCGATGACTTCAAGCGATGGGCCGCTGCGATGGATGCCTTTGCGCAGAAGCCCGAGCACCAGCAGGCCGTGGCAAAGCTGCCGCAGGAGTTCAATGGCTGGCGTCGGGCAATCGCTTACTACCAGGGTGTTGCCGCACTGCCAGGAGCGCCCTCGGCGAAGGATTTCGGCTTCTTGGACCTGAGTTCGGCGCTCTTCGACGGCGCGGATACCTTCCGCAATGATCACCCCTACCTGGGTGATTACCTCAAGCTACCCCACAAGGACACCGGCTCTTATATGACGATGTTCAAAGTGAACCCGAAGGAGGTCATCCGAGCGGAGGCATCCTGGCCCGCAGGGCGCTACACCCTGCGTATCAAGGCCGCGGCCGTCGAGGATTCGCCGCCGGAGCGCCGCTTCATTGAGGTGGGCCATCCTGATCCCGGCACACGCTCCGGGCCGGCCGATGATCCTATGGTGATCTCCGTGCTGAAGGCGGTGCAGGTGACGGGCACCCTTGCCAAGCCGCAAGTCATTGAGATTCCCGTCGAGCTTTCTTTGACCGGCTCGCGCGAGTTCGTCCTCCGAGAGAAAAGGCCCAACAACGGTGAAGCCTCGGTCGAGATTTGGAGAGAGCATCTTGCCAAAAACAAGACCGGTCCGAAGCCCGCCGTCTGGATCGACTGGATCGAACTCGTCAGCGCTGATGCCACACCGCCGACGCCCGCTTTGACGAAGACGATCAAGGAGCACCGCGAGGTCGAGCTGCATGCGAACGCGATGGTCGGCGGCACTTACAATGGCTACTTCAAAGGCGGTTATGAGGCGGCGAAGAAGTTCATGGAGACCAAGCAGCCGCAAAAAGGCATCCCCGACGAGCAGGAGGCGAAGTTCCGCATTCGTGGCTTTGAGCAGCAGGGGCCGACATTTGAGCGCTACCTGAACGATCCGCTGACGAAGACCGGCTCCTATTTGACGATCTACAACGTCCACACCGAGGAAGTGATCACGCTGCCGCCGGATCAGCCCTCGGGCTGGCTCAAGACGAAGCATGAGGTCGAGAAGGCGGAACCGGGCGAATACAAGCTGCGCTTCCGCATCGGTGCGGTGAAGGGCACGCCGAAGGAGCGGCACTTCGTCGCGCTCGGCAGCCGTATGAAGCCAGAGGAGCGCGAGGACTTCACGTTGATGCAGACCTTTCAAATCAGCGGCACCACGGATGGGCCGCAGGTCATCGAAGTGCCCGTGAGCATTACCGCAAATGGTCCGCGCACGTTTGTGCTGCGCGAGAAGCGCGATGTGAAGCTGGATCACGAGCTTTTCACCACCGCGCAGAAGGAAACCGGTGTCGGACCACCGTCCGCACTTTGGATTGATTGGGTGGAGTGGGAAGGCCCGCTCGCGCCACAGGCGACCATCGCGAAGGTGGAGCACATCGAGCCGGAGAAACGCCGCGCGGAGGTAGAGCGCGGGCATTTGCGCTTCAAGTATCTCAACGAGCAATACGCCAAGTGGAAGGCCGCGGGCGGCGATGAGAAGCGACTGAAGGAGTTCGA
Source organism: Prosthecobacter debontii (assembly GCA_945869695.1). Classification (GTDB taxonomy): domain Bacteria; phylum Verrucomicrobiota; class Verrucomicrobiia; order Verrucomicrobiales; family Verrucomicrobiaceae; genus JAIBCL01. Next base: position 2,209 of record CAMBPV010000152.1, read on the forward strand.
TTTCACCGACAAATCGCACGCGGAGTTCGCCAAGGTCGTGTGGGACAGCAACAACCGCTGGTTTCAGCAATACCTTGACCGCCCGCTGTCGAAGACGGGCCTCTTTCTCGACAACACGGTGCAGGAAACCTGCGAATACGCCATCGACATGCCCGCCGACCTCGCGTCCGGCGACTACGTGATGCGCGTGAAGATCGGTCGCGTGCCGGACATGCCGAGCGAGCGGGCGTTTTTGACCTTTGTCGAGGCCAGCCCCATCGACAAAGACGACCGCACCTTCCTCGCGAACAAACAGATCACTGCCAAGCTCGACAAACCCGAGATCATCGAACTGCCATTCAAGATCCTCCCCGGCGGCCCACGGAAGTTTGTGCTGTTTGAAAAACGCCCGCTCAAAAAAGAAACCATCAGTCTTCCCGGTCGCACACGACAGGTCACCGATGCCAAACAACGCGATCCCGTGCTCTGGATTGATTGGATCGAATACGAAGGCCCGCTCGCGCCCGCGAATGCCAGAACGAGTGTCCCCCCCGTGCTCGCCGCTGGTGAGACAAATGCCCGCCAAGTGCTCGAAACCTTCGCCAAACGTGCTTTTCGCGGCAAAACGCCTTCCGCAGCCTTTTTGGACAAATTGACGGCTTTGCACGCAACACGCCTCAAAGCCGGAGACAGCTTCGACAAGGCCATTCGCGAGCCTTTGAGTGTCGTTTTGGCCTCACCGGGGTTTTTGTATCTTCAGGAAAGTGGCTTGAGCTTCAGCTCAAGTGAGAAGGCTGAACTTGGGCTGAAGCCCAAGCTACTTTCTCAGCCCGAACTCGCTTCCCGCCTGTCCTACTTCCTCTGGAGCGCTCCGCCGGATGAACCCCTGCTCCAAGCAGACCTCACCAAGCCAGACATCCTCGCCCGTGAGGTGGATCGCATGATCGCCAGCCCGAAGGCGGACGAGTTCGTCAGCGGCTTCGTGCATCAGTGGCTCGGCATGGATCGGCTCGATTTCTTCCAGTTCGACACCAAACAATTCCGCGACTTCGACGAAAGCGCCAAGGCCGCCGCGCGGCGCGAGGTGTATGAGACCTTCGCGCACCTCCTCCGCCACAACGGCAGCCTCGCCCAACTGCTCAAGAGCGACGAAATCCACGTCAACGGCCTCCTCGCCACCTACTACGGCATCGAAGGCATCAGCGGCGATGCGTTTCAAAAAGTGAAACTGCCAGCAGGCTCACAGCGCGGCGGATTGCTCGGCATGGCCGCCATCCTCGCCATGGGCAGCAACGGCGAGCGCACCAGTCCCGTCGAGCGCGGTTCCTGGGTGCTGCGCAAGCTCCTGCACAACCCGCCGCCGCCCGCACCGCCGAACGTTCCGCAGCTCACGCGACTCGAAAACAAGCTGCTCAACACCCGCGAACGCCTCCTCGCGCATCAAGAGGAGCCGCAGTGCCTCCAGTGCCATCGTAAGATCGACCCCATCGGCTTCGGCTTGGAGAACTTCAACGCCGCTGGCAAGTGGCGCACTGAGGAGACCTTCGAAAAGCGCGGCGTCGGCAAAAAAACCTGGCCCATCGACCCCAGCGGCCAGTTCTACAACGGCCCCGCCTTCCAAGACTACTTCCAGCTCCGCAACCTCATCGCCGCGAAGAGCGAAGACTTCGCCCGCAGCTTCACCGAAGCCCTCATCGAGTATGCCCTCGGCCGCCCCTACGGCTTCACCGACACCGCACTCGCCGATGACATCGTGAAGCGCGCAAAGGCGAAGGACTTTTCGATGAAGGAGTTCTTCGTCGCACTGGCGACGAGCCGGGAGTTCGGGCGGAAGTGAAGGCTGGTAAAAGGTTTCGGGTGAAAGATGGGTAACCGCCTCCGAATCTTTTACCCCAGACCCTTTACCGACCCCATTCTTGTGTCGAGTGTCTGCCCGGTTTTCCGTATTCCCCAAGATGATCCGTCCAACCTTCCTCCTACTTTTTGCCTCCACCGCCGTCGCTCTCGACTACCCGCACGTCACCGCCGAACCTCAAAAAACCGGCTGGCCGCTTACAGTGGAAGAACGGGCCTATGTCGTCGATAAGCCGGAATACGAGCGCCGGCCGGGTCGCGAGTCAAACAAGCACTTGCCGCAGCTTTGGCCGCAGGTGCCGAGCGCAGGCCATTTCGGCGGCGATTCATGGCTGAAGCTCCACGAGGCGCATGTGAAATCCGTGCAGGCGAATCAAGGCCCCATCGATGTGCTGCTCGTCGGCGACAGCATCACCATTCAGTGGGGCGAGTCGTGGAAGAAGCACTTTCCCGAACTCAAAGCCGTCAACATCGGCATCGGCGGCGACAAAACGCAAAACGTGCTCTGGCGGCTCGACCACGGTGGCGTCGAGGGACTCCAACCGAAGGCCATTGTGCTCATGATCGGCAACAACAACATGTTCTTCACCCCCGAAACGGGCGTCGAAGCCGCCGCCAAAGGCATTGAGATGTGCGTGAAGAACCTGCGCGAGAAATTCCCTAGTGCCGCAATCATCGTCGCGAAGATCCTTCCCGCTCATGCGCCAGGCAATCGCTTCTACGAAGACATCCAAGAGACCAATGCCGCCCTCGATCCGCTGAAGCTCGACAGTGATGTCAAAGTGAAAGTACTCGACCTCTGGAGCGATTTCACCAATGCCGACGGCACGATCAAGAAGGACCTCTTCACGCCGGATAACATCCATCTCTCGCCAGCGGGTTATGCGGTGTATGCGGAGAAGTTGAAGCCGCTGTTAGAGGCGAAGTAGGTGACAGCGAAAAAAAATCTGCAGGGCGCACCCTTATAGACTGGTTGCTCCAGCCCTTGATCGAAAAAAGTGTCCTGCGCAAAAACAATCGCTTTCTTCGCATTGATTGGCCCGGCTGTTGCAGCCGTGCCGATTCTTCTCACGATTCTCGTTCTCGCCGCCTTCCATCGCGACGCCCAGGGGATCGGCATCGCGGTGGCTTCGTTGTTCATGGCCTATGTTTATGGTCTCATTCCATCGGCGGTTTCCGGATTGCTGCTTTCATGGGTCGTGGGCCACCATCCGCATGTCCTCCATCGCGCGGCCTCTGTTGCGCGGGTGGGAGCGGGCGCCGGTTTTCTTTCGTCCCTGCCCCTTGCAGCTTGGGCATTTCTCCTCGCTGAAAAAGTCCTTGCTTACGATCACGCCCTCATGGCTGCGGCCTTCCTTGTCCCCGGCATGGTTTCCGGCGCCGTCTCCGCGGTCTTGTGGCGTAAGTGGGCCTCCGCTGTGACAAAGCATTCTCCGACGCGGAAGACCATAAACTCCACACCCGCAAGCTGACGACAGCCAATCCATTTCAGTCCCTCGTCCTTTCGGCCTGCATTCCTTTCTCCTTGCAAGGGATGGGTGAAACTGGAAATCTCCCCACCGTGACCAATTTTGATGGGGTATTATGGGGTTTTATCGCGGTGCTTCTCACTGGGGGACTAGTCGGTTACTTCAAAGCTGGGAGTCGGGTGTCGCTGCTTACGAGTGGCCTTATAGCGGCCCTTCTGGCGTTCGCCGCATTGGGATTTTTCGGCGCAACCACTTCCCGCTCGGTCGCGAAATTCATGGTCAGATGTCTCTTTTACCTCTTTGGCTACCGCTGGTGGGTGACTAGAAAGTTCATGCCCAGCGGCCTCATGGCCTTGGCAGCGCTTGCGACCAGCGGCCTGCTGGCGGGATTTGACGATCATTAAAACGGAAACTTTCATTTACGGTGTGCCGGCCCTCATCGCCGCTTGCGCTCACGATCGCATTTGGCTCTCATGCCTAAACCACTTTGTCGAGTGTTTGAAAGGTTCCCCGTATTCTCAGAATGATCCGATCCGCTTTCCTTCTCCTCGTCATTTCCATGGTTGCCGCACTCGATGAAGCGGTGCATGCGGAGAAGCTGAAGTAGCTCAAATCGACATAACAATGGGCACAGAAGAATAGTCCGAATCATGAAAAGTCTCTTGCTCTTCCTCCTCGCTGCCTCAGGGGTGCCTCTGGTCGCCGCCGAGCCATCAAGGCCGAACATCCTGTTCATCATCGCCGATGACCTCGCGACGCGCCTCGGCTGTTACGGAGACAAAGCCGCCATCACTCCCCATCTCGACCGTCTTGCTGCCGAAGGAGTTGTTTTCACCAAGGCCTACTGCCAGGGCGCGGTTTGCACACCCAGCCGCACATCGTTCATGCTCGGGCTGAACACCCGTCATGCTCGGGCGAACCATTTCATCGAGCATCCCGACACGATGACCATGGGGCGCTGGTTCCGCGAGCACGGCTACCAAACCGCCGCCATCGGCAAGATCGATCACGACGACCCCAACGACGCCTATACCGATCCAAAGGCTTGGGACGTGCGTGTGAAACGCGAGGACATGGCCCCGAAGCTGCCAACACAAAACACCTCCTTCGATGAAGACCTCGGCCAGCAGCGGAAACGCGTCTCGCTCATCCGCCTGGCCGATTCCCAGGAGGCCATGGGCGACTGGGTGCGTGCTGAGCGCTTGATCCAGTTCTTCGACAAAGAACGTGATGCCTCAAAACCCTTCTTTGCCGCCATCGGCTTTCACACCCCGCATGTGCCCTGGGACAGCACCCGATCGAATTACAACCAGCACGATCCAGCGAAGTTCACCCCTGAAACAAAACCCACCGATGCCACTCCCCTGCCGCCCGGCTCTGTGCTGCAAGAGCAAGGCATGGAAATAAGCGAGGCCCATCACCGCGAAGGCCTCCGCGCCTACTACGCTGCCGTCACCACGCTGGACCAGCAGATCGGTCGCCTGCTCGATCACCTCCGCGCCAAAGGACAGCTCGAAAACACCCTCGTCGTCTTCACCAGCGATCACGGTTATCACCTCGGCTGGCGAGGCCAGTGGTGCAAACACAGCATCGACGAACAAGTCATGCGCGTCCCCCTCATCGTGCGCCATCCGCAGGGTGCCAAAGCGGCCAAGGCCAGCGGCATCGTCGAACTGCTCGATCTCTTCCCCACCTTCTGCGAATTCGCCTCGCTTCCCGCACCCGATTCCCTCGACGGCAAAAGCTTCCTCCCACTCCTCCACGACCCGAGAGCCGAAGGCAAACCCGGTGCCTTCTGCCAGTGGGGCAACGGCCGCACCGTCCGCACCCCACGCTGGCGGCTCACCGAACGCCGCGACGGCACCGCGGAACTCTACGACCACAGCACCGACGCCGCCGAGTATCACAACGTCATCGCAAACCCCGACCACGCTCCGCTGGTGGAGCGCCTGCACGGCATGTTAGACCAGGAGTTTGGCCCGATGACAGCGTTGTCTCGTCGAAAGGACGCAGTAAAATAACAGGATGAACGCCTCATCCCTCGCTTACTTTTGTCTATCGCTCCTCTTGGTATCGGGAGTGCCGAGCTGCACGCGACATCCGCAGGTGACGGTGCACAACCACTCGGGCGTTACGATCACGAGTGTGGTGATCTCCGGCAGCGGCTTTTCGGAAAAGCTGCGCGACATCGTTCCAGGCGGTAGCGAGAGAGCGGCAGTGCGCCCGACGGCTGATTCGGGCCTGCGGCTTGCCTTTGACGCAAACGGAACACGCTACAGCCCGCCGGAGGATGGCTATTTCGAGGCATCACCGCACTACCGGGTCACGGCGACCGTGGCTGGTGACTTCAGCGTGAAGGTGGAGTCGAGCATCAAGCCTTGAGATCGAAACCTCGGCGGAATAGACAATAAACTCGCGCTCATCCGTCCTTGCTTCGTGAACATGTCTCCTCGATTCTACTTCGGTCTTGCTGCACTGGGCGCTCTCGCTCTCGCGGCGGTCGTCTTTTGGCCTGCCGCCCGTCCACAGCTGGAGGAACGGCGGTCGAAGCCCGAACCGTCGAAAAAAACCGTGGCCGTGAAACACATGGTCTCCGCAGGGCAGACGCCGGATTTCCTGAAGCGCATGCTGAACGGTGAAATCGCCAAACTCACCGCAGAGCAGATCGAGCACTATGTGGAATCGCGTGGGCGCGATGCGCTGAGTTTGGTCGTGGCATCCTTCCTCAGTGGAGGCGGGGAAAAATGGATGGAGGAGGCTGCGGAGCGGTTCCCTGATGACCCACGCGTAGCAGCGGGGATGCTTATCAAACGCGGTAACAGCTCGGAGGCATCGGAGTGGATCGCACGGCTGAAAGAGCACGATCCCGGCAACTCGCTGGGCTATTTATTGGCGGCAAAATCGGCGCTCGACGGCAAGGACCTCAATGGAGCGCTGAAGGAACTGTCAGCACTCGAATCGACACGACTCAATGATTATCGTGAAGCATGGCAGTCCGGCGTCACCGACGCGTATCACAGCGCGGGCTACCAGGGAATGGAGGCCGAGTGGCTGGGCATGTGGCAGGTGCCGGTGGCGACGGGCGAGATGGGCCGTTTGAGTGCCGGAATCGCGGAGGCGATGGTCGCCGCTCAGGAACGGGGAGATCCAGCCACGGCGGAAGCGCTGGGGCGGTCTGGCATGAAGGCCGCTGCGCGGGTGAGCGGTCGAGGGGATCGTGATTTGCTGATCAACCAACTCATCAGTGTCTCCATGGAGCGCAAGCTGCTGAACCAGCTTCACGTCTTTGATTTCGTGCCCGGCGATCAACGCATCGTCGTGGAGAGGCTGGGCGAGATGGACAAGCGCATCGCCCGCATCAAATCGGTGATCCAAAGCCACACTGAACTGCTGCCCACAATGACCGAGTCAGAACTGAGCCAATTCACCCGCCGCGTTCAGGTGGAGGGTGAACTCAAGGCCATGGAGTGGCTAGTGGCGCAGCGGCAGACGGAGCGCTGATGGAAGATTCTTTTCGAATCCCTACATTTGTAGTTGCCAAATCCCGACAAATGTAGTGATATGCTTCCATTATGCCATCCCTGCCTGACATTTCTGAATCCGAATGGAGTCTGATGGAAGCTCTGTGGGAGTCTTCTCCGCAGACCGCTTCTGAACTCACGAAAACCCTGCGCCCGACCATGAACTGGGCCGAGAACACGGTGCGCACGCTCCTCACACGCCTGATCGACAAGGGCGCTATCAAGACGGGCGAAAACAGTTCCGGCACACGCACCTACCTGCCCGCCGTGAAGCGCGAGGCCTGCGTCCGTGCGGAGGGCGAGTCCTTCATGCAGCGCATCTTCGGCGGCGCGGCCAAGCCCCTGCTCGTCCACTTTGCGCAGAACAGCAAGCTCACCGCCGAGGAGGTGCGCGAGTTGAAGAAAATCCTCGATCAATCCCTGAACTCCTGACCTGCCATGGAAACACTCGCACATCTCTTTGACTGGCTCCTCACCGCCAGCGCCCGTGCCTCGTTGCTCTCTGTTGTGGTGCTGGGCTTGCAGGTGCTGCTGCGCCATCGCGTGCCCGCCCGCTGGCGCTATGCTCTGTGGTTGCCGGTGCTGTTGGTGCTTCTGACACCCGCGTTCCCTGAGAGTCAGTGGAGTGTCGGCTCCATCGTGCGCACAGCGCCCGCGCCATTGCCCGTGCCGGTGAGGGTGGCGCAGGAATCGGCTTTAAGCGTCGCGCCATCGCCGGTCGGAGCCGCTGAAACACCTGCACCCATTTCCTGGAGCCAAATCATGCTCCCGGCCTGGTTGCTCGGTGCTGCGGGGATGATCGTGATCTGTCTCGGTTCTTATGCGCTGACGCTTTGGCGGATCAAACACAACCGCGTGCCGGTGAACGATGCTTTGCTGCATGAAATCGCTGCGCTGGCTCAGGGCATCGGTCTTCGCCGTGTGCCGCGTATTTGGATGTCGCCGGTCGTCCGCAGTCCTGCCGTGACCGGTTTGTGGCGACCCGTGCTGCTGCTGCCGGTGGGGTTCGATGAATCCCTCACGGCTCAGGAGGCGCGACTGGTCCTCAGGCATGAACTCACTCACCTCAAGCGCGGCGATCTGCTGCTCAACTCGCTGCTTTGCCTGTTGCTCGCGCTGCATTGGTTCAATCCGCTGCTTTGGCTCGCCTTCTTCAAAGTGCGGCTCGACCGCGAGGCCGCGTGCGATGCCCAGGTGCTTGACCACGAGCCGCAGGCAGAGCGAGTCGCCTACGGGCACACCTTGCTGAAAGTGGAGAGCACCTTCAGTCATCGCGGTCTCAGCCTCGGCTTTGTCGGCATTTTCCAGCGCGGCAGCGCGCTTCGTTCCCGCATTCAATCCATCGCCAAACAACCCACTCAAACGGTAACAATGAAAACCACGCTCAGTCTCAGCATTGCGCTTCTCACCTTCCTCGGCATCACCAAAGCCGCGCCGCCAGACAAGAACGCACCTCAGATCTTGATCGAAGCCAAGTTTATCGAGGTCACTGATGGCGCGGCGGACTTGCTGAGACCCTTCGCTGCCACTGGGGCATCACCGAGTGTCAGCGTAATGCTCAATGACGAGCAACTCAGCGCTCTGTGGAAGAAGATCGAGACAACTCCAGGTGTGGATGTCCTTTCGATGCCGCGCGTGACAACCCGATCCGGCCAAGAGGCCAGGATCGAGGTTGGTCGCGAGTTCACCTACAAGGACGCCAGCGGCAAGCCTGCCACGAAACAACTCGGCACCGTGCTCACATTGCTTCCTAAGATAACCGGAGAGCACGAGATCGATCTCGATGTGTCGCCGCAGATCGTGGAACTGGAAGGCATGGCGAAACTTGAAATCGGAATGGAGCAACCTGTCTTCAAGGAACGTAAAGCGACGGCGAGCGTCGCGATGACATCCGGGCAAACCGTCGTGCTTGGCTTGCCTTCCACCTCCACGAAGCAAACCACCGAAGACCGCTCGGCAGGGCTCGTCACCGCAAAGACGGAAAACGTCATCAGGCATGCGGTGGTCTTTGTCACGGCACGTCTCATCGATCCCGCCACCGGCAAACCGGTTGATCCCATACCTGCGCCGAAGAAAAGCCCGCTCCAGACGAAGCTGGATACGATTGTGATCCCACAGATTCAGTTCAGCGACGCCACACTTGAGGAGGCCGTGGCCTTCCTCCGGCAGAAAAGTGCCGATCTAGACACCACCACGACGGACCCAAACCAGAAAGGGGTGAACATGATCGTCAAAGCGGGCGGCAACACTCCGGAGGTAAGAATCACCCTGGATCTGAAAAACATCCCTCTGGGTGAGGCACTGAAGTATGTGGCCCAGCTCTCCAACCTGCGCCTCGTGGTCGAGCGTTACGCCGTAACCCTGATCTCGCAGGCCGACTTTGAAGCGCAGCAAAACCAGGCGGGGTCGCCCGTTTCCGGCAATCATGGCATGGTCATTACCTCAGACTCCCTCACCCATGACAAGGTTTCCGGAGTGGTCACAGCGGTTGGGGATGTGAAGATCGAAACTCCTCGGGGGAGCCTTTCGGCCGAAAAGGCCGCGATCAAACCGAACACCAGACAGAAACCCGCCGCCGGCGAGATCATCCTCCCCAAGGTGCAGTTCCATGAGGCCACCTTAGCAGAAGCAGTTGAGTTTCTGCGCATCAAAAGCCGCGAACTCGATCCTGAAAAGAAGGGCCTGAACATCCTCGTCAAACCCGGCGGCGATCCCTTGGTCAAAATCACCCTGCAGCTCAAAGATGTTCCCGCCTACGAAGCCCTGCGCTACGTCGCCGAAGTCGCTAGCTGCAAGCTGATGGTGGAAGGCGATGTGTTTGTCATCACACCGGTTC
>CAMBPV010000153.1 GCA_945869695.1 Prosthecobacter debontii
TGGGCGACTTTGTCCCCTTCCCGATACTCTGCATAGGATTCACCCTCGGTGTATTGGTAGCCTGATATGATGCTCTGATACTCGGGTATGAGACGGTCCAATTCGTCAGGGCCGCAGACGAGGGCCACTTCCATCACGCCTTTTCGGCCCAGGAGCCGGGTGTTGTAGTTGATGGATTCTCCACCTCCGTTTTTGGAGCGGACCCGAGTGGCCCACTCGAGATTATGGGTGAGTGAGTTGTATCGCGGCGGGACTGCCCAACCGAGGAGTTCCAACTCCTCGATTCCCATCTCTCGCCGCTGGGCGTTTCCCGCTTCCTGTCCTTCACGCAGGGTCTTCAGGAGACTGTCCGCATCGAGCTCGTCTTTGTCGTCGTCCTTCACGTAACCAGTCTCATCAAACTCGAAGATGATCCACGGTCCGAGACCTTCGGTCGTGAGCATGCCCAGTTCGCGATTGGACGGGATGTTGTCATACATTTGCAATATCTTCTGGGTGCCAGTGGCCTTGGTGAATCGGTATCCTTTGGGGATCTCGACCACTGCCTTGTTTCCGAGCTGCCCTTTGCCCTCGCGTGACCATCCAAATTTTTCGATCTCGTCGAGCATTTCCTGCTGAGCCTTTTTGACCTCGGCCTCAGTGGGTGGGGCATCTGATTCAGCCTTTTGTGCGCGTGCCATTGATCCTGCGATCAGGCATGCGAAAAGGGAGGATACAAAAAGCGAAGTATTCGTCATGGTGGGCCATATCACCCGCGCCCGCAGTGCCAGTCAAGTCTAGTTTCTCGAATGTCGGATGATCGTGCTGCACAAGATCGGTATGGTGATTCCCGACGACAACGATGAGGTCGGGTCACATTCTTGAGTCTCATGATTCATGCTCTTTTAGACACCACTCGCGTCGTCCGGACCCTTGAAATGGATGGCGGCTCTCAAGAGGTGTGCGCGGAAGCAGTGGCCACGCATGATCGGAAAACGAATCAACTCAGCATCACGCTGAGCGCCTTTTTGCGGGCTACCGAGCACACCCACATCGGCGAGGTTTCCGCACCCGCATGGCTCCCTGCCTCCCAATCGGTCACGGAGCATGTCGGCGCTGAGGAAGCCCACGAAATGGCGAATGACGTTTTTGACAGTTGGTGCCACAAAGTAGCAGCCAGCCATCCGGTGCCATCTTGATTCCGGGTTCCAAGCCCGTTTCGATTTCGAGACAGCTCCCCTGAAAGAATACAACCCCGTCCGGCAAAGCCGAGCGGGGTTGTGTGGAATGGAGTTGAGATCCTAGAGCGACTACTCGCCCACGGCTTCTTCCTCGGGCTCGCGAGTGCGAACGTTCGGATAGGCGGAGACTTCCGTTTCTTCGATTTCGAAGGAGCGGTTGCTCATGAAGCCAGTTCCGGCCGGGATGAGGTGACCCATGATGACGTTTTCCTTGAAGCCACGGAGGAAGTCCACTTTGGCCAGCGTTGCAGCTTCGGTGAGGACTCGGGTGGTGTCTTGGAAGGACGCCGCAGAGATGAAGGACTCGGTTTCAAGGGAGGCCTTGGTGATGCCAAGAAGAACAGGCTCAGCTTCGGAAGGCTTACCGCCCTCACCTGCAATGCGCTCATTTTCTTTCTCAAAGGCTGTCCGGTCCACTTGGTCTCCCCAGAGGAATTCCGTGTCGCCTGGCTCGGTGATTTTCACCTTGCGCAGCATCTGACGGATGATGATCTCGACATGCTTGTCATTGATTTCCACGCCCTGTGCGCGGTAAACTTCCTGAACTTCGGTGACGAGATGCTCCTGAAGGGCCTTAGGTCCCAGGATCTCAAGGATGTCATGCGGCACGACGGAACCGTCGGTGAGCTGATCGCCTTTGTTGATGTGATCTCCGTTGAAAACGAGGATGTGCTTGTTCCGAGGGACGAGATGCTCTTCCTGTTGGCCAGTCTTGGGGTCGGTGAGGACCACCTTGCGCTTACCGCGCACGAGGCCTCCGATCTCGACCACACCGTTGATGCGTGCGATTTCGCAAGCGTCTTTCGGTTTACGGGCTTCGAAGAGTTCAGCAACACGCGGAAGACCACCGGTGATGTCCTTGGTTTTCGACGCCTTACGCGGCGTCTTGGCCAGCGTGGCACCCGCTTCGATCTTCTCGTTGTTTTTGCACGAAAGGTGAGCGCCGGCTGGAACGGTGTAACTGGCGAGAACTTCCTTCGTCTTTGGATCCACAATGACGATCTGCGGATGCAAATCCTCTTTGTGCTCGATCACGACGGTCTCATCATTTCCGGTCGCCGCGTTGGTCTCCTTGGTGATGGTGATGCCGGAGATCATGTCTCGGAACTCGATCTTACCAGCCTTCTCGGTGATAATCGGAACGCTATATGGATCCCAAGTGACGAACTTCTCACCCTTCTTCACGGTGCCGCCATTTGGCGTCGCGATGATGGAGCCGACGATGATCTTATGGCTTTCCAATTCACGGCCATCATCATCATGGATGGTGATGCTGCCGCTCTTGGTGAGCGCGATCCAAGTGCCTTCAAGGGTCTGCACCGAGCGGAATTCATTGTAGCGGATGGTTCCTGCGTGCTTGGTGATGATGAAGGGTTGCTTGAAGGTGGACACAGCAGCACCACCGACGTGGAAGGTTCGCATGGTCAACTGGGTTCCAGGCTCACCGATCGACTGGGCAGCGATGATGCCGACGGCTTCACCGAGCTTCGCCATGCGGCTGGTGCCCAAGTGGAGGCCATAGCAATTCGCGCAGCAACCACGCTTGCTTTCGCAAGTGAGCACAGAGCGAATCTTGAGACGTTCCACACCGATCTTGGAGAGGTGGTTGGCCTCATCTTCACCGATCAATTGACCGGCTGCGATGATGGTCGATTTGTCTACAGGATCGTGGATGGTCTCGCAGGAGACACGACCGTAGATGCGAGTCTTGAGGTCAACGACTTCTTCGTCACCCTGATAGATCGGGGCAAGAGTAAGGCCGTTGACGGTTCCGCAGTCTTCTTCAAAGATGATGACGTCCTGCGATACATCGACCAGCTTACGGGTCATGTAACCCGAGTCAGCGGTCTTCAGAGCAGTATCGGCGAGACCCTTACGAGCTCCGTGAGTGGAGATGAAGTACTCGAGCACGGACAGACCTTCACGGAAGTTCGAGGTAATCGGACGCTCGATAATCTCACCGCTCGGCTTAGCCATCAGACCGCGCATACCTGCAAGCTGCTTGATCTGCGTGCGGTTACCACGAGCACCGGAGGTGACCATGATGTAGAGCGGATTGTGGACCTTCTTGCCGTCGTTGTATTCGAGCGTGCGGAAGAGTTCGTCAGCGACTTGGTCGCCGACTTGGGTCCATTTATCGATGATCTTCTGATAGCGCTCACCATGGGTGATGATACCGCGGCGGTATTGCTTCTCGTATTCTTCGATTTCAGTATAGGCCTTGGAGAGACCGGCTGCCTTCGCAGGCGGGATCACCATATCCGTGATACCGATGGAACAACCGGAACGTGTAGCTTCACGGAAACCGAGGCTCTTAAGTCGGTCGAGTGCAAAGACGGTTTCTTTGTGACCTGCGGTTTGGAAGCAGCGCCAGATAATGTCCGAGAGCTGTTTCTTACCGACGTTCTGGTTGATGAAACCGAGGCTTTGAGGCCAGATTTCGCTGAAACGAACGCGACCTGGGGTGGTCTCGATCACGAAGAGTGAATTGTCGCCGTAGGGGCGCTTCTCATGACGATAGTCGGGGTTGCGATAGCGGATCTTTTGGTTGAGTTCCAATGCACCTTCGGTGAGCGCAAACTCAACCTCTACAGGGTCATTGAACATCGGGAGGCGCTTCGGCACATCGGACTTGGCTTTCCCATCGTCATGCGTTGGCAGCTCACGAAGATACGTGAGATAGAAGCACCCCAAAGGAATGTCCTGCGAGGGAGTGTTCACGGGCTTGCCGCTGGCTGGCGAGAACAGGTTGTTCGGCGCGAGCATCAGCAGACGGGCTTCCATCTGCGCTTCGATCGAGAGCGGGACGTGCACGGCCATTTGGTCACCGTCAAAGTCAGCATTGTAAGCCGTGCAAACGAGGGGGTGCACGCGGATGGCATCACCTTCGATCAATTTCGGCTCAAAACCTTGGATCGACAATCTGTGGAGGGTCGGTGCACGGTTCAGAAGAACCGGGTGACCCTTGGTGACTTCATCGAGGATGTCCCACACTTCAGGCGTGCGACGCTCGATCATCTTCTTGGCGCTACGCACGGTATGGACGAGGCCCATTTCTTTGAGGCGGCGAATGATGAAAGGCTCAAACAAAACGAGCGCCATTTTCTTGGGCAGACCGCACTGATTGAGGTTGAGGTCAGGACCGATGACGATCACCGAACGTCCTGAGTAATCCACGCGCTTTCCAAGCAAGTTCTGACGGAAACGGCCAGACTTGCCCTTGAGCATGTCGGACATGGATTTCAGCGGACGATTGCCTGCTCCAGTGACGGCGCGGCCATGGCGGCCGTTGTCGAAGAGCGCATCCACCGCTTCTTGAAGCATGCGCTTCTCATTGCGGATGATGACGTCTGGCGTGCGAAGCTGGAGGAGGTTCTTGAGACGATTGTTGCGGTTGATGACGCGACGGTAGAGATCGTTCAAATCGGAAGTCGCAAAGCGGCCACCTTCGAGCGGCACCAAGGGACGAAGATCCGGCGGGATGACGGGGAGCACTTCGAGCACCATCCACTCAGGACGTGAGTGGGACTCGGAGAATCCTTGAGCAAGCTTCAAGCGCTTGGCCAGCTTTTTGCGGACCTGCTTGGACTTCGTCTTACCCATCAGCTCTTCAAGATGCTTGATCGTGTCAGGCAGATTGATCTGGCTGAAAATGTCCCGGATGGCTTCGGCACCCATTCCGACGCGGAAAGCGTCAGCACCATACTGCTCTTCGGCTTCACGGAGTTCGACTTCCGTGAGGAGCTGGCCACGCTGCATCGGCGTATTGCCTGGATCGATGACCATGTAGTCCTCGTAATAGATCACGCGCTCCAGCGAGCGGGCCGTCATGTCGAGCATGAGGCCGATGCGGCTCGGCATGCATTTGTAGAACCAAATGTGGGTGACCGGCACAGCCAACTCAATGTGGCCCATGCGCTCACGACGCACACGGCTGAGGGTGACCTCAACGCCGCAACGATCGCAAATAACGCCCTTATGCTTGATGCGCTTGTATTTTCCGCACGCGCACTCCCAGTCCTTGGTGGGTCCAAAGATTCGCTCGCAGAAAAGACCGCCCTTTTCAGGCTTGAATGTGCGGTAGTTGATAGTTTCGGGGTTTTTTACTTCCCCTGAGCTCCAAGACCGGGTGCGGTCTGCGGAGGCGATGCAGATGGAGACGTAATCGAACTCCTCACTGCGGCTGGTTTCTCCAAAGATGTCCTTCAGGCTGACGTCGGCACTCATGATATTTTAGAAATGCGGGTTAGGTGGCTGCGATGCGGGGTTAGGCGCTGGCTGCGGTTGAGAAGCGTTCGATGACACTGTCGCTGGATCCTTCGTGTCCGGCGCGCTTGTGCACCTTCACGTCGAGTCCAAGTGACTGCATTTCCTTGATCAACACATTGAAGGACTCCGGCGTGCCGGCTTCAAGGGCGTGATCACCTTTGACGATTTGTTCGTAGATGCGAGTGCGTCCTTGAACATCGTCAGACTTCACGGTGAGAAGTTCCTGCAACGTATAGGCTGCACCGTAGGCTTCGAGCGCCCACACCTCCATCTCACCGAAACGCTGACCACCATACTGCGCCTTACCACCCAGCGGCTGCTGAGTCACCAAGGAGTAAGGTCCGACGGCACGGGCGTGAATCTTGTCGACGACCAAGTGTCCGAGTTTCAGCATGTAAATGTAACCGACCACGACTTCGGCGCCGAAGGCGTCACCGGTGCGTCCGTCAAACAGCTTGGACTTGCCATTGAGGCCCATCCACTCGTAGCCGGGCACCTTCTTGGCATCCTTCACGAACTGCATGATCTGGGACTCGGGGATACCATCAAAGACTGGAGTCGCGATGGTGATACCAAGAGCCTTAGCAGCAATACCCAAGTGGGTTTCAAGAACCTGTCCAACGTTCATTCGTGATGGCACGCCGAGAGGATTCAAAACGATATCCACGGGAGTTCCGTCTTCGAGGAACGGAAGATCTTCTTCTGGAACGATGATAGCGACGACGCCCTTGTTTCCGTGACGTCCGGCCATTTTGTCACCAACGGAAAGCTTACGCTTGCTGGCGACGAACACGCGGACTTCTTTGACCACGCCGCTCTCGCTCTCGTCACCGGTTTCGATCCGGTCGAGTGAGCGCTCACGTTCCATGTCAGCATCGGCAAACTTTTGTTCGAAGCTGGCGGTGATTTCGAGGATTTTGTTGCGGATCGGGCTCGGGTCGATTTCGACGGAGTCGTAACTCTCAGCGAGCTTACGCAAGAAGGTTTTGGTGATCTTCTTGTTGGCTCCGATGATGATTTCACCCGTCTGGCCATTGACGACGTCGAGAGGGATTTTTTCGTTGAGGAGAATGTCGGAGAGCTTCTCGGTGAGTTGCTCGGTGAGACTTTCCTTCTTGATCTTGTAGTCCTCTTCGATCTGCTTGATCTGCTTTTTGTATTCAGCAGGGGACAGCTTTTCTTTGTTGCTGTCACCACGCTGGGAGAGACGGACATCCATGACGATGCCGGTGCAACCCGAAGGAACACGCAACGAGGTGTCTTTCACGTCAGCAGCTTTTTCACCGAAGATGGCGCGCAGGAGGCGTTCTTCAGGGGCGAGTTCGGTTTCGGATTTCGGAGTGATTTTGCCGACGAGGATGTCGCCAGGTTTCACTTCAGCACCGATGCGAACGACACCTTGAGCATCAAGATTACGGAGAGCCTCATCACCGACGTTTGGAATGTCTCGGGTGATTTCTTCGGGTCCGAGTTTGGTGTCACGAGCGACGACGTCAAAGTCTTCGATGTGAATGGAGGTGTATATGTCCTCCTTCACCACCCGGCGACTGATGACGATAGCATCTTCGAAGTTGTATCCGTTCCAAGGCATGAACGCGACGAGCATGTTCCGACCGAGGGCGAGTTCGCCTTTGTCCGTGCAAGGTCCATCAGCGAGAACGTCACCTTTTTTGACCTTCTGCCCACGGCGCACCAGGGGCTGCTGGTTGATGCAGGTTCCGGCATTGGAGCGTCCAAACTTACGGAGAGGATAGACCCAGATGTCCTTGTCAGGATTGGTTTGAACCGTGGTGTAGTCAGCGAGGAATTTGTCATCCTTCACTGGCAGTTCTCCGTCCTTGGTGATGACGATGACGTCGGCAGTGGCTGCGGCGACGATGCCATTGGCATCGCAGACGGCGACTGCTTTCGAGTCACGGGCGACTTTGCCTTCCATTCCGGTTCCGACAAACGGGGCCTCGGAGATCAGGAGGGGCACACCTTGGCGTTGCATGTTCGAGCCCATCAGTGCTCGGTTCGCATCATCATGCTCAAGGAATGGAATCAGCGCGGCAGCAATGGAAACCAACTGCTTCGGCGAGACGTCCATCAGAGTAGCCTGGCTCGGCTCGGTCTCGATAAACTCACCACGATAACGAACGGAAACCTTCGCCGTGGTGAACTTGCCCTTGTTATCAAAGGCATTGTTCGCCTGAGCGATGTAGTGATTTTCTTCTTGGTCGGCGGTGAGGTACTCGATCTTATCGGTAACAACTCCGTCTTTCACCACGCGGTAAGGCGACTCGATGAAGCCGAACTCGTTGATGCGAGCAAAGGTGCTCATGGAGTTGATCAGACCGATGTTCGGACCTTCGGGAGTCTCAATCGGGCAGATTCGGCCGTAGTGAGACGTGTGAACGTCACGAACTTCAAATCCGGCACGGTCGCGATTAAGACCGCCAGGCCCAAGAGCGGAGAGACGGCGTTTGTGCGTCAGCTCGGCTAGGGGATTGGTCTGATCCATGAACTGCGAAAGCTGACTGCGACCAAAGAAGTCGCGCACCACGGCGCTGAGCGCTTTGGGGTTGATCAGCTTGGCGGGCGTCATGGTGTCCATGTTCACGTCGAACAGGGTCATGCGCTCTTTGACCAGACGCTCGGTGCGGGCGAGGCCGACACGGCATTGGTTGGCGAGAAGTTCACCGACTCCACGCACACGGCGGCTGCCGAGATGGTCAATATCATCCAGGAGACCGTCTCCTTGGCGGAGTTTGAAGAGGTAACGAAGAGCAGAGACGACGTCCTCAGCGGTGAGGATGCGCATGTCAGAATCGGTCTTGAGACCGAGTTTCTGATTGATTTTGTAGCGACCCACACGGGTGAGGTCATAGCGCTTCGGATCAAAGAACAAACGCTTAACGAGTGCCCGTGCGTTTGGCACGGTCGGAGGATCACCGGGGCGAAGGCGGCGGTAGATCTCCTTGAGCGCTTCGTCTTCATCACGCGCCGTATCCTTGCGGAGGGAGGTAATGAGTAGATCGTCCGAGGAAGCGGCCACAACCCGGATGGTTTTGTGGCCAAGCTGGATCAACTGACGAACCACACCTGCGGTGAGTGGCTCGTAGGCACGAGCAATGATCAATTCTCCATCCAAGATATCATTGAAGATAACTTTGCTGGCCAATTCTTCTTCAGAGATGGTTTCCTTGAGCTTGATGTCTTGAATCTCGTAGAAGAGGCGAAGGATGTCTTCGTCCTGAGGGAAACCGATCACACGCAGGAGCGTCGTGGCCAAGAACTTACGCCGACGACGGCGGCGGTCGAGATAGACGTAAAGAAGGTCATTCGTGTCGAATTGAACTTCAAGCCACGTGCCCCGGTCAGGAATGATGCGATAGCCATACAACCAGCGGCCATTTAAGTGCATCTGGGTTTCAAAGCAGATGCCAGGAGAACGGTGGAGCTGGCTCACGACCACGCGCTCTGCACCGTTGATGACGAAGGTTCCGCGCACCGACATGAGGGGAATTTCACCCATGTAAACGCGCTCTTGGCGAGCTTCCCGTCCGTCTTCCCGGAGCTCAAAGGTCACATAGAGCGGAGCACTGTAGGTCTCTGCCTCGTGAATGGCTTCGAGGGAGTTGAGCTTCGGATCGCCAATTTCGTATTGGACGAAGTCGAGGACCATCTTTTGGTCATAGCTCTCAATGGGGAAGACCTCCTTAAAGACAGCCTGAAGGCCAATGACCTTCCGCTTTTTCGGTTCGAGACCGCGTTGGAGGAACTCATCATAGGACTTGAGCTGGACCTCAATGAGGTTGGGTGGCTCGACTGGCTCGTGGATCTTGCCAAAGTTAGTGCGCTGGGACATAGGCGTGGGGGTCTTCGGGTTGGCAACGGTTCTTGATGGGTGGGAGGATTCCCACTGAGATTTTGATCACGATTTCGGGGCTCTGACGGAATGACAGAAGCCCCAAGCTCGAAGATATCAAAACTCAGGAAAGCTCCAGCACTCCAAAATCAGCGGGCTGAGGCCACTGGTTTTGTAAGTTTCTGGGACTTTCCTGAGTTTTGGGCATCAAGTCTTGAGGTTTTTACGAGTGATGGGTTGATTGGGCCTGAACGATGGAATGACTTTTCTTGAGTCCACAAGCCGCCGTCGCCAAATTGGCGACGGCAGTATGCAGAATAATTGACGAGGATTACTTGATCTCGATCTTGGCACCAGCGGCCTCGAGCTTCTTCTTGACCTCTTCGGCCTCTTCCTTCTTGACGCCTTCCTTGAGCTTGGCACCACCCTTTTCGACGAGTGCTTTGGCTTCGGCAAGACCCAGACCTGGGACCACGTTGCGGACTTCCTTGATGACGGAGATCTTGTTTGCGCCTGCATCCACAAGGATGACGTCAAACTCGGTCTTCTCTTCAACGACAGGTGCGGCAGCACCACCGCCACCGGCGGCGGCCATCGCAACAGGAGCAGCGGCGCTCACGCCCCACTTCTCTTCGAGGGTTTTTACAAGTTCAGAGACTTCCAAAATGGACAGTCCGCTGAGTTCATCTACGATTTTTGCAATATCAGCCATGTTTTTTGTCGGTATTGCCGTTTCCCGGAGCCCCGGGTCTCTTTGAATCAGAAGCCTCTGATCCGGCAAGGAACCATTGATGTGTTTTTTTGTTCAAGCGGGTTTCCCCGCCATCTAGTCAAATTTGGAATAAGAGGATTAACCTTGTTTGTCGGCCTTGGCCTGAAGAACGCGGGCCAACGAAGCGGCGGGCTCGTTGAGGAGACGGACGAGCTTGCCCATTGGTGCCTTGAACACTCCCAGCAATTGGGAGCGAAGGACATCCTTCGTCGGAAGGGAGGCCAAGACCTTGATCGCGTCTGCATCGAGCAGTTTACCATCCAGCACGCCAGCTTTGAGCTGTGGCTTTTGGAACTCATCCGCGAAGGTCTTCATGATCTTCGCTGCGGCACAGACATCCTGTGCGCCGGTAACGACGGCGGACTGACCGGTCAGGGCGGCCGCGAGGTCAGCTGGGTATCCAGCTTTGTCTGCGGCTTTCTTGACCAACGTGTTTTTGAACACGTGGATCTCAGAGCCACAGCCACGGAGCCTTTTGCGAAGCTCGGCAAATTTATCAACGGTCAGACCGGTGTAGTCCACCACGAACAAGAACGGCGAAGCGTTCACGCGGCGAAGAACGTCTTCAATCAAAAGTGTTTTTTCTGCTTTCATGATTCAGTCTTCGGGGGAATTACAGTTTGACGTATTTCGACACATCCACGCGAACTGCGGGGGACATGGTTGCTGTCATGGTGATGGAGCTCACGTATTTACCACGAGCCGAAGGTGGCTTGGCACGCACGATGGCCTCGATGAAGGCGGTGCCATTTTCGGCGAGGGCCTTGCTTTCGAAGCTGGCCTTGCCGATCGAGCCGGCCAAGTTTCCATTCTTATCGAGCTTAAAGTCTGCACGACCTGCCTTCACAGCTTTCACCATCGCGGCGGTATCATCACCCACCGTGTTAGTCCTTGGGTTTGGCATCAGACCACGAGGTCCGAGTTGTTTACCCAATTTACGCACTTCATTCATCGCAGCTGGCGTGGCGATGGCGACGTCAAAGTCGGTGAAACCTTCTTTCACCTTGGCGATGAGGTCTTCGTAACCGACAAACTCAGCTCCTTCGGCCTTGGCTGCATCAGCTGAAGCGCCTTGGGCGAAAACGGCGACACGGACCGAGCGACCGCTTCCGTGTGGAAGGGGGCAAGTGCCACGAACCATCTGGTCAGATTTCCGGGGGTCAACACCCATCCGGAGAGAGAGCGTCACGCTTTGGTTGAACTTCGTCCCAGGAAACTTACGGACGAGATCCGCAGCCTCTTCGAGCGAGTACAGTTTTCCCGCCGTGATCATCTCGGCAGCCTTCTTGTATCTTTTGCTTCTTGTTTGCATGGTTTGGTGCAGTTCGATCGAATCAGACGGAGCTGGTTCTCCTGCGTTGGGTTCGGGTTAACGAAATAGTGAAACTAGCCGACGATCTCGATGCCCATCTGGCGGGCGGTGCCGGCCATGATGCGGGAAGCCGACTCAAGGTCATTGGCATTGAGGTCCGCCATCTTGAGTTTGGTGGCTTCGAGGAGCTGGGCCTTAGTGATTTTGGCCACCTTGATCTTGTTCGCTTCCTTGGAACCGGAGGCGATATTGGCGATCTTTTTCAGGAGGTTAGAGGCAGGCGGCTGCTTTGTGATGAAAGTGAAGCTCTTGTCCTTATAAACCGTGATGATGGTGGGGAGCACATCTCCGCTGAGTTTCTGCGTGGCTGCATTGAACTCCTTGCAGAAGGCCATGATGTTCACGCCAGCTTG
>CAMBPV010000154.1 GCA_945869695.1 Prosthecobacter debontii
CGCTCGGTGGTCTGGTAAAAGCTGTTGCCGCCGTCGATGATGATGTCGTCTTGATCCAAAAGCGGGATGAGCTGCTCGATCACGGCGTCCACGGCGTCGCGGTCGCTGTCTTTTACAGCGGTCGATTTCACCATGATGTGGATCTTGCGTGGCAGGGCGAGGCTCTGGACGAATTCTTCGAGGGTGTGGGCGCCTACGAGGGCTTTGCCGGGGTGCTTGGCGAGGAATTCGTCGGTGACGCTGGTGGTGCGGTTATAGACGCTCACTTGAAAGCCGCGGCTTTCGACGTTGAGAACGAGGTTTTGGCCCATCACTGCGAGGCCGATCAGTCCGAAGTCACTTTTTTTACTCATATTGGGGGCCGCAGAGTTACCCGCCCCGGGGGCTTTGGCAAAGGAGAAATTGACGGGATTCCCGTCGGTTTTCACTTGGGTCCGGCGATGGAGGTCTGGATCTGAAGGATGAACTTTTTTTCATCCTCACCGAGTCGATCCATGGGCACCTCGAAGGCCTTTGAACCGATGAGAAGTCGGGCCTTGCCATCTCTGACGACGGTGGGCTTCGCGGGCATGGCGGGAGCGGGAGTAGCGGGGTCGGGCTTGCTGCCAGTGGTAGTGACGATGAAGTCCTCAAAGGCAATGAGTTTTCCGAGCAGCGATTTCCCGTCGGTGCTCTTCCACTGTCGCGGTGGGCTGAGGGTGATGTAGGTGACCTCGCGGTAGGTGGTCTGCGGAGGTTTGGGCGTGGCGCTGACTCCGGCACTGGACGAGGCGGCGTCTCCCATTCTCCTCATGTCGAACTTGGTCGGCGTGGTGGGGACGACTTGGGCGGTGGCCAATCCCAAGGGGAGCATGGCAAAGATGGCCCATCCACGACGGTGAGGTATCGCATTCATGAACGAGAGGATAAGGGTGTCATGGCAAAGATGGCAACTTCAGACTCGATCAAAATAGCCTGAGGCGGGAAAATGGGATTGAACTCTGGGCTTCCCGGGCGTTGATGGACACCTTTTAGTCTCCATGCCGATGGATTGTGCTCCTTTAACCTTTAAAATTTCTCCTGAACCCATCTCTTCGGAAACGGGTGCGTTTTTGGCCGGAGAGGGGGCCGAGGTTCAGTTCCTGGGTGTGGTGCGGGGTGAGGAAAAGGGGCAGGTGATCCGGGGGATCGACTATTCAGCGTATCTGCCGATGGCCGAGCGGATGCTGCGTGAACTGACGGAGCAGGGCGCGGCTGAAAAAGGTGCGCACCGTGTTTTTATCCAGCATCGGCTGGGATATGTCGCGGCGGAGGAGCCGAGCATCATCATCCGGGTGCAAACGAGGCACTCGGCAGAGGCCTTTGACCTCTGCCGCTGGTACCTGCAGGAAATCAAGACGCGGGTCCCGATTTGGAAGCGGATCGTTTTTCCGTGACTAACCTTTCAGACCTTCCTGCCGAAGGAAGCTCTCGACCCAGGTGATGTCATAGTTTCCGTTTTGGAAATCTGACGTCGTGAGGATCTTGCTCTGAAGAGGGATGGTGGTCTTGATCCCTTCGATGACGAACTCTCCGAGGGCGCGTCTCATGCGCCGGATGGCGATGTCGCGCGTGGCTCCGGTGACGATGAGCTTGGCGATCATGGAGTCGTAATGGGGAGGCACTTCGTAGCCGGCGTAAACGTGGGTATCGACACGGACGCCGCGACCGCCGGGTGCATACCAGAGAGTGATGCGACCGGGGCTGGGGGCGAAGTTTCTCGCCGGGTCTTCGGCATTGATGCGGCACTCGATGGAGTGACCCCGGGGCGTGGCGGTCATCACGTGATGAGAGAGCGGCATTCCGGAGGCAACTTGGATCTGCTCCTTGATGAGGTCACACCCGTAAACTTCTTCGGTGATGGGATGCTCCACCTGAATGCGGGTGTTCATCTCCATGAAGTAGAAATTTTTGCAGTCGTTATCGACGAGGTATTCGATGGTGCCAGCGTTTTCGTAGCCGATTTCCTTCACGAGCTTCACCGTGGCATCGCCCATGCGCTCGCGCATTTCGGGAGTGATCTTCGGGGAGGAGCACTCCTCGATGATTTTTTGATTCCGGCGCTGCATGGAGCAGTCGCGCTCACCGAGGTGCTTCACATTCCCCTGGCTGTCGGCAAAGACTTGGAACTCGATGTGGTGAGGTTTCTCCACGAGTTTCTCGATGTACATGGAGCCGTCCCCGAAGCATTTCAGGGCTTCGAGGGAGGCTGCTTGAAAGCCCGAAATCAAGGTGGCCTCATTCAAACAAGGTCTCATGCCGCGACCCCCACCACCAGCGGTGGCTTTGACCATGACGGGGTAGCCAATGCGCCTGGCGACTTCAAGAGCTTCCTGCTCGTCCTTCACGATGCCGTCTGACCCTGGGGTGATCGGCACGCCGAGAGATTTGGCGGTGTCACGGGCGCTGTTCTTGTCGCCCATCAAGCTGATGACTCGTGCGGAGGGACCAATGAACTTAATTTTACAACGCTCACAGACGTCGGCGAACTCGGCCTTCTCCGAGAGGAAACCGTAGCCGGGGTGGATGGCGTCCACGTTGGCGATCTCAGCGGCGCTGATGATGCGGCTCATCTTGAGGTAACTCTCCGTGCTCGAATTAGGGCCAATGCAGATGGCCTCATCCGCGAGATGGACGTGCATGGAGTCAGCGTCTGCCTCAGAATAAACGGCGACGGTTTTGACATCGAGTTCCTTGCACGCACGAATGACCCGGAGGGCAATTTCGCCACGGTTGGCTACGAGGATTTTTTTGAACATGAAAGAGACGGAGGGATTATAACAGGTTTAGGGCCGTTTTCTGTGGGCAATGCCCTCAGTGCCCTGCATTCAGGTTTAAGCCTTAAGCTCGAACAAAGGCTGGCCGTATTGAACGGGCTTCCCGTCTTCGACGAGCACGCGGGCGATGGTGCCCCCGATCTCGGCTTTGATCTCATTCATCACCTTCATTGCCTCGATGATACAGACCGTGGTGTTCTCATCGACCGAGTCTCCGATATTGGCAAAAGGTGCCTCGTCAGGACCCGAGGCGCGGTAGAAGGTGCCAACCATGGGTGAATTGATCGTGGGTCCTTTGGCTTCGGCGGTCGGGGCTGCGGGAGCCGCCGCTGAGGCGGTTGGCGCACTTGGGGCTACGGGCGCCGCCATTTGGACAGGGGCCTGTGGGGCATGGAAGGACATGCTGCTGAGGAGCTTTTGGGCGTCCGCCAAATCAGCTCCGCGTTTCAGCTTCAGCTTGATGCCGTCTCTCTCCCAGTGAAAAACCGTCAGGTCATTTTCAGCCATGAGGCTGACAATTTGGGTGATCTCTTTAAGATCCACGGTGGGAGCTTCCTTTTTCGCGGGTGAAGACGGTTTTTTGCTTTCCATTTCGTTTCGGGTGTCTTGAGGAACTGGAGACTACCTAGGTGAGGTCGCTTTGGCAACAACAAAGGTAGCGAGCCCCGCCTGATGGAACCGACAGGCGGAAGGTTTCGATGCCCACAAACGACCCCTCACTAAAGGAGTGTGTTCTCAAGTCCCTGAACCTCTTTTTTGACGAGATTTCCGACGCGGTGTTTCGCCAGGTAAACTTGAGCGGCGTTGATACCGAGGGCTTCAGACGTTTTTCTGACGCCCCAGCCTTTCATCACGTAACAGTCAAATATTTGGTACTGCCGGGGGGAAACCTTGGCCTTCACTCTCTCTAGAGCGGCAGAGGTGATGTTATCCCTCCACTCCTTATCCCAAATGTTTTCCAAGAGGTTGTCTTTGTCCTGGGACATGCGCTCCAGGGTTAAATTGGTCGTGTCTTCGCTGTCGGCATTTCCCTGGTCAGCGAGGGAGGGCTGGCGTTTCCGAGCGCGGAAGACATCAAGGATACGCCACCGGGTCATCTGGAGCAGCCAAGCTTTAAAAGAACCCGCTCTCGGGTCGTATTGCCCCTTTTGGACCTGCCTTGCGATGGCGACGATGGTCTCTTGAACGACGTCGAATGCCTCCTCTCGAGTGAGACCTGACTTGGTGCCAACGCTGTAAATCAGGCGCCAATAGGTCTGGTAAAACTCATTCCACGTCTTCTGGTCTTCCCAGTTATTCAGGCGCTCGATGAGGCTTTTTCGCGTTTTTTCCCATAGGACGCGCTCCTTTTTGTCGTCTTTGGGTGTGGGGGACTCGGGTTCCATCTCAAGGTTGGGGGCGGAATTCTGATAGGCGTGCGATCAAACGGGCAAGCGTGAAGACTGCTCGAGGCAATGGAGCCCCTCGCTTCCCTCTCGTCAAACACTCATTCATCAGGCGGAATTTGGAATCGGGTACAACCGAGCTCATCGGGTCAATTCTTTCACACGGAGGCACCATGTATTCACTTCTCATTTGAATATTTTTGGTAATACTGTGAATACCAAACGGAGTGATCCAGTCAGACTCCCATTCGCTACTCCCCATGAAAAGGACCTTGCTTCATACGTGCGCGTTATTGTCGGTGATTTGTCTCTCCTTCGGTTCTTTAGCAGTGGGGGCTGCACCTGCGAAGGTGACCGCTCCCGTGAAGGCTGTCGCTGTCAAAGAGACCTCTCTCGAAGCCGAGATCGATGTGCAGCCTCCCGAGCTGGCGCCTGCATCGACCATTGAGCTGCGCTTTCCCACGGCGATGATTCCACCCGAGCAAGTCGGGAAGGTGGCCGATGTCTCACCGCTTGTCATTGATCCGGCGCTCTCAGGTGAGTTCATGTGGACAAGCACGCGCAGCGGGCACTACAGACTGACGCAACCTCCGCGATTCAATGGCTCGTATGCCTTTCGACTCGCATCGGGACTCAAGGACCTGGAGGGCAGGGAACTCGCGACGAGCCAATTGGATGAAGTGAACAGTGCTCCCTTCCGAGTCATTGATCAGTATCCCAAATGGTTTGACCGCTCCAATGCCCGAAGGAAGGCCTCATTTCTCTTTGAGTTCAATGATCATGTGAATCCTGCTGAGGCAGCAAAGGCCATCACTTTTGTCTGCGGCGAGACGAAGGTCCGCATTCCATCGAGGGTGCGCCATGCCATTGGAAAGGACTTTGAAGATCAGGAAGCGAATGCGCAGATGACGTGGGCGGAGGAAGTCTCAGGCGCAAAGCCAACCATCACACCGGACGGCGTCCGCCTCAGCGCATTGATCGTGGAGCCTGAATCCCCGCTTCCAGTCGGAAACGACTGGGTGCTCGAAGTATCGGGTGATCTGAAAAACATGTCCGGCCATGACAAGCTGGCGGCGGGAGATGCGATTGCCCTCGGGCATGTTTTGCCCTTCCAAGTCGAGGCTATTGGTGCGCATACGCCTTTTGATCGCGACTACTTCATTCGGATTGTCTTTAACAAACCAATCTCGGGCAGGAACGAGGAGGATGAAGACCCCAAAAAACTAGAGGCATTGGCCAAAAAAATCGCAGCGGGTGTGACCTTTGAGCCTGCTGTGGAAATCACGCATGCAGATGCCGACTGGCGCAGTGTGGCCATTCACGGCAAGTTTGCGCTCAATCAGATTTACAAGGTCACAGTCGGGCAGTCAGTGGTTTCTGCCGACGGACTGGAGCTTCAGGCCGTCGCAATAGCCGAAAAATCATTCACCCCAAATGCGCCCTACGTCTCGGTGCCTTCGTTCGCCAATGCAAAGCTGGCCTCTGGCAAGGGTGATTTCGAATTCTCCGCAGCCAATGTGAAGCAGGCGCGAGTTCGTGCACGCCGGATGACGGGTCCTCAGTTGCTGGAGGCGATCGAAATGTACCAACCGTACGTAAACGCATTTCACAACACTTCGGAGAAGAGAGCGGCGTTCAAGCCAGAGCCCTTTGACTCTTATCCAGGTGCTGTGGTCTATGACCGGACATTCCCCATTCAAAAGCCGTTGGACCGCAGTGAGTTGATCAAATTGACATGGAGTGAGATCCTGGGACAGGAGAAGACAGGGCCGCTTTTTTTCGAGATCGAAGGCACTGCCACCGAGGGTGTGGAGGTGAAGAATGTCATCGTCCAGTCGCTTGTGGAATTCACGGATCTCGGACTGATGCAAAAAACGAATGGTCGTGAGACCCTGATCTTTGCAGTGTCACTGAAAACAGGTCAGCCCGTGCCTGGAGTGCGTCTGACAATGGTGGATGGTGAGCGGAAGCTACTCGGTAGCGGCGAGACAGATGCCAAGGGGATGGCCACTCTTCAAGGCGACGAGCCAGCGGCAGTCATCGCAGAACACGGGGGAGACTGCACGGCGATTCAGTTGAAGGACTCCAATTCTAGCGTTCCGCTTTGGAACTTTGACATCAGCACCTCCTGGCGGTCGCCTTGGGACCCGCTTCGGCGCACATTCCTTTTCTCGGACCGTCCCGTTTACCGCCCTGGTGAGACCGCACACCTGAAAGCGCATACACGAACTCTGATCGGCGACGATCTGAAGCTGGAAGGGCAGTCCGTGAAGGGGCGTCTCGTGATGCGTGATCCGCGCTATCGGATTGTGCTTGATAAAGAGGTGACCTTCTCTGCTCAGGGCGCTTTCAATGATGATCTTGTCTTGCCCGAGGGGCCGCTGGGTCAGTACAATGTGCAGCTGAGTTTCCCAGACCTCGCGGGCAATGATGATGAAACGGACGGAAATGGGTATTTCTCTTTCCGGATCGATGACTACCGTCCGAACACCTTTGAGGTCAAAATCGAGACAGGCAAAATGGAGCGCAAGGCGGAGCGGATGACGATTCCGCTCCATGCGAACTACTTCATGGGTAAACCGCTGTCTTTGGCCAAGGTGGACTGGAGCGCTTATCGCTCAGACGAGTTTCAGCCGCCGGGCCAGTATTCCGCTTATCACTTCGGCGATGCACCTGGCTGGGCTGGATATGGACTCGACCGTGGGACGAGACAAGATGAGGAGGGCTCTGCGTCTTGGGATGCGTATGGTGACGTGACCCTGAGCGAGGAAGGCAAAGCCACTCTCGAAATGCCCGTGCCGCCTTCTGATTGTGCTGCCATGCCACAGAAGATCCGCATCGAGGCCGAGGTCACTGATGTGAATCAACAGACCATCACCGCCTCGAGCGAGTTTACGGTTCCGGGAGCAGACTTCCTTTTGGGCCTGAAGGGGCCCGAGTATTTCGGGGCCGTTGGCAAAGAGTTGTCGCTCGAAATCATCGCTATCACTCCAGATGGGAAACCCTATGCAGGCGCAGCTCCGGTCAATGTGAAGATCGAGCGCCAAAGCTACCACACGCTGAAGATCGCCACGGCAGGGGGTGGATCCACCACAAAGGATCAAGTGGTCCTCCAGGATGAGCTTGAGAAGCCCGTTCAGCTCAAGGCCTCGAGTGCCTCGGTGAGTTTCAAGCCGACCAAATCGGGAGCCTACTTCCTCACGGCTGAGTCTCAGGATGAAAGCGGTCGGAAACTACTCAGCCGCATGCCGTTTTATGTGATCGGTGGCGGAGAATTCCCCTGGGCATTGGAGGATGGTGTGGCCATCAGTCTTCAGGCTGACAAAACAGAGCTGAAGCCAGGAGAAGAGGCCACCATCGTGGTGAAGACACCCATCGCCGGTCTAGCGCTGGTCACCGTGGAGCGTAACCGCATTCATCACCAATTCACGGCTTCGATTTCACCTGAGAATCCCACCATCAAAGTTCCGGTGGGTGAGGGAGATGCTCCCAATGTTTTCGTCTCGGTGATCATCGTCCGGGGAGCAGATGCCAGTCCGAAGCAGCATAAAATGCCAGAGTATCGGGTGGGTTATTGTGAACTCACCGTCGGCTCCACGGCCAAGGACCTCGTCGTGAAAGTGAAGCCGGATAAGGAGGAGGTCAAACCCGGCGAAACCGTGTCAGTGGAAGGCACGGTTTTCGATAGCAAGGGCACCGCTGTCAAAGACAGCGACGTCACGCTTTACGCTGTCGATGAGGGCGTGCTCAGCCTCATGTCCCACAAAACTCCCGATCCAAAGGCTTATTTTGATCAGAAGTTTGCATTGGCGATCAAGAGTTGGACCAATTTTGATGGCCTCCTTTCTGAGGATGAATCAGATCGCCAGCGTGGGAATAAAGGTTTCCTCGTGGGTGGCGGTGGAGACGATGAGTTGCCCAATGTGGAGATTCGCAAAAACTTCGTCGCCACTCCTCTGTGGCTTGCGTCTGCGATGACGGATGCGGGTGGAAAAGTAGCCGCCACGTTTAAGGCTCCAGACAATCTCACGAGGTATCGCATCATGGCCGTTGTTGCGGCTGGCGCAGACCGTTTTGGCAGCGCTGAATCCTCGGTGAAGGTGAACAAGCCTCTCATGGTCGAGCCGGTTGTTCCCCGTTTTGCCCGGTTGGATGACGAAGTTCTCGTGAAGGCTGTTTTGCATAACACGACGCAATTTGAAGGTGAAGTCGAGGTCCAGCTTCAGTTGGATGACAAGGCTGTTCTCATCAGCGAGGAGCGCTCTTTTGTCCCGGTGAAATTGGGTGGCGCGGCGGCACGTGATCAGGGGCTGAAGCACACTTTGACCCTCAAAGCTGGAGCCACCACCTCCACGATTTTCCCGATTAAGTTTACGAAGCTCGGCACCGCGCGCTGGAAGTGGACGGCGCGAACCGTGAAATGGCCAGCGGGCGCACCAGCGCTGGATGATGGCACCGAGTCCGTTTTTGAAGTCAATCATCCCATGCCGGAACTTCGTGAGGTCAAGTATGTGAGGCTCGATGCCGCAGCCCCGATCGACAATGTACTAAAGGACGTCAGTCCCCAGTTATTGGAGGGACAAGGAACGGTCGATGTCGGTGTGAGCAGTTCCAGACTTTCCGAGGTGCGTGATGCGCTTGGTTATGTGCTTCACTATCCGTATGGGTGCGTCGAGCAGACTTCATCTGCCACGTTGCCTTGGCTGGCACTTGGTGGATTTCATGAGGTCTTCCCTGAGCATTTATCCAAGGATAAATCCAAAGCAGCCGTGCAGGCGGGGGTCAATCGCCTGCTCCAAATGGTCACTGACGAGGGCGGTCTCGCCTACTGGCCCGGCGGTGATGAATCCAGCCTGTGGGGCTCGGCTTATGGTGGATTCACCCTCCTTCGGGCGCGCGATGCGGGTGCCACTGTTCCAGCGGAGACGATTGACTCACTCCTCGCTTACCTTTCCAAATCGCTTCGAAATCTCGAGGACGAAAAAGACATGTATAACCTGACCCATGCAGCCATGTGCCTCTACACGCTGGCGAAGGGCGGAAAAGCGGAGCCTGCTTATGCAAACCTCCTTTACTCCAAGCGAGACCGACTCCCGGAAGTGGCCAAACTTTATCTCGCTCTCTCCATGCTCATCGCCAAAGCTCCAGAGCAGCAGGTGAAGGATCTCCTCGGATGGAAGCCGAAAGTTGTCGAGGTCGTGAAAAAAGCGGAGCCTGCCAAGGGAGGCAAATCCAAAAAAGGCGCAGCATCCCCGGCCAAAGCAAAGGCGAAGGCCAAACCCGTGGTGAAACCCTCGCCGCCTCCTGCTCCTGTCTGGACACACTGGTGGGGAAATCAGATGAATGAAGCACTCCGTCTCATCGCTTACACGCACCTCGGCCTCACTTCCGAAGCGGATCAATTGGCCACGAGCATCCTCCAAGCGCGCAATGGCCGAGGCGAGTGGGGTAACACCATCACCAACTCGTGGACCCTGACGGCATTGGCCGCCTACGAGCGCAGTTCGAAGGTCACGTCGGGCCCTCTTGCGGTTCGCTCGGTGTGGGATACACAAGACACGACCCTCGATCTGCCTACCCACACCTCTACCGCCAAGGCTACCTATGTTCTCAATGCTCAACTCGCAGCCAAGCCCTTCGCGTTGACGGTCCCAGCAGGTCGCACCGCGTTTGCTCGGGTGGAAGCACGCGCCTTTTCACCGGTCCGTGAGTTCCAAGGCATCAATGCGGGCTACGGCATCAGTCGCACTTACACGAAGCTGCTGACGGATGGCACCGAAAAACCCATCACGGACCTGCGGGTGGGAGACATGGTTTTGGTCAATCTCGAAGTCTCGATTGGCGGGGGTGATCGTTACATCGCCATCAATGATCCTTTGCCTGCCGTGCTTGAAGCTGTGAATCCGGACTTTGACACCCAGGGTGGCAAAGAAGGGAAGCGCGCCGAGCGCGACTCCGAGCCTTGGTTCTGTGATCACCGCGAGATCCGCGCCGACCGCGCACTCTTCTTTACCGACTACGCACCGGGCAAAGGCAAGTTTAGCCTTTCCTACCTCGCACGAGTCATCGCTGAAGGAGACACTGTCGCTCCGCCAGCAAGGATCGAAGCCATGTACCAACCCGAAAAATACGGACTCAGCGCCACGCAGAGGATGATCACCCTGCCATCCGCCGATGGTCGGAAGGTGGCCGAGAAGTAAGGCTTTTAATCCGCGACAGGGAAGGGTAAATGCGGATTTATTTTTGCCTTGTAGACAGGGTGGCCCTCGGGCTATCTAGGAGGTAACGCACTTACGAGAAATCACCGCATGACCATCACACCGGAACAATACGAAAAGCTCGGCACGTTTTACATGGGCCGGGGATACGATCTCCAATCCAAGCAGCTGAAGGATGATTTAATCCTCTATGACTCCAAGGACCTTGTCACCCACGGCGTGGTGCTGGGCATGACGGGTTCGGGGAAAACGGGTCTTTGCCTCGCTCTGCTGGAGGAGGCGGCGATGGATGGCGTGCCGCTGATTGCCATCGACCCCAAGGGAGACATCGGCAATGCCCTGCTCACCTTTCCCAATCTCACGGGAGAGGCCTTCAAACCTTGGGTGAATGCCGATGACGCTCGGCGGAAAAATATTAGCGTGGATGAATATGCCGACTCTCAGGCCAAGCTCTGGGAAAAGGGACTCGGCGACTGGGGGCAGAGTGCGGATCGGATCAAAAAACTACGGGAAACCGTGGACATGGCCATTTACACGCCGGGCAGCAATGCAGGCCTGCCTGTATCGATTCTTAGCTCACTCAACTGTCCGCCCGATGCGGTGATGGAGGATGCCGAGATCTTGGGTGATCGAATTGAGAGCACCGTTTCCTCCTTGCTTGGACTGATGGGCATTGATGCAGACCCGGTGCAATCCGCTGAGCACATCCTGCTCTCAAACATCGTGGGTCATTGCTGGAAAAAGGGGCAAAATCTCACTCTCGAAAATCTCATCCGCCACATTCAGCAGCCTCCGCTGCGGAAGATTGGTGTCGTGGATATCGACACCTTCTGCCCTGAGGCGAAGCGCAGTGCTCTGGCCATGAAGCTGAATAACCTCATCGCCTCGCCCGGCTTTAGCGCTTGGCTGGAGGGTGAGCCGCTCGACATCCAGCGCATGTATTACACCCCTGAGGGGAAGCCTCGCATCACGATCTTCTGCATCGCGCATTTGAGTGATACCGAGCGCATGTTCTTTGTCTCGCTGTTGATGAATCAGCTCCTCGGCTGGATGCGCACCCAGCAGGGCACCACCAGTCTGCGTGCCCTTTTCTACATGGATGAGATTTACGGCTATCTCCCACCGACGGCGATGCCGCCCTCGAAAAAGCCGATGATGATCCTTCTGAAACAAGCACGCGCTTTTGGTCTCGGCATCCTCTTGGCCACGCAGAACCCGGTGGACCTTGATTACAAGGCACTCGCAAACATTGGCACTTGGTGGATCGGTCGCCTTCAAACCGAACGAGACAAAGCGCGGCTCCTGGATGGTCTCGAAGGTGCCATCAGCGGCAGCGGCACGGCTTTTGATCGCAAGAAAATGGAGGTGGCCATCTCGGGTCT
>CAMBPV010000155.1 GCA_945869695.1 Prosthecobacter debontii
TGCCGGGCGGCCCGGGTTGTTTGCGGGTGAGCGGTGCTTCGGTCCAGGCGGCTTCCTTGGCATCGCAATACACGAGCGTGTGCCGCTGCGGATTCACAAACACAGCGGGCAGTTCTTGATGCTTGCGACTCTGATGCGCCATCTTGCCCGTGTAAGTCATGCGATAGCGGAGGCGTGCTAGTCCGCCCTCCACGCGGTGCCACTGCTCCATAATCATGTCACTCACCTCCACACCGCTGGCCCACTGGCGCGGGCGAGTCTTCACATAAAGGCTGTGTTGCTCGACTTTGGATTCGAGCACGGTGGCAGGCTCACCTTTCCAGCTGCCGCCTTGCACGGGGTTGTAGCACCAGGGCTTGCGATTCCAGTCGGAGCCATCTTTGTCACCATAAAACGACTGTTGAACGTAGCGCCCATGGTCAAAAGCATTCAGCACATTGTCCGTGGAGCGCGAGGGCGAAAGCCAGCCGATGCTGCCGCCTGCATCCATGTTCATACCAAGACGAATATGGCCATTGTCCAGGTAGATCCAATGTTCGGCGCTGAGTGCCTGCGTCGTTATGCCGGTGCAGATCAGGGCTGTGATCATGGTGCATTGCAGCGCGTGGAGCGATGAGCATGTATTCATCATAGGGCAGAAATAGGCGTGATAACGACCTTCCGAAAAGCACCCAGATCATCAAAGGAACCCAATCCAATGCGACCCTTGCCGAAAGTTTTGTCTCTGGCTTCGAGCACGACTTGATCCTCAAACCAGACCTTGATACTGCCGGAGGAAGCATCGCGCACCAGTTTGATCGGATGCCAGTGGTTTGGCTTCCATGGCAAAGCCTTCGCACGATTCGTCGTGATGGCTTTGCGATCCAAGTTGTTCACCACATGCAAGTGCAGATGCACGCCGTCCGCCGTCTCGCCGAGATGAGCGTAGTAGAACTCCGATTCACTCACTCCACCAAGGGCGATGCAGAGGTCGTTGTTGCCCTTATTGAAGACGTCCAGCCGAGCCTCACAGGTCAGCGTGAACGACTCCAACTCCACGCCGCTAAACCACGCCAGATTGAACGGCCTGCGGACCTTCGGCTTGGTTTGCGAAGGCTTTTTCAGCACGAGCGTCGTCGCATCGCCCTCGCCCTGCCATTCCCAGGCAGCAGGATCTTCGAACTGCCACTGATCACGTTGCTGGAGCGGATGCTCCGCCAACAACGTACTGGCAAACATGAAGCAAAGAAGCTGAAGATGCAGGAGCATACCGAAGGGTTTAAGCATAGAGCCGTGAGTAACTGGAGGCGATTTGATCAAGGAACTCACCCTGATTGCCGCTCCACCAGCGGTTGGAGAAGATTTCGACCTCACGATGGCCGGTGAAACCGGTGGCGTCCACCCAGTCGCTGATTTCGCGGATGTCGATGCAGCCTTCGCCCATCAGACCGCGGTCGTTGAGAAGATCGGTGGTCGGCGTTTTCCAATCGCAGATATGGAAAGCATGTAAGCGATCCGTTTGGCCCGCGAGATCAATCTGAGACTTCAACTCCGGGTCCCACCAGACGTGATACACATCCACCGCGATGCCCACCGACTTCGGAGAGCCGAGCACATCACAAATCTCATGCGCCTGCCTCATCGTGTTCACCGCGCTGCGGTCATCGGCATACATCGGATGCAGCGGCTCGATGGCGAGTTTCACGCCCGCCGCCTCCGCCGCCGGCAAACAAGCCGAAATGCCATCGGCGATCTGTTTGCGCGATTCGACCAAGCTTTGCCCTGGAACAGCTCCACAGACCAAAACGATGAGCGGAGCGCCTATCACGTGCGCCTGCTCGATGGCGAGCAAATTGTCGTCGATGGCCTTCTGCCGGTCTGCGGCTGATTCAGCCGGAAAAAAGCCGCCGCGGCACAAACTGACCACGTCCATACCCGACTCGGCCGTCTGGCGCTTCACCGCATTCAAATCACGGCCTTCGAGTGCTTGCCGCCAGATCGTGATGCCGCTCACGCCGCGCTTTGGAAACTCGGCGAGGCATTGTTCGAGGCTCAGCGGCTTCGTGGTGATGGTGTGGACGCACAGTCGGCTCATGAGTAAAATGATCGCAAGGCTTAGTCGCTGGTAAAACTGTTATTTCCGATTTATTGCGACGGAAATAGTGATATTCGATTCGTCCGATACTGAAGCCAACCCACGCGATACCGATGGAACTCTACCAACTCGAATATTTTCTAGAAGCCGCTCGCCAACGGAGCTTTACTCGTGCTGCCGAAAAACTGCACCTGGCCCAAGCCGCAATGAGCGAGCAAATGCGCAAGCTGGAAAGCGAGGTCGGCACTCCCCTTTTTAATCGGGGTCGTCGTGAGACGATTTTGACCGCCGCCGGTGAAACCTTGCGTGCGCACGCAGAAGCTTTGCTGGAACGTGCCGATCTGGCAAAACGTGACATTCAAGACCTGATCGGCCTCCGAGGCGGACGACTCACGATCGGCGCCATCCCATCGGTAAGCGCTTGCTTGTTACCGAGTGCGATTGCCGCATTTCGCAAATTGCATCCGCACGTCGAGCTCGCACTCTTCGAAGGCACCTCAGAAGCAGTCGCCCATTGGGTCGAAAGCGGACGGGTCGAGTTTGGACTCGTGCAACTACCCACGAGCAGCGGCAGCTTTGACGAGCATCCACTGTTCACGGAGCCCTTTGTCGTTCTGATCTCCAAAAGCCATTCTTTGGCTAAACAAAAGACCGTCTCATTGGCCAAACTCGCCGACGAGCCATTCATCCTTTACAAAGGGCGCGCTCGTGACACGGCCCTCACAGCTTGTCGCGCAGCGGGATTCGAACCTCGAGTCGCTTGTGAAAGCAGTGAACTGGAAACGATTCGCTCGCTTGTGGCAGCAGGACTAGGGATCGCCATCTTGCCTCAGCTCGCCACTCGACAGCCGAGCACAGGGTGCACTGTAGTGCGACTACGCGATAATCCGGTAGATCGGCAGGTAGCGTTGTTAAGCCGTTCAGGTCATGCCTTGTCGCCTAGCGCTTCTGTTTTTCGAGAAATTTTAGCGGCTGCGTAAGATCGAATAGCCCCCAAAAAATGAGTCATCTGACCAAATCGAACTCTGGTTGCGCAGCTAAGTCGAGCGTGCCAATGTCGCCGATCAATGAAGCGTGCACTCATCACTGGAATCACGGGCCAAGACGGATCCTATTTAGCGGAACATCTGTTAGCTTTAGGATACGAGGTCCATGGCCTGGTCCGGCAAACCAACCTAGAAAATGCGTCAGAATCCCACGGGAAGAACCTTTATGAGCGCTGCAAGCTGCACGTCGTTAGCCTTGATAGTTTTCACGGTCTCTACCGTCTCATTTCGAAGGTGAAGTTTGACGAGTGCTACCACCTTGGGGCCGTCAGCTTTGTTGGCGAGCACCTGGCCGATGGCTTTCACACCATTTTCGCCAATACGAGCGGCACCCATTACTTGCTGGCAGCGATTCATGAAATGCAGCCGACCTGTCGCTTTTATTTTGCGGGTAGCAGCGAAATGTTCGGTCGACCTACATCGGCCCCTCAGAACGAACAGACCCCTTTCCTCCCCCGCAATCCTTACGGGATCAGCAAGGTCACCTCTTACCACCTCGTTCGAAACTATCGGGCCACCTATGGCATGTTCTGTTCGACCGGTATCCTCTACAACCACGAGAGCCCCAGACGGAGACCTGAGTTTGTGACCCGCAAAATAACCAGAGCGGTCGCCCGAATCAAATCCGGAAGACAAACCCAACTCGAGTTGGGCAATCTGGAAGCCCGACGAGATTGGGGATACGCTCCAGACTATGTAAGGGCCATGCATCTGATGTTGAATCACTCTGAACCCTTGGATTTGGTGGTCGCTACGGGAGTCATCCACACGGTTCGGGATTTTTGTGAAGTGGCGTTTGCACACGCAGGCCTGGACTGGAAAAAATACGTTGTCACAAACCCTCGGTTCTTTCGAGATGAAGACGCTATTCCCTTGCAAGGAAATCCGGCAGCCATCAAGCAGGCGCTCAATTGGCAACCGACCAAGTCGTTTGAAGAGATTGTTTGCGAAATGGTCGATCACGACTGCGCTGTCGAGAACCGATAGCATTTTAACACGAAGCTTCTAGCCATACTGATTTTTAGTCCGCCTCTCAGCTAGTTTCCTTTTCTTTTCATTTTCTATGCAAGTCGTCATTCTTTGTGGGGGTCTTGGAACTCGTCTGCGCGAAGAGACAGAATACCGTCCTAAACCTATGGTGCCTGTTGGAGAGCGGCCCATCATCTGGCACATCATGAAGCATTATGCGGCGCAGGGGCATAAAGACTTCATTTTGTGCCTCGGCTACAAGGGCGAGTCGATCAAAAACTACTTTCTCAACTACCAATCCAATACCAGCGACGTGACCCTGAAACTCGGCGCGACTCCGAGCATCCAATACCACACCCGTCACGATGAAGAAGATTGGACGGTCACCATGGTGGATACTGGTGAAAAGACGATGACGGGCGGGCGACTGAAGAGGGTGCTCAAATACATCAAGGACGAGAACTTCCTGATGACCTATGGCGACGGCGTGTCGAATGTCGATGTGAATGCCAGTTTGGAATTTCATCTCGAAAAAAAGAGCATTGTTACCCTTACGGCCGTGCGTCCGAGCGGACGATTCGGGGAACTTCAGACCGAGAATGGTCTCGTCACCAATTTTTTGGAGAAGCCTATTGGCGGCCACGCCTTCATCAATGGGGGATTCTTTGTCATCAATCGTGCAATTGACTCCTATCTTGAAGGAGATGAATCGGTCTTTGAACTGAGCGCCCTCGAATGCTTGGCGAATGAAGGCCGACTCGCCGCATTTAAGCACGAGGGCTTCTGGCAATGCATGGATAACATTCGTGAAGTCGCTCTACTAAACGAACTTTGGAAGTCGGGCGACGCTCCTTGGAAAACATGGTGAACGCATTCGCAGGAATTTACAAAGGGAAGCGCATCCTTCTAACCGGCCACACTGGGTTTAAGGGAGGCTGGATGAGCCTTTGGTTGAAGAGCTTGGGGGCACAGGTCACGGGCTTTTCTCTCCCTCCTCCAGATGGCCCTAATTTTTTCGGCACGCTGCCATTGGACTGCTTTGAAAAATCTGTTTTTGGGGACTTGCGGGATTCCACCGCCGTCGATCGAATTGTGAGTGAATGCGGCGCCGACGTCGTCTTTCACCTTGCGGCACAGCCTTTGGTTGGAGTTTCGTACCGGGAACCCGTCAGCACCTTCATGACCAATGCAATCGGAACGATTCACCTTCTTGAAGCATTGCGGAAGGCATGCAGCCCTGCGGCGGTGGTGATCGTGACCAGCGACAAATGTTACCGAAACAACGATGATGGCCGCCCTTTTCGAGAGAGTGACCCACTCGGTGGAAAGGATGTCTACTCAATGAGTAAGGCTGTCACAGAGTTGATCGCAAACTCGTGGCACACTTCCTTTTTCAGTCAGGCTCCTGAACTTGGCCCCATCGCTACCGGTCGGGCTGGAAATGTCATTGGCGGCG
Source organism: Prosthecobacter debontii (assembly GCA_945869695.1). Lineage (GTDB taxonomy): Bacteria > Verrucomicrobiota > Verrucomicrobiia > Verrucomicrobiales > Verrucomicrobiaceae > JAIBCL01. The sequence goes on from CAMBPV010000155.1 coordinate 5,546, forward strand.
GAGATTACGCCGAAGATCGGATCGTCCCTGATGCGGTGCGAGCCTACCTTAATGGGCAGCCGATCTCGCTCAGGAATCCGCTCGCAACACGCCCCTGGCAGCATGTCCTCGAGTCGGTGAGCGGTTACCTAGCACTCGGAAAGCAACTCATTGAAAAACCCGACAAATCCACCTGCATCTCTCTCAACTTTGGCCCCTCCGCCGAGTCCGAGCGGAGCGTCGGAGACCTGCTTGAAGCTCTTCTCTCGACTTGGCCCGGTGCCTTCGATGTCAATACATCCGCCGCATCCCCTTACTCCGAAGCCGCCAGATTGAGCCTCGACCCAAGCAAGGCGAAGGAGCACCTCGGCTGGCAACCCGTTTGGGACTTCTCCACGACCGTCGCTAAGACCGCAGAGTGGTATCGGTTAAGGCACGAATCATCCGCCGATGCAGAAGCCTTGCTTGCGCTCAGTCTGCAGCAGATCAGTGACTACACCGAAGATGCCCGCGCTTTGAATATCCCATGGGCCAACTGAATCCGAACACACCGATGGCCATTTCCCAATGCAGATCCTGCGGCTCGTCCGACCTTTCTCCCGTGATAGACCTCGGCTTGCAGCCGCTTGCCAATAATCTCCTGGCCCCCGGAGACCTTCAGAAGATCGAACCTCGTTTCCCTCTAGCTGTTCACGTCTGCACGTCATGCTGGCTCATGCAGATCACTCACACAGTTCCGCCCGTGAATCTGTTCAGCGACTATGTGTACTTTTCCTCCTTTTCGGAGCACATGTTAAGGCACTCCCGCGAGGCTTCGTTGCGTTACATTCAGGATAAGAATCTAGGTAAAGACAGTTTTGTCATCGAGATCGCCAGCAACGATGGCTACCTGTTGAAGAATTTTGTCCAAGCGGGAGTTCCTTGCCTCGGATTTGAGCCCGCAGCCAACATTGCTGAGGTCGCGAGACGGAGTGGAGTGGAGACACATTGCGAGTTCTTTGGCGAGGAAACGGCCCGGGCTCTTGCTTCAGAGAGAGGAAAAGCCGACCTGATCCTCGGAAATAACGTTTTCGCTCACGCCCCACGCATCAATGACTTTATTTTTGGCTTGAACTCCCTTCTGAAGCACGATGGTTGGATTGTCCTCGAGTTCCCTTACGGCATGGACATGATCGACCACGTGGAGTTCGACACCATTTATCATGAGCATGTGTTTTACTTCACGCTAACCCCACTGCTACGGGCCTTCGCTCGCCATGGCCTCGACATCTTTCACGTCGAGAGGCTACCGATCCACGGTGGCTCCCTCCGACTCTTCGCCTGCCACCAAGGTTCGGAACCCATCGGTGACAGTGTTAGAAATTTGCATGAACTCGAAGAGTCCAGAGGTGTTAATTCCAAGGGCTATTACCGGGTGTTTAGTCAGTGTGCTGAAAAGGTAAAAAACGATCTCTGCCAATTTATCGCCGAGCAGACTCAGAACGGAAAAAACATTGCCGCCTACGGTGCCTCTGCAAAGGGTAGCACCCTGCTCAACTATTTAGGAGGGGCCGCGAAGAAGGTCGGCTTTATCGCCGACCGAAGCACCTACAAACACGGCAAGCTAAGCCCAGGAATTCATGCCCCCATTTTGCCCGCCGAAGCACTCGTCGAGCAGCGTCCCGACTTTGCTATTTTGTTGGTTTGGAATTTTGCGGATGAGGTCATCGCACAACAACAGGAGTTCAGGGAAAAGGGTGGCCAGTTTGTCATCCCCCTTCCCGAGCTGAGGGTCTTATGATCTTTCGTCCCACCAAGTTCGAGGGTGTCATGGTTGTCGAGACCGAGCCTCGGCGTGACGAGCGCGGATTCTTAGCCCGCACCTACTGCGAGGAAGAGTTTGCTGCCGAAAAACTGAACACGCGTTGGGTTCAGCAAAATCACACCGCGACACTAGGCAAAGGAAGCGTGAGAGGCATGCATTGGCAGGCAGCCCCCTTCCCAGAGATCAAGCTTGTTCGTTGTCTTGTCGGGAAGGTGCTGGATGTCGTGGTCGATGTTCGACCCGAATCACCCACTTTTGGCCAATGGCATGCCGAGGAGCTCTCAGCTGAAAACATGCGGGCGCTCCACATACCTGCAGGCTTCGCACATGGCTTCCAGTGCCTGGATGACGCTTGTGAGCTTCTCTACCTTATGTCTGAGTTTTTCCATGCGGATCTCGCGCGCGGCGTCCGATGTGATGACCCGAGCATTGGCATCACCTGGTCGCTGCCAGTTGTAAACCTGTCAGCGAGAGATGCTGGGCTCCCGCGCTTTCACGAACTCACATGAATTTTTTTGTCACGGGTGCAACGGGCTTCATCGGTCGCGCTTTCTGCCGAACTGCAATTGAGCGTGGTCATCGTGTGCTCGCCCTGTGTCGGAGCTCAATCCCGGCGCTGCCAGTGGAAATCGAAATTGTGACTGGCACCTTATCGGAAACACCCTGGGCTCAGGTCGCCCGATTTTCCCCAGATGCGGCGCTCCATCTGGCATGGATCGCCACGCCGGGCGTTTATCTCACATCGCCGGATAATGAGGTATGGCTAGAGCATAGCAAGGTTTGGTTCCGGCGGTTGCAAGAGATGGGTGTTCGCCACATCGCTGGCGCAGGTACCTGCATTGAATACGCAGCATCCCCCGAACCCCTAAGTGAAATGACCTCGCCCCTGAATCCCTCTTTCCGATACTCAAAGTCCAAAGTAGCATTGTTCCAATCCTTGAGAGAGGGATGCGTTGGTTCGGGCTCGGCCTTTACCTGGTTCCGAGTGTTCTATCCGTTCGGAGTCGGAGAGCACCCGGATCGAATTTGCTCATCCATCATCCGGCAGTTACGGGCGGGTAAAAACCTCGCTCTCCGCACCCCCCACAGTGTGAAAGATTACATCTACATCGATGATGTCGCGTCGGCAATTTGCGCGGCCTTCGAAAATAAACTGACAGGTCCAATCAATATTGGTTCGGGCCATGGCATTTCCATTCGGGAACTTGCCCAAAAAATTGCGTATCTTCTTCACGAGGACCCTGCTCTCGTGCAGAACGCTACTGAACTTTGCGGGGATCCCAACCCAATCGTCATTGCTAACAACCAGTTATTGCGGAGCGTCGGCTGGTGTCCGCGCACCAACCTAGATGAGGGGTTGCAGCGACTGATTGACAGCCTTCCGGCCAAAGACTAGGGACGATTGTGACCGCACTGACAGCCCTCCTTCCGCACGCACTCACATTCTGCCCGGGATGCGGTTCTGTGGCGCTAGGTGAAAGCCTTTCATTGGCGCAGCAACCCGTAATCCTTAACTACCGCTTTGCTACCGCTGAAGCCGCGAGAAGTGTTGCGCGACGTGACATGCTTTTGCGTGAGTGCAACGACTGCGGCCTCGTTTTTAATGCCATTCTCGATTCCAAAGCAATCCCTTACGACGAACGCTATGAGAATCGCCAGAACTTCTCGGCAGGCTTCCTCGCCATGCTCGAGCAAACGGCAAGCACACTTGCCAACCGTTACTCACTCAAAGGCGGTGCAGTGCTTGAAGTCGGCTGCGGCAAAGGCGATTTCTTACACCTTCTCTGTGAACGTGCGCAGTGTCGAGGTCTCGGCTTCGACACCTCCTGTGAGGTGGTTGGCGCGCAGACCGACCGTCGCGTGACCTTTTTCCAGCGTTATGTGACCCCAGAGGATGTGACCGAGAAAATTAACCTTATTGTCTGTCGACACGTGGTCGAACACGTGCCGCAGATCGGAGATTTTTTTCAGTTGCTGCACCGCCTCGCTGTGGCTGGAGGAGGCTCTGCAGTCTATGTGGAGACTCCCGCGCTAGAATGGATCGTCGAGCACCATGCTTTCTGGGATGTCTTCTATGAACACTGCAATTACTTCCAGACCGGCACCCTGAGACGACTGGCTGAAAAGGCCGGGTTCACGGTGTTGGACCATCGGCGCATTTTCGGCGGGCAGTATCAGGCACTGGAGCTTCGAACTGCCTCTTCCGATACCGCCCGCCCGGACGAGCCTCCACAAACCACTCCACTCCTGTGCACTTTCGCTAGAGACCTTGCTAATTCAGTGAACGAAGTGATCTCAAAGCTGATGGAAGCGGGTGCCTCAAACGGGTGGGCAATTTGGGGTGCAGGTGCCAAGGGGGTCTCTATTGCCGGGGCACTGAGCCACATGCCCCCTTTGTTCGTCGTGGACAGCAATCCCGCAAAGCAAGGAACATTCATCCCTGGAACGAACGTCCCGGTTGTGGCACCATCAGACACACGCCTCGGAGTGATCCCGGTTGTTTTGATCGTAAATTCTTACTACGCTTGCGAGATCCGTGAATGTCTCGCACACTTCGACTTTCATCCCAATCTCGTTTCACTGTAGCCCTCCTTCCCCATCAATGCGTTTTGAGGCCGATACTGACACTCATTCTCTTGTCGTAACCAAAGGAATGAAAAGAAGAACGCTCGGATCTCTATTCGAAGGAAGCCTTCGAGGCGCTTTCTGATTTTTGGGTGAAGATGCAGGGCAAACGCATGGAATAAGCAACTGAGTATGGTGGTTCAGCGGCAAACAAACCGCTGTACAAATTATCATAATCACTGATGAGGTTATGGATGGAACCTATCTCCACCGACGCCGCAGCATCCCCGGTTACTCAAGACCAAGCCGACCTTCAAAACATCCTGCGGCTCAAACAACTCTTTGCCATCCTGCCCGCTCTCAGCTCGCCTGGTTGCGCCAGTTCACCCCGCTGCGCCACGGTGCTCCCTCGCACGATGTCTTCCGCAACGTCTTGCTCGCGCTGCGGCCCGACACCCTGCTCGAAATCATGGAGCTGTGGGTCGGCGATCTGGATGGCAAACACGTCGCTATCGACGGCAAAGTCAGCCGTGGAGCCAAGGACGCCACCACGGGCAAAAGCACCCTGCACATCCTGCGAGCGTGGGTCAGCGAGGCGAGCCTGAGCGTGGGGCACGAAGTCTGCGAAGAGAAAAGCAACGAACTGGCCGCCCTGCCGCGACTCCTTGCCAAACTCCAACTCCACGGAGCCACCGTATCCGTCAATTGGAGTCCCTCAGTCCGATTCTTGACAGCCGCTCGATCTACATCGGCACGACGGCCGTTTGGGCGAGCGCTTGGCGGATCTTGGCTTGCTCGGCGGCCCAGGCTTTGGGGGTGAGGCGGTGGGCGCTTCGGTTTGTCTCGGTGGGCAGGCGCTTGAAGATATCCGTCAGGTAGGCGGTGGCATCAATGCCTTCTCGGTGCGCGTTGCTGATGAGGGTGTAGAACGTGGCGGCTCTCGCTCCGGTTTGTGCATCGCCCATGAACAACCAATTCTTCTTCCCGATGGCACTGGGGCGGATGGTGTTCTCGACGAGGTTGTTGTCGATCTGGGTGCGCCCATCTCGCAGGTATCCGGTGAGCTTGTCCCACTGGTTGAGCGTGTAGCTGATCGCTCCTCCGGTGAGGCTGGTGGGGCGGTGGGTGTGCCGGGCTTGGAGCTCGGTGAGGCGGGCTTTGATCTTCTCCAGGATCGGGGCGCTCTGTTGCTGGCGCTCGGCGCGGATTTCTTCTGGCGTGGCTGTGCTGTCTCTCAATCGGGCTTCGATGCGGTAGAGCTGCTGCATTTGGGCGAGCATCCACTGCGCATCTACACCTTCGGCTTTGGCTTCAAAAAATTTCCGCCTCGCATGGGCCATGCACCCGATGAGAGTGATGCGGCCGCGCCTCTCGGGCTGCTTGATGAAGGCGTCGTAGGCGCTGTAACCATCGCACTGGATGATGCCGCTGAAGTCGGCGGGCACGATGTCATCCAAGCACGCGGCTCCACGCCCGGTGCGCCAGACAAAGAGGCTGACTTTTCGCACGGGGTTGTGGATCACCCACAGGTAGCCGGTCCCGCATACGCCTTGGCGCTCGGGATCCTGATACTTCACGGGTGTTTCGTCGATCATGACATAGCCATCGGCGAAGACTTCTCGCTGGATGGCTTCGATGATCAGCCGACTCGCATCATGGGCCATGCCGGCCCAGCCGCACAGCGTCTGACGTGAGATGGGAA
>CAMBPV010000156.1 GCA_945869695.1 Prosthecobacter debontii
TGCTGCCTTTCCTCGCGAGATCGTCATCCGCTGGTTCACTTGGCAAATGTTGTTTTGGTTTCAATCACACAGCGGAAGCCAATGGTTCGGTACTTTTCCGTCACAAATGATTCGATTGGAATGGCCTGCCGTTCCGAGCAATCAAGATATCTTGCCAGTTTGGTGGTGTAAAACCAGTCGCATCCGCGTGTAACGTAGAAAGGTCTGTCAGGTGTCGCAAACATGTCTGCAATCCATTCTGAAAGATTACCGCCCATGTCGAATAGCCCCAGTTTGTTCGGCTTAAAACTCATGACTGGTGCGGTGACCGGATAGCCATCATCGTAGCCAGCCAGCCAAGTTGCTTTAGTTGAATCAATAAAAAGCCGGTGAAAGGCTTCGTCGCGATAGTTTCCATCTCGGTTCTCCGATTTCGGGGGGAAATCCGGTCCCCATGGAAAAAGGTTGGAACGAGTGGCACCTCGGCTGCTTGGTGACGTGCCCGGCGCAAACGATTCGGTGTCACCAATGCCCACGGCCATGCTCCATTCCTGATCCGTGGGCAGCCGATAATGCTTTTTTTCCTTTTGAGCCAGCCAGGAGCAAAACTGAAACGCATCCTTCAGCATCACGTTCGACACTGGGTGCTGTTTTTCATCGCCCTGGAGATGCACTTCAGCACTGCCGGGCCATTTGACTTTGATGGCCGGGTAAGGCTGTCCCACACCGTAAGGCAGACACCCTTTTTTCGGGTCTTGCCAAGAGGCATCAATGTAGCTTCCAGTTTGGGCATACGCCGCATAATCCTGGCGGCGGGTTTCGTGGATGCACATCAAGACGCGGGTGCCGGGCACCGGCACAAACTTCATGCCGAGGGTGTTGATGAAGGGTTTCTCCTTGGATGCCCGGGCCAGAGGGTCATCGGCATCCGATGCCACCACCACCGTAGGAGAAGCGGGCTGAGGAACCGCGACGTCGACCGAGCCGTGCTCCTGGTTCTGCGTGGGAGGACTGCGCCAGCCGGGCAGCAGCAAGGCGAGACCGAGGGCAGACAGGCTCAGCAACACAAGCACATAAAGCCACCTGCGGCCTGGTCGGAACCCTGCTGTGGACTTATCCCCAGTCGGCGGGGCCTCGTGCGCTCCACGCTCTAGGACGCCCGCATGGATAAAAGCCACCTCCGTTTTGACTTCCGAGGCACTCTGGTGGCGTTCGTCCGGGTCTGTTTGAAGTGCCTTGGACACGATGCCGTCCCATCGGGCGGTGACCGCTGCCCTCTGGGAGGGGGCCTTCCACGCGCCTCGGGGCAGCTGCCCGGTGATCATTTGGTAAATCATGACCCCCAGGGCATAAATGTCCGCCCTGTGGTCCACCGTGGCCTGCGGGTCGAACTGCTCCGGGGCTGCGTAGTCCGGGGTAAGGATGCGCGCATCCCCGATGGTCTCACTGCCCTGGAGGGCATCCAAACTACGGGCCAGCCCAAAGTCCGCCACTTTCACCTGGCCGCCACGCGTGATCATGATATTGCCCGGCTTGATGTCCCGGTGCACGATGCCGTGGTCGTGTGCGTATTGCAGCGCGTCACAAATTTGTGGCAGCAAATTCAACGCCAGCTCCTGGGTCACGGAGCCGCTGTGAATCAGGCTCATCAAGTCCGCTCCATCGACCAGCTCCATGGCAATGTAGAGATAGTGCGCACCTGCCTCCCCATAGTCAAACACGCTGACGATGTTGGGATGATGGAGCTTGGCCATCGACTTTGCCTCGCGCTCAAAACGCGCCTCAAAATCAACCGGGCCTCCAGCCCCCCGGCGCATCATCTTGATCGCCACGGGGCGTTGCAGGCGGAGTTGCGTGCCCTTGTATACCGCACCCATGCCGCCGCGGCCCAGAAAAGCCTGAAACTCGTAGCCAGGAATCAAGCCGGCTAATTCCGCAGGGGCCGGCGGCTCCCAGCGGGTACTATCGGCGGCTGATGCCACAGCAAAAGGCTGCGGGATCGTCTCGTCCTCGTCGTCACCTACTCCATCGATCAGCTCCGGCTTCAAGCATGCCATCAGGCAAACAGGGCAGTGCCCTTCGGCTTCAGTTTCAGCGTAAGTGGCTCCGCAGCGGGAACATAAAGCTTTCTGAAGCTCGCTCTGTGGGCCTAGCATGGGATCTGGGAACATGGAGCTGGGAACAACGACCTTCTTTAGTCTCCTTTGAGACAAAGATTACATACATCGTTCCCACAATGGAATTTTCCTCGGTTGGTTCTATAGCATCTGCGTGCCAAAAAAAGCTGTCCGGCCATGCTATCAGCCCCAGCACGCCTCATCTGCCACGCTCTTTTTTGACGTGATCGTTGAACTGGTAGATGTAACGCCACCAGTTGTTCAGCTTGCCATCCGGATTCTCGCCGGGAGCGCGGGGCAGATGGGAAAAATACCAGCGCATGTAGTTCCGGTGGTGATCACTGCCCTTCTCCGACCAGGTCACGAAGGAGACCGGTTTTGTGGCCCCGGTCAGATTCGGGTAGTTCAAGAAATCATCGGCCCAGCTTTCCACCCGGCGGAGGTTTCCATAATCGTAGTCGTGCATGGCATTGGCGGGCCAGTGGCAGGTGCCGACTCCGGCCACACCGCCTGACTGGGTGTTGTTGGCGCTGAATTTTTCCCAGTTGTTGCGTGGATTCTTGAGGTCCCACTGGCCGTAAACACGGTTCATGGTGGCCTCCGTGCGGTGGGCGGTGTTGTGCAGCATCTCAGCCACACCCCGCTCGTAATTGAAGCCATAGAAGGCGAAGGCGTGCTTCGAGGGGACCTGCGGATAAACGCCGCCATTGATGAAAAAAGCTCCCGGCCCCGCCATGGAGGCCTCGTAGAGGCCGAAGTAGTGGTCGCTGAAGATCCACACCTCGTCCACGGCGCCGCTGTCAATCAAGAGCGCCACCTTCTGCTCCTCCATGATGCGCGGGTAATCCGCCATGATCTTGGCCGGCCAGCCGGCTTTGGCGCGGCGGTTGCGCACATACTCCTCGATCGTGAAGCGGCCGCCGTCCTCACGGGCATAGATTTCATCGAGGTCACGCCACTCCACGACCTGAAACTGCAGCAACCCGCCCGAGACCTCCTGCAGATCGTCGATATAGCCTTTGACGAGGTCACGGGGATCGTTCCATCCAAACACCTCGTGCAGGACCTTGCCCTCGAATTTGGGATCATAGTTCAGCACGAGCACCTTGATTTGGATCGGCTCCTGGGCTGCGGAGGAGGGCATGGCAAGTTTGCGTGCCTGCGCGGCGCTTTCCGGCGAGAGCGCGCTTAAATCGAGCGTGAACCGGCGGCGTTCCTTTTCGATCGTCAGCTTGGAACCGTCGAGCTTGATGAATTGAGCCTGGATCACACGGCCATCAGCCGCTGTCCAGGAGGCAGGCCCGGCCGGCTGGGCTTCAGCAAAGGCCAGGCCGAAGATGAGAAGGCAAGAAGCAAGAAGGTTTTTCATGGGTACAGGCCTTGTGGATGGAACGAGGCATCATTCGAAGCTTTATGGCGACAAAGTATTTCTACGGCGGGGTTTGGATATTTAAATCTGCCTCTCGATGTGGAGGGGTGAAGATTTCCATCATCACGGCGTCGAAAGACCTCATGAAGTTGATTCTGATCCTCCTGCTACCCGTCCTTGCCTTTGCTGATCCTGCCTCTTCTATCGCCGGTAAAAATGCCAGCCTGAGAGACGAGAAGGGCAAATCCACGACAACTGCCAGCATATCAGGTTCCAAGACGACTTTCAGAGACGCCCAGGGAAGAATGACAAGGACAGCCACACAGTCGAGCAGTGGCACAACAACCTTCCGTAATGCCCAAGGAAGAATCACGGGCACTTCAAGCACCAGCGGAACGAAAACGACCTGCCGGGATTCACAGGGACGGATCAGCGGGACATCCTCAACATCCTCATCTGGAGTCACGACCTACCGAGATCCGTCAGGCCGAATCACAGGCACCAGCACCGTCAGAGGGAACACCATTACATTCCGGGGTAATGGGTGTCAGTGTGCAACTGCTTGACATAGTCTACGGCTACGACGAGGGCATGGGCATGGCACGTAGCATTCGCATTCAATCGGCAGGAGCTTATTACTACGTCATGGCGCGGTGAAACCGGAGGGAGGACATCTTTCATGATGACGATGACCGGCGGTTCTTCCTCCATACGCTGAGCCAGGCCTGCGTGAATAAAGTGTCTGTCCCTTTATGCATGCATGAATATGAACAACGAACAGAGACATCCTTTGGGCGGTGATCTCTTGGACTGCAGTCGTGGTGGCCATGCTCTGGCGAGCGCAGCTACGGGGAAGGTAAGTGGCACGGGTTTTAGCCTGGGGGTTTGTGTTCGTAGTTCGGGCTTTAGCCCGTTTCGGCGGTCCCCTGAGACGGGCTGAAGCCCGAACGACGAGCGGATTGTTTCACCCAATGATGATCCCTCGGACTTCGGCGTCGACTGGAGGATCAGCCGCGCTCTGGCGAGCGCAGCTAAGGGTTTGATGGATCGCCCTGACCGGGGTCGAAGATGCAGTTTCAGTTTGCAAATCACCTGCACAGCCCCAACCGGACTCTCATGCCTCCAACCGGTCTTCCCATTCGTGCCGCCACTGAAACTGCCATCGCCCACGGCATCCCACCGGATCGCTGTGACATTTTGCAAAATGGCAACACGCTGGTGCTCAGACTGACGGAGACCTTGGTGGCTCGGGTGGTCCAAGATGTGGACGGACCGAGGCAGGGCACCGAGTGGTTTGCGCGGGAGAACGCCCTCGCGCTGCACCTGACGCGGCATGGCGCACCGGTGATCCCGCTTCATCCCGATCTCCCGCCCGGACCCCATGTGCACTTGGGCTATCCGATGAATTTTTGGGAGTTTGTCACTGCCACGGAGGCGGAACCGGATCCCGTCGAGATCGGGACGTCTCTGCAGGAGTGCCATGAGATCATGAAGAGCTTTGCCGAGCCGCTGCCCCACCTCGCGATCCTGACCGAGAGCCTCCAGATCGTGAGGGAACGCGGGCTCTTTCCTGAGGCGACCTCGTCACTGCTGGCAGATCATCTCACGCGCTCCATCAGGGTGCTGGGTGACTTTCCGCAGCAACCGCTCCATGGCGATGCTCACCTGGGCAATTTGATGACGACGACGAAAGGTCTGCTCTGGACCGATTGGGAAGATACCTTTTCGGGACCGGTCGAATGGGACCTGGCCTCGGTGGTTTGGAATGCTCAAATCCTCGATCAAGATCACGCCACCGTTGATCAAATCCTGAATGCTTACCGCTCACGAGGAGGGCACATCGACCCCGCCGCTCTTCATCAGTGCCTCATGGCTCGTGCCGCCGTGATGTCAGTCTGGTATCCGATCCTTTATCCGAATCCCAATCCCGAGCGTCAAATGAAGCTGAAGCAGCGGCTGGATTATCTCGTTTCGACCCACTGAACCGCAAAACGAACCAGCGCGGGACCATCCGTGATGCCGAGCTTTTCTTTGATGTGAGAGCGGTGCGCCTCGACGGTCCGGGCGCTGATGTGAAGGCGCTCGGCGATGATTTTGGTGGCCACTCCCTTGCCGATCATCTCCAAAATCTCCAACTCCCGATCCGTCAACCTCCCGATCAACGAGGTCGTGGGCCGATGCCCTCCACCTGCCACCCCTTCGAGCATCCGGCTGGCCATCGTCTCACTGACATAGATGCCACCCGCGAGAACACGCCGGATGGCTCCCACCAAAAAATCTGCCGCGGCCTCCTTCATCACATAACCGCGAGCTCCTGCGCGGAGAGCTCTCTCGGCGTAAACCGACTCATCATGCATGGAGAGCACGATGCAAAGGGTGCCCGGATGCATGGCCTGAATGTCCTTCAGCAGCTCAAGTCCGTTTTTGTCAGGCAAGGTGAGATCCACAATGACCAAGTCCGGCACCAATTGGCCCACGGCACCCAATCCCTCTGCCGCACTGCCGGCACCTCCGCAGACATCGAGCCCCTCTTCAGCTCGAATCAATTGTGCCAGGCCATGTCGCATGATCGGGTGGTCATCGACAAGGAGAACTCTCTTCACTTTTTCTGGCGGACCACACGGTCCTTCGGTGTGTTGGGCACGGGCACCTGGCATAGAACCAAAGTGCCGCCGAAGTCATCTTGTTCAACTGTGAGTGTTCCCCCCATCATCCGCGCCCGGTGATTCATGGTCAGCAGCCCCATGCCTGTGCCTTTTCCGGGCGAGTGATCGGGAATGCCGATCCCATTGTCCCGAATCGTCAGCATGAGGGTGCCACCCGCGAGTGATAAAGTGAGCTCGATGCGGTCCGCCTTGCTGTGCTTGATCGCATTGGCCACCGCCTCCTGCGCGATGCGATAAACCTGAATGGCCACCGTGTTGTCCTTCACCTTCACGGGAGGATCACACCGGAAAGGACAGGACACGCGGAAAACGCGCTCGGTGCTGCTCGCTAGCTCGTCCAGCGCATCCATGAGTCCGGCCGAGTCCAAGACCACCGGCATCAGGCCGCGGGACATCTCACGAGCCCTGGTATTTGCACCCGTGATCAGCCGCACGATCTCGGCCAGATTCTCAGCCTCGGGGCTGCCCGCTCTCATCAATTGCTGGTGGGAGACCTTGGCCATACAGCCGATGGCGGCCAGTTGTTGGCATAGGTCATCGTGGATGTCCTGGCCGATCCGGTGCTGCTCCTCCTCACTGATGCGAAGAATTTTTTCCTCCAGTTCTTTCCGGTCCGAGAGATCCCGAATGATGCCGGTAAACACCCGGCGCTTATCCGGCAGAATGACCTCACCAATGGAGAGATCGATGGAAAAAAGGGAGCCGTCCTTCCGCATCGCCACGGCCTCTCGCCCGATTCCGATGATCTTTTTCTCCCCTGTTTTCAGGTAGTTTTTAACGTAGCGATCGTGATTCTCCGCAAAAGGCGCGGGCATCAGCATCCTGATGTTTTTACCGATCAATTCCTCCTCTGCGTAACCAAAGATGCGCTGAGTCGCCGGATTAATGGTCTCGATGATGCGATCTTCATTCATGGTGATGATCGCATTGACTGCGGTCTCCATGACACCCCGCAGGCGTTCATGACTGGCGCTCACCTCCTCGCGCATTTGGCGGAGTTCCTGTTTCTCGGTGGCGGGCTCGGATTTACCGGTCATGGGCGAACGAGTCATCAATCAGCTATCGAGGGCGTCGGGCTTCACCGCCAGGATGGAGCATGGCGCGTGCTGGATGATCTTCTCAGCCGTCGTGCCGATGAGCAGCTCACGCAGACCCGTTTTTCCCCGGGTGCCGAGCACCACCAGATCCGCCTTCGATTCATTGACATGATCCAGAATGGTCTCCCGGATGTTGAGGCGTTCCTTCACGAGAGTCCGCACGGTCACCGCAGGCACGGATCTCGTGAGTTGACCCACAAACGCATCCAAATCGGATTGCCACACCTTCACCGCTTCCTCATCCGTCCCAGCGGGAATCGGGGGTGCATAACCGCCGTAGTCGAGTGACAGCGCCATGGCTGACTGATACACAAAGAGGCAGTCCAAATCAGCTTTATCCTGATCAGCCAAATGCAGCGCATACTGCACCGCCTTGGCTGAATTCTCTGAGAAATCAACGCAGGCCACGACATGTTTAAACGGCCCCTGAGCTTCCTCACGGATGACCAACACATCCACCGCAGCCTTCCGCACACAACGGGCGGCAATGGTCCCAATGCGATTGGTCCCACCTTTTGACCCCTTCGCTCCCATGACCAACAGGTCCGCCTGATGGGCAAGGCATGCCTCCATGATCTCGGCAAAAGCGCTACCGATCCTGACCTCGGTGCGCAAGTCAGCGGTGCCGACCTCGGTTTCGGCGACAAACTTTTTCAGCCTCTCCTCCCAGTCTGCACGGATGGCGGCTTCGTCCTGAGACAGCGCTTTCTTCAACTCGTGAGCGAGAAAATCATCCATCACATGCACCGCCGTGATGGTCGAATGATCCAGAGATGCCCGGCGCGCAGCTTCCCGCAAGGCATTGCGGCAAGATGGGGTGAAGTCGATCCCGATAACGATGTTCTTGAAGGTTTTCATGGCGTGTGAGGAGAGCTGATGGGCTGAGGATAGCCTGACCTGACCCATTTAGCCAACCCGACCTTGCGGCGTTCTGTTCCGTTCTTGCGAAGGGGACCCTCACGAATGGCCTTTTTGAGAGCGTCCGGAAAGTTTCCGCAGGTTCTTATTGCGATTTACCCGGCGTTTTCCTAGTCTGCTGTCCCTTACCCATGAAAATCGGATTTAACCTACTGCTCTGGACGGGTCACGTGACCCAAGAAAACTTCCCTCTCTTCAAAAAACTCAAAGCCGTGGGATATGACGGCGTGGAGATCCCTATTTTTGACACCAGCGACCCTTCGCACTTCAAGAAAATCGGTGATGCGCTGAAGGATCACGGATTGGAAGCCACGGCCGTCACCGTGCTGCCAGACGAGGCTCACAACGCCATCAGCGCCTCTGCAAAAAACCGCAAAGGAGCCATCGAGCATCTCAAGCGCGTGATCGAGTGCGGCCACAATGCCGGCATTCAAACCCTTTGCGGCCCCTACTATCAGGTGCTGGGCAATTTCTCCGGTAAATATCCGAGCAATGATGAACTGGACCGCGCCGCCGAAGTGCACCGCGCCATCGCCCCGATCTCTCAAGCCGCAGGAATCAAGAACGCCATCGAAGCCCTGAACCGCTTTGAAGCCCACTTGCTCAACACCATGGAGCAGGCCTCCAGCTACGTGAAGCGGGTGAACCATCCGAACTTCGGCACCATGTATGACACCTTCCACGCCAACATCGAGGAGAAGGACCCCATCGCCGCCATCGAAACCGTTTTCCGCACGGGCAAACTCAATCACGTGCACATCTCGGAGAACGACCGAGGCACCCCTGGACGCGGCCACATCAATATCGGAGCCGCGATCAAGAAACTGAAAGCCCTCGGTTACGATGGCTGGATGACGATCGAAGCCTTTGGCGGTGCGCTCCCGGACCTCGCCGCAGCAACCCGCGTCTGGCGTGACTTCTTCCCCTCGACTGAGCAAGTTTATAAAGAGGGATACGCCCTCATTGAAAAACAATGGGGCGCACGCGCCAAGGCGAAAAAGGCCGCCGCTCCAGCGAAAAAGGTGGCTAAGCCCGCAGCAAAGAAAAGCAAGAAGCGGTAAACCGCCTCTGTTTACTTCCCTTCATCTCATCAAATCAAGAATCTATGAATCCAACCGATACTTCTGAAACCACACCGGTCGCGACGCGCCGGGATTTTCTCCGCACGGGCTCTGCCGCAGCGGCCGTAGGTGCAGCCGCCAGTGTGCTCTCTGTGGAGCGCAGCGCCTGGGCCGCCGGCAGTGACGAAATCAAAATCGGCCTCATCGGCTGCGGCGGGCGCGGCTCGGGCGCAGCCAGTCAGGCACTGAGCACCAAGCAGGAGGGCGTGAAGCTCTACGCCATGGCGGATGCCTTCAAGGACCGTCTCGACGGAGCGCACAGCAACATCCGCACGAAGCACCCTGAGAAGGTGGACGTCAGTGAGGACCGCCAATTTGTCGGTCCTGATGGCTACCAGAAGGTGATCGAAAAGTGTGACCTCGTCATCCTCACGACGCCTCCCGGTTTCCGCCCTTACCATTTCAAGGCGGCAGTCGAAGCCGGTAAAAACATCTTCATGGAGAAGCCCGTGGCCGTGGATGCCCCAGGCGTCCGCGTGGTGCAGGAATACGCCAAGATTGCTGACGAGAAGAACCTCAAGGTCGTCGTCGGCCTTCAGCGCCGGTATCAGAACTGCTACATTGAAGCTCTCAAACAAGTCAAAGAGCAAGACATCATCGGTGAGATCGTCGCCGGCCAGGTCTATTGGAATGGTGGCGGTATCTGGTTCCGCGATCGTCTTCCGGGTCAGACTGAACTTCAGTATCAGGTTCAGAATTGGTATCAGTTCACCTGGCTCTGCGGAGACCACATCAATGAGCAGCACATCCACAACATCGACGTGGCCAACTGGTTCATCGGCGGTCACCCCGAAGTCGCCCAAGGCATGGGTGGCAGACAGCAGCGCGTGGACAAAAAGTGGGGCCAGATCTATGACCACCACTACGTGGAGTTCACCTATGCCAACGGCGTGCGTGTGAACAGTCAGTGCCGCCACCAGGAGAAGACCTTCTCCCCTGTGCGCGAAGAATTCACCGGCACCAAGGGCAAGATTTACCTCAAGAACTCCGGGCAGTGTGAAGCCAAAGACCACAAGGGTAACTCCATTTGGAAATACCGCCCCGGTGGTGGCGAGCGTCCAGCAGCAGGTGGCAAACGCTCAGGCGATCCTGATCCGTATCAAACCGAGCACGACACCCTCCAGGCAGCGATCCGCGAGAACAAACCCATCAACAACGCCTACTACGGAGCCGAAAGCACCATGACTGCGATCATGGGTCGCATGGCCACTTACTCGGGTCAGGAATTGACTTGGGATCAGGCGATCAACTCCAAGGTCGAGCACATGCCGCCGATCATCACCTGGGAGAGTGAGGCGCCCGTCAAGCCGGATGCCGACGGCTGGTACCCGATCTCGATTCCCGGTCGGAACAACGTTCCTGTGATCTAAAACTAAAAAGGTAGATCCCAGACACCTTCAACGCCGTTCATCTCTCGAGGTGGACGGCGTTTTTGTTTTCAATCACAGAGCCTCTTTTTCACTGCCCGTAAATGCCGCCACTTTCAGCGACCGGAAGCTTGGGTCGGGAGCTTTCAGGTTTGTCTTCCGCGTGCCAGCGATTGCCCTCGAAAACGAATGTGCCCGGCTCCGTGCCGTCTCCGATGTTGAGCTCGGTTTGCACCTGCGAGCGCCGGAACACAATGTGGTTGTTTCGAATCTCAACCTTTCGGCATGGAACGAAACCAGGCTCCCGAGTTTCCTGCAAAATCCGGAAAACCCAACGGGTGGGAAAGCGGATCGAGTTGTCCGTAAATTGGGCGCCATCGACCCCCACAAAAGCAGCGGCGCATAAACTCCCCTCAATCACATTTTCACGCACCTTGATGTTCGCCGCCTCATGCTTGGCCCCCTGCGGCCGAAAATAGGCCAGTCCGGTCGATCCGCCAATGTTCAGGGGGCGTTCTCCCGCATCGACAAAGTGGCACTTCTCCACGGTCACGTTTCGGGTGCCGCCCTTGAGTTGGATGGCCGCACTGGCTGTGAAATCTGACTTGCCCTCGAACCGGCAGCCCGTGATCAGCGAATCATGGCAGCCGACAAAATCAAGTCCCTGTCCGCCCCAGCCTTCGAGGATGCACTCGGTGATCTTCAATCCATCCAGCCCCGAGCACTTGATTCCATCGTGATTGCCCGAAGGCCCGATGTCGCTCACCTCGAGGTGGTCGAGAGTGATACCGTGGACTGGCTGATCCAGCAGGCCACCATCATCGAGATTGAGTCCATTCTCCGTCTGACCCAGAATCTTCAAGTGGCGGAGCGTGAGGTGCGCGCATCGGGAGAAT
>CAMBPV010000157.1 GCA_945869695.1 Prosthecobacter debontii
AGACCGCGAGCTTGCCTGTGACGAGGCTGCTTTGAAGAGCTTGCGATCAGAAGATCGTCGGACCTACGGCGAGGCGCTGATCAAAACCGCCGAGCGCATCTGCTTCTCTCCTCCCGTTCTTATGCCTTCCTTTTCCGCCCATCCAACCGAACTCAAATACCGAATGACCCTGATCATGAAACCCCAAAACCGATCCATCCCTCTCCAACTTGCCTCTGTGGCCTTTGCGCTAGGCATCACCACCTTTGCCTTCACCTCCGCTCGTGCGGATGGTGAAAAACCGCGCGTCTCCGAAGAGGGGAAAAAGAGCGCTGAAACTGCCGATGGCCAACGCGAGAGGAAAGGCCCACGAGACGGCGAAGGCGAGAAGAAAGGTCCACGTGACGGGGAAGGTGAAAAGAAGGGGCCTCGTGACGGGGAAGGAAAGAAGCCGGGAATGCGCGATGGCGAGGGAAAGAAGGCCGAAAAGGAGGGCGACCGAGAAGGGGGATCCGCCAAAGAGGGCGGAGAACGAATGAACAAAAAGGAGACCCCGAGTGAGCCTTCGTCAGCTCAGCAACTCGTCATTCAGATCGACGCCGACGGCAATGTGATCAACAGCCGGGGAGATGTCATCCCCATCGATAAAGTGCGCGGTCGGATGTCGCAGTTTGCTGCGGACAATCCGGATCGAAAAGTGATTCTGCGCGGAGATCCTGCGACACCTTATGAAAAAGTGCTGAAGGTCATCGATGCCCTCCGAGATGTGGGGCTCAAAGACGTCCAGCTTCAGGGGTCGCAAAAGTAAGCGCACCCGCATCCCATTTCTCGTATGAAAGCCAACCGTCGAACGAGAAGTGTCACCTCCCTTTTCACTTGGCTCATGGTGGGTCACGCCGTGGCTCAGACGCCGGCACGTGAAGATGTTTTGCGCACATTGGGAAAGGCTGCGACCTTCATGCATGATGAGCTCAGCCGACACGGCGGCTATGTGTATCAGTGGAGTGGAGATCTCAAGCTCCGCGAGGCTGAGGGCATCACAGACGAGGATACGCTTTGGGTGCAGCCGCCAGGCACACCGCGAGTCGGCGAGGCTTTTCTCGATGCCTTTGAAAGCACATCCGACCCGAAAATTCTCGGTTATGCACGCGAGGCAGCTTTGGCTCTGGCTCATCGTCAGCTTCACAGTGGCGGATGGTATTACTCCATGCATTTCGCAGGAGAAAAGGGGCTGAATCGATTCTACCGCTACGATCTAAAAGGAAATCCTCAACCCGATCCCTTGCCTGAAAAAGCCCGTGAAGGACCTTCGGGATGGGACGTCTGGCGAACGCGTCGCTTTGAGGGAAACCTCAGCATTCTCGATGATGATACCACGCAGAGTGCACTCCGTTTCATGATGCGGGCGGACCAAGCGCTCAAGTTCTCGGACTCGGTCATTCACGAATCCGCCCTTCGAGGCCTTGAGGCGCTGCTGCTCACGCAGTATCCAAATGGTGCGTGGTCAGCCAGCTTTGATCGCCTGACATCATCGCCTCCGGCAGCGGAAGACTACCCGATCAAGAGAGCCAGCTTCCCCGCAGACTATCCGCGGAAGTGGCCAAAGGATTTCACCGGCTGCTACGTGCTCAATGATGACCTCACAGCCGACTGCATCCACACGCTGATCCGCGCTTACCAGACCTATGGTGATGGGCGTTACCTCGCGGCTGCCAAAAAAGGAGGCGAGTTCTTTTTCGTGGCTCAGCTTCCTGAGCCTCAGCCAGCGTGGGCTCAGCAGTATGACAAAGAGATGCATCCTGTTTGGAGTCGTGCTTTTGAGGTTGCTGCGGTCAGCAGTCGCGAGTCCGAAACGGTCATGGAGACGCTCATGCTTCTCTGTCGTGCCACGGGAGACAAAAAATGGCTAACACCCATTCCGGCGGCTCTAAGCTATTTGAAAAAGTCACTTCGCCCCGATGGCACCCTCGCACGCTATTACGAAATGCGCACGAACACACCGCTCTACTTTCAGCGCAAAAAAGGTGGCGGACACGAACTCACCACGAGTGATGCAGATCCCTCCAGCAACTATGGCTTCATCATCACGCCCATTCTCGATGATATCGAAGCCGAGCATCAGCGGCTCCTCCGTTTGCCCACGCCCAGTGGGGAGCGACCCCTTGCTGAATCACCGGCAAAGCGAGCCTCAGAAGCCATCGCCTCCTTGGATGCGCGCGGTGCGTGGGTCGAGCGCGGCATCCGACTCCGGCATCACAAAATCGATCCGCCCGAAGGAGTGATTCAAAGCGAGACCTTTGCGCAAAACATCAGCGCCCTCTGTCAATCACTCGGTCAAGGCCACCGACCTCCTCTGTCCCAATGAAATCCTTCGTTCTTCTCTTCATCGGTTTGATGCTGCCTGCCTTCGCGCTTGAGAAGGTCGAGGTGCCGTGGTCGTTCAAGTCACTCAAGCGTCCGCCGCTTTCTCCTGCATCCGATGCCGCCTGGGTGAGGGATGATTTGGACCGTCTGGTTTTAGCAGGGCTCACGGCGAAAGGTCTTTCCCCCTCGGCTGATGCGCCTCGAAGCACCTTGATCCGTCGCGCCACGCTCGATCTCCATGGCCTCCTGCCCACGCCTGATGAAGTGAGTGACTTTGAAGGTGACTCATCACCCGACCCTCAGGCTTTTGCCAAGGTGTTGGACCGTCTCTTGCAGTCCCCGCGCTTTGGCGAGCGTTGGGCCCGGCATTGGCTCGATGTCGTGCGTTATGCGGACAGCGTCGGTCGCAGTTGGAATGCGCCCTTCATTCACGCCTTCCGCTATCGCGACTGGGTGATTGATTCGTTGAATTCCGACAAGCCCTACACGCGCTTCATCGCTGAGCAGATCGCCGGAGATCTGCTGCCGGCGAAAACGGACGCCGAGCGGCATCAGAACATCATCGGCACCGGGATGCTGACGCTCGGCTGTGTGGATCTCACAGCCCTCCAGTATCAGCAGTTCATCATGGATCGGCTCGATGATCAGATCGATGTCACCACCCGCGCTTTTATGGGCATGACCATCGCTTGCGCGCGCTGTCATGATCACAAAACTGACCCCGTGTCTCAGGCTGACTATTACGCGCTCGCTGGCCTTTTTCGCAGCACCGAGACCTTCAGCGGCACGGCGCACAAAGCCGAACTCGGTCAGAATCTCTATGTCGATCCGGATCGTCTCTTCGCCCTTCCCGTGAAGCAGCCTTTGATTCCAGGCGGCGCGTCGAAAGTGGCTGCGTTAAAGCCCGGTGAAGTCAATGCCATGGATGAAATGACTCCATCGATGCCAGCTAAAGGTGGACGCTCGGCTGCCACCTATGAATTCGATCCGCGCCTTGCCATGGCCGTCTGCGAGGGCGAGATGCAAAACTGTGCCATCCGAATCGCAGGTGATCCTTTTGAAGAAGGCAAGACGCCCAAGCGGGGTGAGATCGCCATCCTCGGTCTGCCATCACTGCCAAAAATTGAGGCCAAGGAAAGTGGGCGCTACCAGTTGGCGCAGTGGCTTTGCCAGCCCACGCATCCGCTCACTTCACGCGTCATGGTGAATCGCATCTGGGCGCATCTTTTTGGAAAGGGCCTAGTTAGCACCGTTGATAATTTTGGCATCTCTGGAGAAAAGCCGATTCAGCCTGAGTTGCTCGATCACCTCGCCATTCGGTTTGTCGAGAACGGATGGTCGGTGAAAAAAATCATTCGTGCGCTGATGCTGAGCCGCACTTATCAGCAAAGTTCCGAGATCAGTGAGCAGGCTCGGTTGATCGATCCGGGCAATGATTTCCACGGTCGCATGAGCCCGCGTCGTGTGGAGATGGAGGTCATGCGCGATACGCTTCTTCAACTGAGTGATGAACTGGAAACGGATAGGCCTGATGGCATCCAAGTCACCGGCACAGGCGGGAAGGGCAACACGGGCCGCACCGGGAGCAAGCTCTCGACCGAGTCCCCTTACCGATCCATCTATCTTCCCGTGCTGCGTGATCTTCTGCCTGAGATGCACGAAATCTGGGACTTTCCGAATCCCACACAAATCACCGGCCAGCGTGAAGTGACCACGGTGCCCTCTCAGAGTCTTTTCATGATGAACAGCCGCCTGGTCGTCAATACGGCCAACTCGGTGGCCTTTCGTTTGCTCAATGAGGAGAACCTCCGGCGAGATGAGGATCGATTGAAAGTGGCCTTCCGACTGATCTACAGTCGTCTGCCTTCAATGGATGAAATCGCTGCGTCTGCCGAGATGATGGCCTCCCTTGAGACTCCATCGGATGAGGCCAGACCCGAGTCATACCGCTGGGCCACATTGGTTCAGTCTCTTCTCAGCAGTGCTGAGTTCCGTTACGCCTGGTGATACTTCTTCACGTCCTTCTTGCCATGAATGCACTCTGCTCCGACACCCAATTTTTCACCTCACGCCGTCAGATTCTTCAGCGCACCAGCGCGGGATTTGGGTGGCTGGCTTTTTCCGCCCTTGCTGCTGAGGAGAAGGGGACCTTTGTCAGTCCGCTGGCTCCGAAAGAGCCGCACTGGCCGGCCAAGGCCAAGCGCGTCATTTTCATGTTTATGAATGGTGGTCCCAGTCACCTGGAGTCCTTCGATTGGAAGCCCGAGCTCGCAAAAGCGGGCGGTCGTTACCTCGCGCCTCAGTTTAAATTCAATCAGCACGGCAAGAGCGGCCTCTGGATCTCTGACGCCTTTCCAAATCTCGCGCAGCATGCGGACGACCTTTGCCTGCTGAACAGCGTCACGACGAAAAATCCAGGCCACCAGCAGGCAGTCGTCGCTCTTCACACGGGCAGTGAGAATTTCGTGCGCCCCTCGGTAGGTGCGTGGGTCGCCTACGGACTCGGCACTGAGGCCAAGGATTTGCCTGCTTTTGTCATTATCGATCCCATCGGCGATCTCGGAGGTGCCATGAATTACGGTTCTGCCTTTTTACCCGCGACCTACCAGGGCACCCGTCTCAGCTCGGGCGGAGGTGGCGTGGCCAATCTCAGCAATCAACACCTCACCGCTAAAGACCAGCGCACGCAACTCGACTTCACGCAGAAGCTAAACCGTCGGCTCATTGAAAAGGGGCAGACGGGAAATCCCGAACTCGAAGGTATCATCCAGTCCTATGAGCTCGCGTTTCAAATGCAGACCTCGGTGCCAGAAGTCTTCGATACGGAGGGCGAGCCCGAGAGCATCCTCGATCTTTACGGCATCAACGAAAGCGAGACCGAACGCTTCGGCCAACAGTGCCTCATGGCGCGGCGACTCGCGGAGAAAGGCGTGCGTTTCATTCAGCTCACCAGCAATGGTTGGGATCATCACAACAAGATTGGTGAAGCCTTTTCAGCCCGCGCTGCCAGTATCGATAAACCCATCGCCGGACTCATTGCCGACCTCAAACAGCGAGACATGCTGAAAGACACGCTCATCGTATGGGGCGGAGAGTTTGGTCGTGGTCCGCACGAGGACAATGGCGGTGGTCGCGGCCATCACGCGCGAGGTTACAGCATGTGGATGGCGGGCGGAGGCGTCAAAGGCGGTATCTTTCACGGCTCCACCGATGAACTGGGAGACAACGCCGTGGAGAAACCCATGCCCACTCATGATCTTCACGCCACCATCCTTGCTCTCCTCGGTCTCAGTCACGTCCGCCTCACCTACCGCTACGCCGGCCGCGACTTCCGGCTCACCGACGTCGAAGGCACCGTGCATCGAGAGATCATCGCGTGAGGTGATTGTTTCTAGGCAACAGTTTCCCGTATCGAAACGACACGGATCGACACCGCTGCATTGTGACCACCCATCCCAGAAGCGATCTTGAGGATCTCGTCTCCTGATCGCATCTGGAAGGGCTCTGAACTCACACCGCTCAGGGAATCGAGGTTT
Source organism: Prosthecobacter debontii (assembly GCA_945869695.1). Taxonomy (GTDB): domain Bacteria; phylum Verrucomicrobiota; class Verrucomicrobiia; order Verrucomicrobiales; family Verrucomicrobiaceae; genus JAIBCL01. The sequence goes on from CAMBPV010000157.1 coordinate 5,880, forward strand.
CCCGGAAGGGTGGGAAGCGCCGAGGCAATGAGGGCGATGTCGAGCAGGCCACAGGCTCCGAGGGTGTGACCGGTGAGAGGTTTCAAAAGAAGCAAAGGCGGCACATCCGTATAGGCCGAGCGCAAGGCACTCGTTTCCGCCTGAGAGTGATTCTGCGTGCCTGTGGCATGAGGGCAAATCAAAGCGGGTCGTGAGAAGGTGCGCAGCAAATCGGCGAGAGGTGCGCCATCCTCGGGGATCATGAGGGAGTCAAAGGCATCGCTGTTGGCCGCATAGCGCGTCATTTCAGCCAGGCCCGTGTGAGTCATCTCCAGGGTTACTGCCACACCGGCCTCTCCCATGTGAAGTCCTGTGGTGGTCGAAGAGAGCGGGTCATTCACGCCATTCAGGGAGAGTAAATGGGTGTCCTCAAAAGCGGACATCAGCTCCGGCAGCAGTGGAAGATCAACAGCCAGCACCAGAGCCCTCTGAGTGAGACCTGCGCGCAAAGCCATCCAAGCCATGCCCAATGCATCCAAACCCGACGAGCAACCGCTGGAGAGCATCTGCCACGGACCCCGAATGCCGAGCTCGATGCTCACTGCTGCCGCGATCTCACTGTGAATCGTATTGCTGGCCCTGAAGCGTTTCAAAGGACGGCGGTCACTGTTTTGTCCGAGTAACTCGGCTGCATTCCCACGGCTGCTCGCCGCGAAGAGCCAACTGCCCCTGATCTGATCTGCATCCCAGCCCGCCTTCATCACTGCCTGCCTTGCCACATGCACAGCTAAGTTGGAGGCTGCCCCATATCGACGCCCCTTCATCAGGGAGCGATCCTCAATCAGGCCGACGAGACGCCCCTCTTGAAGCCTCAGGCCTGAGCGCCCGGCGCGCCATGAATTCAAACACTCAGGAATGGTAGAACCGAGGGCGCAGACAGCCGCTGCACTGGTGATCATGGGCTTACTCACAAATTAAAAATCTCCACCGGGCTTCAGTCTATACCCGTGAATCAGGGCGCACCCAATTTCAGGCGCCGGGGTGTCATTGAGCAGGTTTTCACGCAGGTCTTTCAAGGTCTGTGAGCATAGCCTCACCGTTTTCGGTGCCAAGTTTTTTCAGCAGCACTTCGTCTTTCGGGATTCACGTTTGTGTCCGGCGTTTACAGCAACCCTGCGCTGGGGCTCTCAGCGGGCTCGGTGTTACCGCTTATCATTGATTCGCAGCACGTGAGCTCGCTCCGCACGCGGATCGGCCCCCGCATCGCCTACACCCGGTATTGCGGTTCGGCCCGGGTTACTCACTCGATCAGCGCACCGTGGCAGCATGAGTTTCTACAAGACGAGCTGCCCTTTGATGCTCGCTTTGCCAATGATCCCGGCAGCCTCTTCACGGTGTATGGCCCGAGGGTGGGGCGCGAAAACTACGAGAGCCACACGGCTCTTGTGGGTCTGCGGATGAGTGGGTGAGGAGAGGGGAAGGTGCCGATCCGTGTGAGCGATTCGAAGTAGGGTTTGGCCCCATGGCTGAGACACTGTGGACCGCCTTAGGTGTAGGCAATCTAGCCAACCACGATGAACCTCTTGAATGCCCCAAAGCGGCGACCCGCACCTTTCCAAGTGATTCACTCCCCATTCGCCTTCCTTGCGGTGGTCTGGCTCACTCTGGCCGGAACTCTCATCAAAGGCACCTTGGCTCGAGAGACCTTCACCGATGAGCCTGGCGCCGAAGTGCTGACCCGAGGACCGGTGCATGAGGCCTTCGCCGGCATGATCAGCTATGACTCCGTTCCAGGCATCGCGGTGACTACAGCTCCGCCGAGCTTGATTGAAGAGATCCCTCCAGGCGAGCGCCCCATCGGCGACGACGTGACATGGATCCCTGGCTACTGGGCGTGGGACGATGAGCGAAATGACTTCCTCTGGATCAGTGGGATCTGGCGTGCACTGCCGCCCGGCCGCGAGTGGATCGTCGGCTACTGGGGGGATACCACCGAGGGCTACCAGTGGACTTCTGGCTACTGGGCTGACGTCACCACGACGGAAACCACCTATCTGCCCGCACCACCTCGAAGCGTGGAAGAGGGACCCAACATTGCAGCGCCGTCGAGAAGCCACGGTTGGACGCCAGGGTGTTGGATCTGGAGCCAGGAGCGCTATGCGTGGAGCCCGGGTTACTGGGCGGAAGGTCGGTCTGATTGGGACTGGATCCCGGCGCACTACGTTTGGACTCGCCGTGGATACGTTTTCGTGGATGGCTATTGGGACCACACGGTTCAGCGCCGGGGTGTCCTTTTCGCGCCGGTCTATTTTGACCGAGACGTTTACACTCGGCCCAGCTACTCCTACTCGCCGTCTGTGGTGATCAATCTAGCCACCTTCGTCTCTCACCTCTTTCTGCGTCCCCGTTACGATCACTACTACTTCGGTGACTACTACGCCCCGAGGTATCGAGAGAGCGGTTACTACTCGTCCTTTTCATACCAATCCAGCCGTCGCGGATATGACCCCGTTTATGCGCACCAACGTTGGGAAAACCGCGACGATCGGGATTGGGAGCGGGGTCAAGAGCGTGATTACCAGTTCAGGCGTGATGATGAGAGCGCCCGCCCGCCGCGCACATGGGCTGCTCAGAGATTGATGGACAGTGGGAGAGGCGATGTGCGTCAGAACCGATCCATGATGGCCACTTCGTTTAAACAAATGTCAAAGCGTGAAGGCTCGTCTACGCGCTTTCAGGCGGTAGCGCAGGAAGACCGTCAGGCCTTAGCGCAACGCGGGAAGGAAGTTCAAAAATCACGAGATGAACGCCGCGTCCTCGAGAGCAAAAATACCGACGGCCCGCGTGAAGGTGGCCAGTCGAAAGCGTTACGAGTGCAGTCGGCCAAGTCACCGATCGCAGCAAAGGCGCGCAACGACCGCGGCGAAAAAGACTCGCCTCCCGAGCCCCAACGTGCACTCAAACCGGAAAAGGGAAGTGGAGCCAATAACGAAGGCAAGGACAAACCCCAACAACAACCCGGTCGCCCAGGTGAAGGCGACAACGGCAAAAATAAAAAGACCGACGCGCCGAGAGCACCGATGGATCGCCCACAGCAGCCTCCGACTCAGCGGCAGCCCGAGCGACCATCGAAGGAGAACAAGGGCAACGAAAAAAAGGCCGATGCACCGAGAGCACCGGTGGATCGCCCACAGCAGCCTCCGACTCAACGGCAACCCGAGCGACCCGCGAAGGAAAAGAGAGGTAAGGAGAAGAGTGAAGCTCCGAAGGCTCCTCAAAGCAAGCCTCAGCCCGCGCCTTCGCCCCCGAAAGCTGAGCAACCGCCCGCTAAAGAAAAGGGTAACGACAAAAAGGATGACGAACAATCCAAGGGCAAAAAGAAGAAGAAATGAGAGCAGCTTTTTCTTTCGAGCGCCAAGTCTGCAAGTCTCCCCGGCCAGTGTCGGGGAGAAAGTCAAAAGCCGAATGAAAGTGTATGCCCCCGCGTGATCTGTTACCTCTGTTTAAAGAAGCAGCATCGGGCTGGGTGGATGATGGAGCGATGCGGCTTAGCTCATCCCTTGCATACTACGCGATTTTCTCGTTGGCACCTTTGCTCGTCATTGTCGTCTCGATCGCAGGGTTGGTTTTTGGCGAGGAGGCCGCCAGGGGCCAATTGGCCCAGCAGATCGCGACACTGGCGGGCGCAGGTGCGGGCGATGCCATTCAGGCCGCCGTACATTCGAGCGCTTCCCATCAAACCACAGGTGTGCTTGCAACGATCATTGGCTCCGCCGTATTGCTCTTTGGAGCTTCCACGGTGTTTGCTGAATTGAAGGACGCGCTCAACATCATCTGGGGCGTCATTGTGAGGCCAGGGCGGCCGTTTCTCACCATGGTGAGAGATCGGTTTTTTTCGTTCTCAATCGTGCTGGCGATTGGATTTCTCCTCCTGATTTCACTGGTCATCAGCATCCTGCTCGCAGCCTTGGGCATGTACATGAGTGGCCGCCTTCAGCTTCCCTCAGCCGTTTGGCAGGCTTGGGATTTCCTCATCTCGTTCATGGTGGTGAGCTGCCTCTTTGCCATGATCTTTAAGCTGCTGCCCAATGTCCTCATTGGCTGGCGTGACGTGTGGCTCGGCTCCGTTTCGACGGCTTTTCTTTTCACCGTCGGTAAGTTTGTCATTGGCTACTATCTCGCGGCCAGTAGCATCGCTTCTTCTTTTGGCGCCGCAGGCTCTGTCGTGATCGTTCTCGTTTGGATTTACTACTCGGCGTGCATTCTTTTTTTTGGTGCGGAGATCACGAAAGTCTATGCGCGGAAGTTTGGCTCCGGTGTCGTGCCGAACTCGCGCGCCGTACTCGTTGATGATCTTCTTCGCACGCGTCTGGGTTTGTCTGCGGCCATGATTCACTCCGCCTCATTGCCTCCCTCGTCCCCGCAAACTTCTGGGGAGACCGGGGCCGAATAGGCTGGAGGCTCATGCGATCGCCAATGGCACCGCAGTGAGGCTCTCGATCTTCGGCGGTGCGTGTTGGGCGATGATTTCCATCACCTCATTGGCGTATTCAATGAGGAGTCGTTTCTCCCGTTCGGAAAGTTGACGCGGCTTCATGTCCATGAGGCAGAGTGAGCCGATGGGTTGGCCATTGGGTGCCAGGAGGGGGATGCCGGCGTAGAAACGAATGCCGTGCTCCTTGAATAACGGGTTGTTTGCAAAGCGACGATCCCTAGCGAGGTCCTCAATGACCATCACCTGATTTTTGGCCACGACATGTCCACAGGCGGAAACATTTCTTGGTGTCTGACGTGCGCGGGCCAGGACCTCGGGCAGTCCGACTTGGGATTTAAAAAACTGCCGATCTCGATCGACCAGCGTGATGAGCGCCACGGGAACCTCAAAGACGCGTGCAAGCTTGGCTGTGATGCGATCAAAAGCAGGCTCGGCTTCGGTGTCGAGCAGGTGCAATTCAGCGAGTGCAGAGAGGCGCTCCTCCTCGTCCTCCGGGATCGGTGCGGTCTGCATCTCCTCGGAAATGGTGGGGGTCAACTTGATGATCTGCGCCAGTGCATCCGTGAGTGTGGTGACGACCTCGTCCGCGCCGGATTCACGGAGACGCAACGTTGATGCGGCCAGATCTTCGGTTGCGCCCCGGAGGCCGATGAGGATTTTTTGCTGCGGTAGAACGGCTCGTAATTTCAGGCAAAGATATCGGGCATGCAAAAGGGTGGAGGGTGCGACGACTGAGATGCAAACAACATCCACGTCCGCCTTTTGAACCAGTTCGATCAGTTCACCCGTTGCGAGTGAGGACGGGGCGTTCTGAGCGCCAAAGCCTTGCTTCCTGGCGAGTTGAACCAGCATTGTCCCTGCCATTTCATCCCGATCCGCGCGTGCAGGCAGGCA
>CAMBPV010000158.1 GCA_945869695.1 Prosthecobacter debontii
CCTCAGAAAGCCGCGCGCTCTGGAAACAAGGAGATCAGTCTCACTCAAAAAGCATCTCCGGATTTCGGACGCGATGACGGTGATCCTACGAAGCCAATGGGACCACCATCTTGCCAACATTTTCGGCGGATCGTGATTCCATCACTTCCGCCAAAGCTCCGCTATCTTAAGGTTACTGGCGTCCGGCACACCGACGGGGCGTGTGGCAAGGTGGATCTCTTGGCTCATCAAATGCGACACCATAAAAGAGGATTTACTGAGCTTGTTTGAGCGAGGCCATTTCGATGACGAATCGATACTTCAGATCGCCTTTCACCAGCCGGTCATAGGCTTCGTTTACCTGCTGAATCGGAATCAACTCAATGTCTGAGGTAATCCCATCCTCCCCGCAGAAGTCCAGCATCTCCTGGGTCTTTTCCAGCCCACCGATCAGCGATCCACTAAAACTTCGGCGACCAAAAATGAAGTTTGTCACGTCCACCTCCAGCGGCTCAGAAGCCACCCCAACCTGAGTCAAATTGCAATCGCGCCACAGCAAAACGAGATAGTCATTGATGTCGTGTTTGGCCCCCACCGTATCGAGAATGAAGTGAAAACGATTGAGGTGCTTCTTCATCGCGGCCTCGTCTTTGGAATGCACCCCTTCGTCCGCACCCAGCTTCCTGGCGTTATCCACTTTATTCAGGGAAGTAGTAAACAGCACTACTTTCGTGAATATCCGAACCACAATAAACACGTCATTCCATGTGTAAGCGCTGGGTCCCAGCTTCGTGTTCTTGTCCATCGGGTCGCCCGGCTTCAGCTCGGCCATCGCCGACTTGAACTTCTCCAGAAAGCGATCGGCGACGGATTCCACAACAATGAAGCGCTTCGCAGCGATGCAGCACTGCCCCATGTAGTTCATCTTCGCCCACATCGCCCACTTCAACGTCAGATCCGGATCGGCATCTTCCAACACGATGAAGGCATCACTGCCACCCAGCTCCATCGTCGATTTCCTGAAGTTTCTCCCTGCCCTCTCCGCGACGTCTCTCGCCGCCGCAACACCCCCAGTCAGCGCCACACCACGGATGCGCGAGTCATCGATCACGGCCATTACCTGTTCATGGGAGATGAATAGACTGGTGTGAACACCCTCCGGCGCACCCGCCTCCTTCCACAGCCGTCAAAAGCCACCGCACACTGCGGCATCGTGCCCGAGTGCTTCACCCTGACGACATTCCCCGCCATCAAATTCGGACCCGCAAAACGGGCGGGTTGGTGATACGGAAAATTCCACGGCTGCACGCCAAATAGGACGCCAAGCGGGCTGTTTTTGACCAAGGCTTCTCCAGAGTCCAGCTTCAATCGCTCAAAGGCTAGGAAGCGTGCCGCGTTGGTGGCATAGTAGTCCAAGATATCCGCACTGAGCATCACTTCACCGACAGACTCGGCAAAAAGTTTGCCCATCTCCTGCGTCACCGTTCGCGCCAACTCTTCCGCACGTCCACGCATGATGGCTGCAGCTTTTGAAACAATAACCGCCCGCTCAGTAAAACTCAGCTTCTTCCAGGTTTCAAAATACCCTGTCGCCATGGCAATGGCCGTTTCGACCTGCAAATCGCTCTGCTCCTCAAATCTCTTCAAACATTCGCCGTTGTGAGGATTGATGCTTTGGTAACTCATGCCGCGGCGACTGTCGCTGCCTGACCCTCCAGGCCGATGGGGTGTCCCCCGACTTCGCCTTGATCATACCCGCTCGGGTGGTTGAGAAAATCGATTCAGAATTCGACGTAAGCTTGCCAACACACCCTTCGTTTACCTGATGCTCATGAACGCCCGAATCGAACGTCGCACTTTTCTCCGTGGAATGGGGGCCACCCTGGCTCTTCCGTGGTTGGAAATCATGAGCCCTACGGCTCGTGCGGCCCAAAAGCTGCCGCCTCGACGGTTCGTGACTTTCTTCCAGCCAAACGGTGTCTTTCCCGAGGCGTGGAATGTGAAAGGAAAAGGCGGGAATTTTTCCCTTTCTCCCATCTTGGAGCCATTGAGCGATTTTAAGAACTACATGGTCGTGCTCAGCGGCATTGACAGTTGCGGCAGAGGCCACGTAAAACTGACGGGAGCTTTTTTGACGGGAACCTCCATCGAAAATGGAGTGAATGGTGTTTCGGTGGATCAGGTGATCGCACGGCAGATCGGGAGAGGAACGCGTTTTTCGAGCATCGAGCTTGGCACCGAGCCCCCGCGTCAAGGCATGGCGGGTGACGATCCGATCTCTCTGGCGAACACAGTTTCATGGAGCAGCGCCACGCAGCGCATCTCACCAGAGATCAGCCCGCGCGCAGCTTTTGATCGACTCTTCCGTGACCCAGCCTCACCGGAGGCAAGGCGAGCCGCCGAGAATCGCCGCAGCGTGGTCGATCTCGTTCTGGAGGATGCGAAAAATCTCCAACGCATCGCCAGTGGTCGAGACAAGGACAAGATCCAAGAGTACCTTGATGGAGTGCGCGGAGTGGAGCAGCAAATCGAGCGCACGATGAATCCACCCGCGCCCGAGTGGACCGCGCTGACCCAGCCAGAGATGAAGCAGCCACCCGTCGGCATCCCTCTCAACAAAGATGAGCACATGCGTCTCATGCTCGACGTGCTGGTGCTAGCTCTGCAGACGGACACGACTCGTGTGGCCACCTTCATGAGTGCCCATGGATTCAGCCGGCAGAATTTCACTTTTCTTGATGGCGTGAAGAATGACCACCACGGCATGAGCCATCATAAAAACCAAGAAGCGCTGGTTAAGGAATACACCACAGTGAGTCGCTGGTATGCGCAACAGGTGCAGTATCTGCTGACGAAGATGCGAGGCATTGACGAGGGCAACGGATCATTACTCGACAATAGCATTGTACTCTACGGCAGCGAGATGAAAGATGGCAATGGCCACATCAAAGAGGACCTCCCGCTTGTCCTGCTCGGCAAAGGACAGGGACAAGTGAAGACGGGGCAGCACCTCGCTTTCGAAAAAGGAACTCCTCTTGCCAACCTGCATCTGACGATAGCACAACAGTTTGGCGCTGAGATCTCGCGCTTTAATAACGCCAGCACGGGCACCCTGACTGGGCTATTCGTGTAGGATGCTCTTTACAAGCTCTGCCTCCTGAAACCGCGCGGGCTCGAGAGCCCATTCTTCCTTTTCCATGAAACTAATCCTATCCTTCCTTTGCGCCCCAAGTCTGCTCGTCGCTCAGTTAAGCGTGCCCCATTTCTTCAGCGATCACATGATTCTCCAGCGGGAACGCGCGGCGGCCATTTGGGGAAAAGCGGATGCGAATGCCGCGATTAACATCACGTTTAAGGGCAAGTCAGCAACGGCGAAAGCCGGCGCAGACGGCAAATGGCGGGCGCAAATCGAAACGGGTGTTGCGGATGCAACCGGCGCTGTGCTCACGATCACCGCGGGCGCAGCCAAGATCGAAATCAAAGACGTGCTCGTTGGCGAAGTGTGGTTTGCCTCCGGGCAGTCAAACATGGCTTTCACCATGAATCGATCACCGGAATACGCCAGACTGATGGCGGAATCGAATCATCCCGGCCTTCGGATGTTCAATGCTGCACTTGTTACTGCGGGAGAGAATCAAGATGATATCGAGGGCACCTGGGCCTTAACAAAACCCGATACCGTTCCGGGTTTCTCAGCCGTAGCGTTTTTCTTCGCGCGAAAGTTGCATCTCGAGCTGGGAATTCCAGTCGGAGTGATCAAATCCGCCTGGGGTGGCAAGCCTGTGGAAACGTTCACAAGCCGCGAAGCGCTGAATACTCTGCCCGCCACGAGAGCACTCGTCGATGCGATGCTGAAGGAGGAAGCCAGTTACGATCAAGCCCAGGCGCAAGCAGCTTACGAAACAAGGCTGGAGCAATGGAAAACAAGCATGGCAGCGGCGAAAGGCAAGTCTGCCGATGAACGCAAACGTCTGCCCAAAAAACCCGATGCACCAAAGCGTCCCCTTCTGACCGAAGGCAAGCCCGGGGTGCTTTTTGCTGCGATGATCCATCCCTTCACCGGTTATACTCTGCGCGGAGCCATTTGGTATCAAGGTGAAGGCAACGCGAAGGCGGGCGCTGTTCCTTATGATCAAACACTGCCTCTGATGATCCATGACTGGCGCAAGCGCTGGGCAGATGAGTTTTCATTCTATTACGTGCAGCTGGCAAATTTTCATGAACCCTCCACCGAGCCGGGAACCCCGGATGCATGGGCGCTGACCCAAGACCGCATGCGCCGCGTGCTCGGCACCACACCAAAGACGGGCATGGCCATCATCAATGACGTGGGAGACGCGAAAGACATCCATCCCAGGAATAAAAAAGATCCCGGTGAACGCCTCGCACGCTGGGCCTTGGTCAAAGACTATGGCAAGGAGATGGTTTACTCCGGCCCACTCTTTAAAACGAGTGTCGAGAAGAACGGCACCCTCCGCGTGACCTTTGATCAAAGTGGCAGCGGGCTTAGATCGCGTGATGGCGGCGCATTGAAGCGTTTTGAGATCGCAGGCGCTGACAAAGTGTGGAAGTGGGCCGATGCGAGAATCGACGGCACCGACAGCGTGATCGTGAGCAACGCCGAAGTGAAAGCTCCGGTCGCGGTCCGCTACGCTTGGGCGGCAAATCCCGAGGGCGCAAATCTCATCAACAGTGAGGGACTGCCCGCCTCCGTTTTCCGCACCGATCTTTGGGATGACGTTGAGGTCAAGGTGGATGTCCGTGCACAAAAAGCAGCCGAGGATCGGCGCCTATTGGGCGTCGAGATCCGCGCCATTGCTGCCGAACTAGCCAAACACGACGCCAAGACCCCGGAGCATCAAAAGCTGACTCAGAAATTTCAGGAGCTCATGAAGAAATTCAAGGCTACCGAGCCCAAGAAATAGATTCAAGGAGGAGACACTTGCAAAAACTCAGGTGAGAGGGCCATTCTCGGCCCTGACGGGATGGGCTGGGGACAGGGATGCCTCCATTGCAATCATCATTTGCCTACATCCGCAGTTCCTTTAGCCTTGAGCACGCATGAGTTCATCCGCACCGAGTTCCGAGAGTTTCGACGCTTCCTTCGCCCCCTTTCGCCAGAGAATGCAGGCGGCAGGTTTGAGTGATTCGGCGATCCGTGCCTTTCGTGGCAGTTATGCGGCTCTGCGTGCAGGTGAAACGGGGATGATTCCTGAAGCCACCATCGCTCCGGCTAAGGATCTGCCTCGTGCTGAGACTCTATCGCCTCCGGACGATCACCGCGCAACTGAACTCCTGAAGCAGGTTGTGCTGATCAAGCTCAATGGCGGCCTGGGCACTGGCATGGGTTTGGAGAAAGCGAAGTCGCTGCTGCCAGTTCGTGGCACGGATACCTTCCTGGATCTCATCGCACGTCAGATTCTCCGTTTGCGCGGTCAGACGGGAGGCGAAGTCCCTGTTTTCATGTTGATGAATAGCTTCAGCACCTCTCAGGATACCGCAGAGCATTTGAATGCCAGATTTCCTGAACTCGGCGGACGTGAGGACTGGGAACTGATGCAAAACAAAGTTCCGAAAGTGCTGGCGGGAACACTCAAGCCCGCTACTTGGCCCGCAAATCCCGATCAAGAATGGTGCCCACCTGGACATGGTGATATCTATGCCTGTCTTGCTGGTTCCGGATGGCTGGAGCGTTTGCTCAGCAGCGGCGTCCGATACGCCTTCGTCTCAAATTCAGACAATTTGGGAGCCACACTTGACCCTGCGATCTTGGCTTGGTTCATCGATAGCGGTATGCCCTTTGCCATGGAGGTCACGCGACGCACTGAATCCGACAAAAAGGGCGGTCACCTCGCAGTGCGTCTGCGCGATGGGCGCTTTCTTCTGCGCGAATCTGCACAGTGTCCAAAGGAAGATGAGGCCCACTTCCAGAACATCGACCTGCATCGCTACTTCAACACCAACAACCTTTGGATTGATCTTCAGGCGCTCCAGTCAGCTCTCGCAGCCAATGATGGATTGATCCCCTTGCCGCCGATCATGAATAAAAAGACGGTGGACCCACGAGATGCGAACTCGCCTTCCGTCATTCAGGTCGAAACGGCCATGGGCGCTGCCATCGAATGCTTTGAAGGTGCAGGTGCTATTGAAGTCTCACGCGTTCGTTTCGCACCCGTGAAGACCACCAGTGATCTCCTTTCCGTGCGCAGCGATGCCTATGAACTCACCGATGACTTCTGCCTGCGTCTGCACCCCAGCCGCAAGGGGCAGCCTCCGCATCTGCATCTGGATCAAAAGCTCTGCAAACTGGTCGATGGACTGGAGGAAAACTTTCCTCACACGCCTAGTCTGCTGCACTGCCAAAGCCTGCTTGTTCATGGACCTGTCGAGTGCGCCGCCGATATTGCTTTTAGAGGCGATGTTATGATTCACAATCACACTCAGTCTCGAGTGAAGCTCAAGTCCGGAGTGCATGAAGGCCAGATCAGCATCGGCTGAGCGAGCCAACTCAACGACTTTCGACTCTCGAAAGTGTTTTCTGGAAAGTTGGTAGATCAAGGGGCGTTATCCGGTCCTCCGTCCTATGCTTACCGCTCCGATCTTTCGACACGCACGAATCACGACCCTCTTCTTAATCTCCAGCTTAGGGTGTCTTTGTGCCGCTGATGCGCCCGCAAAGCGTCGAGGAATGGGTGCCGATGTCCCCGCGGGGAAACCCTACATCTACAAAACCAGCGCCGGCAAAGCCCGCCAGATGGAGATCTACTTCCCACCCAACCACGATCCCTCAAAAAACAAAGTGCCTGGGCTGATCCTATTTCATGGGGGCTCTTGGGTTGGCGGCTCCCTGGGCCAGTTCCGAGCCGCCTGCACCTACTTTGCCAGCCGCGGATTGGTTTGTGCAACGTCCGAGTATCAAATGCTTCCGAAATCGGATGCGCTGAAATTACCTGCTGGTGAGTCTCGCAAACGCGTCTGTGTTACCGATGCGAAAAGCGCCATTCGTTGGTTCAAACAACACGCTGGCGAGCTCGGCATCGACCCTCAACGCATCATCACAGGCGGCGGATCAGCAGGAGGGCACATCAGCACTTTGGCCACCCTCAATTCTGGGCTTAATGATCCATCGGACCCGAGCGACATCGATACCAGCGTTGTCGCTTACCTCTGGTTCAATCCCGCATTCGCTCTCGATGATATTAAGGATCCTCAAATCGATGTGCTTCGATATCTGAAGGCAAATCAGGCCCCTGCCATCGCCTTCTTTGGTGATCAAGACACCTGGAAAAAAGGCTGGGACATCGCTTACTCAAAGCTCAAAGCGCTGGGTAATACCACGACCGATCTCCAGATCGCCCCTGGCCAAAGGCATAGCTTTTTCAATAGCGACCCCTGGCAAACAGTCACGCTGATTGCTGCAGACCGATTCCTCGTGAAACAAGGGTTGCTCACGGGAGAGCCAACAAAAACGATGCCCGATTCCGGTGAAAAACTCATCCCTTCACCGTGAGCCTTTGAGTCCGACTCCAACCATGAAATCTCTCTCGACCCTTTTCATCGCCGTCGCTCTAAACTCAACGCTCCTCGCAGCGGAAAAACCCAACATCCTCTGGATCACCAGTGAGGATCACGGCCCGGAAATGGGCTGCTATGGCGACAAATTAGCCCGCACTCCGAATGTGGACGCGCTCGCAGCAAAAGGCATGATCTTCAAAAAAGCATGGTCGGTGGCGCCCGTCTGCGCACCTGCTCGCACCACCATCATCTCAGGCATCTATCCTTCGAGCAGTGGCGGCACTCATATGCGATCCATGGTTGCCATGCCTGCCGGTAAGAAGATGTACCCCGAGTTTCTCAGGGAGGCTGGCTACTACTGCACGAACCACTCGAAGACCGACTACAATCTCAAAGAACCCAAGGATCTCTGGGATGAATCGTCTGGCAAAGCGAACTGGAAATCGCGGGCCAAGGGGCAGCCGTTCTTTGCCATCTTCAACTCAACGAAGAGCCACGAAAGCCAAATCCGCAAGCGCCCACACACTCAGGTCACCAAGCCTGCAGACGTGCGCATCCCTGCCTACCACCCGGATACTCCCGAGGTCCGCGAGGATTGGGCTCAATACTACGACCAGGTGAGTGAAGCCGATGCGGATGCAGGGAAACAACTCAAGGAAGTCGAAGCCGCAGGACTCGCGGACGATACCATCGTCTTCTACTACGGTGATCATGGCAGCGGCATGCCACGGAGCAAACGCTGGCCTTCGAACTCCGGACTTCATGTGCCGATGGTCATCTACTTCCCTCCAAAATGGCAGCATCTCGCGCCGAAGGAATATAGCGCTGGAGGGAAGTCGGATCGCATGGTGAGTTTCATCGATCTCGCACCCACGCTCCTGAGCATCGTTGGCCTCAAGCCACCTGATTGGATGCAAGGCCACGCTTTTGCCGGCCCCCATCAGACAGAGCCTCAGCCGTTCCTTTATGGTGAACGCGGCCGCATGGATGAGCGCATGGATTTGGTGCGCAGCGTCACTGATGGTCGCTATGTCTATTTACGGAATTATTATCCGCACGTCTCTCAGGCTCAAAAGGTAGCTTATCAGTTTGAGACTCCCACGACCCGTGTTTGGAACTCCCTTTTCAACCAAAAAAAGACCTCCCCAGCCCAATCGATCTTCTGGCAGGTTCCAAAGGCATCCGAAGAACTCTACGACCTGGAGTCAGACCGCGATGAGGTCCATAATCTCGCCCAATCGCCTGAGCATCGGGCCGTTCTTGAGAAGCTACGTTCAGCCCTCAAAACACACCTCACGGAGGTGCGGGATGTTGGCTTCCTTCCCGAGCTTGAGATGCACAATCGATCACAAGGCAGCTCTCCTTATGACATGGCAAGAGACGCAGCGAAGTATCCTTTTGAGCGCATCGTCGCAGCAGCGGATCTGGCTTCAAATTTAAATTCCGATGCCATGCCCGAACTGTTAAAACTCATGGGTGACGCCGATCCAGCCGTTCGCTTTTGGGGCACCTTGGGTTTGCACATTCGCGGTGAAGCTGCGGTGAAATCCAATCAAGCGTTTCTGATAAAAAGTCTCACTGACGATTCGGCCAGCGTTAGAATCGCCGCAGCTCAGGCTCTTGGCACCTACGGCGATGGAGACGCCCTTGCCTCATCGCTTGAGACACTCGGTAAGCTGGCATCTCCAGAAGCTAACGGCGTGCTCACATCCATGGCAGCACTTGCTGTTATCGAAGCTCTAGGAACTAAAGCCAAACCTTTGCACTCAATCTTGGCCACCATGAATCCGAGTGGAGCCTCACCCGATCAGCGCTATGGCAGCTACGTGCCGCGGCTCATTCAGAACATCGTGCCCGACGCCACGCCGCCGAAAGGCAAAGGCAGGAAAGCCAAGAAGAATCCAACCGCAGCGCAGTAAGTCATCTGTTATGAAATCCATTCTGTTTCTCCTCGTCGCCATTTGCCCCTCGCTCTTCGCGGCCTCACCTAACATTCTTTTTCTCTTCGCTGACGATTGGGGAAAATACGCCAGCATCTATGCTGAGGTCGAAGGCAAGGGCAGCCTGAACGACGTCGTCAAGACTCCCAACTTCGATAAAGTGGCCAAACAGGGGGTGCTCTTTCGGAATGCCCATGTCAATGCTCCCTCGTGCACGCCTTGCCGCAGTTCCTTGCTATCCGGCCAGTATTTCTGGCGCACCGGACGCGGAGCCATTCTTCGGGGTGCGGTTTGGGATGAGAAAATTCCATCCTATCCGCTGATGCTTCTGGAGGCGGGCTATCACATTGGAAAAACTCATAAAGTTTGGGGACCCGGCACCCCCTCAGATGCGCCTTACGGTGGCTCCAAGTATGCTTTCCAAAAAGCAGGGGGAAAGGTGAATCAGTTCTCCCAATTCGTCACCGACAAGGCCACCAAAGGCGGCGACATTGAGGCAGCCAAGCAGGTGCTCTACGATGAGTGCCGATCCAATTTCCGCGACTTCCTTTCTGCCAACAAAGAAGGCAAACCTTTCTGCTACTGGTATGGCCCCACCAATGTGCATCGCAAATGGATCAAGGGCAGTGGCAAGAAACTCTGGGGTATCGAGCCAGACAGCCTCAAAGGAAAAATGCCTCCGTTTTTGCCAGACGTCCCTGAGGTGCGTCAGGACCTCGCGGATTACTTTGGCGAAGTCGCCGCTTGGGATGCCTGCATCGGCACCCTGCTGGATGAACTGGAAAAATCAGGCCAACGCGAGAACACCCTCATCGTTATCAGTGGCGATCATGGCGCTCCGGGTTTCCCCCATGGAAAATGCAATCTCTACGGCTTCGGCACCAACGTCAGCCTCTCCGTCACGGGCCCTGGAGTCAAAGGGGGCCGAGTGGTCGATGACTTCGTTTGCCTGCCCGATCTCTGTCCTACCTTCCTCGAAGCTGGCGGCGTTGCCGTGCCTGAAGTCATGACGGGCCGCAGTCTCTGGCCCGTTTTAAAATCAGACAAGTCAGGCCTCGTCGATTCCACTCGCACCCACGTGTTTACCGGACGTGAGCGCCATGTTGAAAATGCGCGCTCCGACTACAGCCCCTATCCTCAGCGCGCCATCCGCACCGCAGAGCATGTGCTCATCATAAACTTCCGCCCCGACCGCTGGCCTCTCGGTGATCCCTATGGCCTCGGAGACGGCCAAACTCCAAGCAGGGACGAACTCGAAAATGAGACCCGTGTCACGCACCCCGATGAAGATTCAGGCCCGACGAAGGCGTGGCTCATTGGCGCGCGCAACACGCCTGAATGGAAGGCGCATTACGATTGGGTCTATGGCAAACGTCCAAAATATGAACTCTACGATCTCAAAGCTGATCCGCATGAGACCAAAAACTTAGCCGACGATCCCGCGCACTTGGCTACCAAGACCGAACTTGAAAAACGCCTGCTCGCAGAACTCACCCGCACTGGCGATCCGCGAATGATCGAAGACGGAAAGTTTTTCGAAAACCCGCCCCTCTCGGGTCCGGTCGCTGATGAAGAAGGCGCTAAAAAACGCAAAGGACCCAAAGGTCAGCCGAAAGCCAAAAAGTAAGACATGACCACCATGCAAAAGATACTCCAACTCATCGCACTGCTGGCGATCATTGTAGCGCCGGGCTCAGCACTATCAGCAAAGCCCAATCTCCTTTTCATTCTCGTCGATGACCAGTCGCCAGAGGATTTGAAGATGTACAATCCCCAATCAAC
>CAMBPV010000159.1 GCA_945869695.1 Prosthecobacter debontii
AACCCCTGGTGGTATCCGCACGACCTCTACACGCCGAAAGACGCGCAAAGTGGCGGCCCCTTCACCATCGGTCGCGTCATCCACAGCTCTCGCGGCGTCGGCTTCACCGGTTGGATCGGCGGCGTGGCGGTGTTTGATCGGGCGCTGAGTGAGGCGGAGTTGGCGAAGCTGGCGGCCATTCGAAATGCGGTGCCGATTTCTTTTCCAATTAAATGAACCGATCGTCGTATTTCACACAGCCTTTGTCGTCACACTCTCTCCAAAAGCCTCGTAACATTCCAACTTCATGAAAACCATCCAAACTGATGTCCTCGTCTGCGGCGGCGGCTGCGCTGGCATCGCGGCGGCGCTTTCATCGGCTCGCAATGGAGCGAAGACCTTGCTCATCGAACGCGCGGGCTTTTCCGGCGGCATCATCACCACGGTAGGGTTGCCGTATTTCGATGGCTTGATCGATAAGCCATCGGGGCGCTTCGTCGTGAAAGGCATTCCGCTGGAGTTGCTGCAAAGGCTCGGCGTGGCCAAGGATGGCGCGAAGCACATCGACGACCTTCGACCTGACCTCATCACGAAATATTGGGGCAGCGTTTGGATTCCAAATGTCGAGGAGTTCAAGCTGCTGAGCGATGAACTCATCCTGAAGCACAGCGACCATTTGACGGTGCTCTATCACAGCATGGCCTGTGACGTGGAGGTGAAGGAAGGCCGCATCACGGCGGTAATCATCGCGAACAAAGACGGCCTCACTCGCGTAGAGGCTCGTCAGGTGATCGACTGCACTGGCGATGGCGACATCGCGCACTGGGCCGGTTGCCCGACGATCAAATCCACGCCGCTCATGCCGCTGACCATGCATTTCCGCATCGGCAATGTGGTGCCCGTCAAAGAGACGAGAGACGCCGCGAAGAAGGTGCTCATCGAGGCGCACAAGGAAGGCCGTCTGCCGAACTTCTATGGTCCCGGACTCATCTTCGCCTTCGCGAAGGACGAGTGCTACGTCCACGCCACGCGTGTGCCTGCCGATGCCACGGACGCCGCCGATTTCACGCGTGCCGAGATCCAGGGACGCAAGGACGCCTGGACCATCTTCAACGAATGGAAGACGAAGGTGCCGGGCTTTGAGAACAGCTACTACATCATGAGCGGCCCCTACATCGGCGTGCGCGATACGCGCCGCATCGTGGGTCTGAATGTCCTCACGCTCAACGATCTTCAAAAGACCACACGCCACGATGACGCCATTGCCACCGGCTGTTGGTTCCTCGACATCCATCCGCCCGAGACCACGCTCGACAAGCCTTTCACCGGCTCCGGCTTCCAACCGAAGCCTTACGACATCTCGTATCGCACGCTTGTTCCGCAAAAAGTGAGCAACCTCCTCGTCGCTGGTCGTTGCCACAGCGCCAGCAGCGAAGCCAGCGCCTCCAGCCGCGTCACCGCCACGGCCATGGCCCTCGGCGAAGCCGCAGGAAACGCTGCCGCTCTCGCGATGAAGGCGAAAGCCGAAGTTGGCACCTTCGATGGCGTGAAAGTGCGTGAAGCCCTCGCCAAACAGAATGCAGGTCCATTTAGCGAAGCCTGATCATGAAAACGGAAACTGACTCATCTTCACTGTCACGCCGTGACGCCCTGCGCCAGACTTTGCTCGCCAGCCTGGGATTTTCCATTCTGCCTGCCGCCGCCACTGAAACGAGAGAACCTCTCGCCGAGCCTGACTTTGTGCCGGAGCATGACTATCCATACTTCGGCTATGAACCCACCAGCGAATCTTAACATGCGACTCGACAACAAAGTCATCCTCATCACCGGCAGTGTCACCGGCATTGGCAAGGCCATCGCGAAGCGTTGCGTGGCCGAAGGTGCGAAAGTGCTCATCCACGGCCTGGAGACCGATCTGGGCCAGGAAACGCTCGCGGAGCTCGGCGCGGACAAGGCCGTGCTCGTGCTCAAAGACCTCGCGGAAGACGATGCGCCGCAAATGCTCGTCGAGAAGGCCGTGAGCGCTTTTGGCAAACTCGACGCCGTGGTGAACAACGCCGCGCAGGTCGGCCTCGGCAACATTCACGACACGGATGCCAAATGGTTCCGCCGCATGCTCGAGATCAACTGCGTGGTGCCTTATCTCCTCATCCGCGCCGCCTTGCCGCATCTGCGTGAAGCACGCGGCAGCGTCATCAACATCGGCAGCGTCAACGCCTGGAGCGGCGAGCCGAATCTGATGCCCTACAGCGTCTCCAAGGGCGCCCTCATGACCCTCACCCGCAATCTGGGCGATACGCTCATGCGCGAGGACGGCGTGCGCGTGAATCAAATCAACCCCGGCTGGGTGCTCACCGAAAACGAAGCCAAACGAAAGCGCTCCCACGGCCTCAAAGACGACTGGTATGCCGACCTGCCGAAGGTTTATGCCCCCGCCGGCCGCATCCTCTGGCCCGACGAGATCGCCGCCTGCGCTGCCTGGCTCCTCGCCGACGAATGCGGCCCTATCAGCGGCCAAGTCTTCGATTTGGAACAGCACCCCTTCATCGGCCGCAATCCCCCGAAGGATGCGAGCACCATTCCGACGAAGTGATTTCAATACTCCAGCACTCCACTACTCCAATCTCATGCCTCGTCTCGCCGCCTTCCCGAAAGCCTTCATGGTCGCCCTTTGCAAAGAAGGGACGATGACCGTCTCCGAATGGATCCAGCTCGCTTCCACGCTCGATGTGCAGGGCTTGGAATGGTATGCGGGCTTCCTGGAGATGGCGGATGAGAAAAACTGGCCTCGCTTCCGCAAGGAGGTCGAGGACACCGGCAAGGTCATCCCGATGATGTGCTGCTCGCCTGACTTCACGCATCCTGACGCCGCCTTCCGTGAAAAGGAGATCGCCAAGCAGAAACGTTGGATCGACATGACGCACACGCTCGGCGGCAGCTACTGCCGCGTGCTCAGCGGCCAGCGCAGGCCTGAACTGACGCTGGATGAAGGCGTGAAGCTCGCGGCCGACTCCATTTATGCCTGTCTGCCCTATGCACAGGAGCGTGGGATCACGCTGATCATCGAAAACCACTACAAAGACGACTTCTGGGAGCATCCCGAGTTCGCGCAGAAGATGGATGTCTTCTGCAAGCTTGTGGATGCCGTGAACCATCCGAACTTTGGCGTGAACTACGACCCCTCGAACACCTACCTCGCCGGCGAAGACCCCATCGAGCTGCTGAAGCGTGTCTCGCACCGCGTCGTGACCATGCACGCCAGTGATCGCTACCTCGCCGAAGGCACCATCGAAGACCTGCGCAAAGAAGAAGGCGGCGCTCAAGGCTACGCCAAGCGCCTCCGCCACGGCGAGATCGGCAAAGGGCTCAACGACTACGACGCGATCTTCACCGAACTGAAGAGCAAAGGCTTCAACGGCTGGATCAGTATCGAGGACGGTGTCGATGGCATGGAGCAGCTCGCGAGAAGCGTGGAGTTCCTGAAAAAGAAGATCGCGCAGCATTGGGCTTGAGGCCCAGCCTTACTTCTTCCGCTCGATCACAGCCCACGCATTGTGGTTGTGAATGGACTCGAAGTTTTCAGCCTCGACTCGATACCACGTGATCTCGGGGTGATCGTTTGCCTTCACGGCGACGTTTCGCACGAGGTCTTCGACGAAGACGGGGTTGTCGTAAGCAGCTTCGGTGACGAATTTTTCGTCGGTTCGCTTGAGCACACTGTAGAGCGCACTGCTGGCACTGGACTCCACCATCTCGATCAGGTCCTCAATCCAGATGGGATGAGTGAAACGGACGGACAATGTCACCGTGCCACGCTGGTTATGCGCACCGCGGGTGCTGATGGCTTTGGAGCAGGGGCAGAGCGTCGTGACCGGCACTTCAACAGTGACCACAAAGTCCACTCGTTCAGCCTCTGCATTGACCTCGAAAACGACACCAGAGTCGATGAGCCCAACGCTCTGACTCACGGGTGCCTTTTTGGCCCGGAAGTAGGGGAAGCGAAATTCGACATGGGCTTTTTCAGCATTCAGCCGCTTCAAGAGCTCCCTCGGCATACTTGCGATGGCGTGCACGGTGACTTCGGATCCATGTGCATGGAGGACTTCAACGAAACGGCTCATGTGGGTGCCCTTGTAATGATGGGGCAGATCGACGGCGAGTGAGACGAGCGCGATGGTGTGTTGCGTGTGCTGGTCCCGATCCGAAATTTTCAAAGGAAACCGAAGCCCACGGACTCCGACGCGATCAATCGGGATGCGCCGATCATCAGATTCGTTTTGGGTATCGGTCAAAGACGCCATGGGGTTAGGGGAAGGTCGTTATAAAAACGAATCCCACTGCTGCAAGGTTGCGGCAGTGGGAAGCGAGCAAATTTGAGGGACTCGGTCCAGATGCCGATCAAGGCATCAAGTTGATCGCGCGGGCGCGCTTGATCTCACGAGTGATCTTCCGGTGAAGCCAAGCGGGAACGCCAGTGACGCGACGGGCGAGAATCTTGCCGGTTTCGGTGGTAAACTTGGCAATGATTTCGGGGTGCCTGTATGAAATTTTTTCAAGGGGCACGTCCAAGCGGCGACGTGGCATCTTCCGGTTGGATTTACGGAAGCGGATGAGGCGTTCTTCGGTCTTCGGTGTCATGAGCGTGGATTAGCGGGTTTCGCGGTGAAGAGTGCGCTTCTTCATGAAGTGATTGAACTTCACCTTTTCAAGACGACCAGGCGTGAGCAGGCTCTTCTTGTTGCGTTTGGTGACATAACGCGAAGGTGGCATTCCGGCCGCTTTCGCTTCTGTGCATTCAAGGGTAATGATTTCTCGTGGCATTGGAGGGGCGGTTAAAGTGGGTTAGTCCTTCGCGAAGTCAAGCGATTCGCTATTGTTGTTTCGGGAACTGGAGGAAGTATCTTCCTCATCCCCGTCATCCCCGGACTCGTCAGAGGCCTCATCCAGACCGAAAAGGGAGCGGACAGGCACCCGGCCACGACCACCCATTTGGCGACGCTCGATTTGCTCCTGGCACTCGACGGTGTAACGGGTGAATGGAAGGGCTTCGAGCCTGATTTCAGGAATTTTCTTGCCCGACATCTCGCAGATACCGTAGGTGCCATTTTCCATGCGAGTCATGGCTTCGTTGATCTCATTGAGAGAGTCCTGCTCTTGGCTGAGAAGGCTGAGGGCAAAGTCACGGTCATAGGCATCGCTACCGGCGTCCGCCTGATGCATTCCGAAAGCCGAGGCTTCTCCACCTTCCGCGCGTTGGCGCAGGCTATCACGGGAAACGCCTTCGATCAGGTTCAGCATGGTGTCCCTGAGCTCAATCAGACGCTGCTTCTGCTTTTTGAGGAACGGCGTCATTTTCACCGGCCCTTTGGCGGCTTCAATGGTGGCTCCCAATTCTTCAGGCTGATGCCGAGGGGTGGGCTTCAGGGGGGCAAAAGTCAGCTTGCTGACTGGGGTGGCCGAACTGGAGGGCTTCTTGGGAGCAGCTTTAGCGGCCACAACTGGCGCAGGTGCGGCGGGAGGTGGAGCAACCTTGGCTGGCTTGGTTTCCTTCAAGGGAACAGCTGCCTTTGCAGGCTTGGCGGGTGCGGCTTTCTTTGCGGGTGCGGCTTTCTTTGCGGGGGCAGCTTTCTTTGCGGGGGCAGCTTTCTTCGCGGGGGCAGCTTTCTTCGCGGGAGTCTTGGTTTTTGCGGGAGCGGTTTTTTTGCTGACTGCTGGCTTGGCCGTTTTTTGGGTCACTTTGGGGGATGCTTTCTTTCCCTTCACCGATGAACTAACCGCCTTCTTATTCGGTTTGGCGGCCACGGGTGAGGGTTTGGTTTTTGAAACGGGTTTAGACTTTCCCTTCGATACCTTGACCGCCTTTGCAGGCTTTTTCACGACCTTGGTGGGCTTTTTCACGACCTTGGTGGGCTTTTTGACGACCTTGGCTGGCTTCTTGGGAGCAGCTGACTTCGCGGATTTGCTTTTCTTCGCAGGCATGGCTGTGAACGAGGTTAAGGTGAGTTAGGGGAATAAGTCCTCTTTACCGATCTTGTTTTGGCCGGAAAAAGAGGCGCGGATTCTGCGCTGCTTTCCCCACTTCCGCAACTGCTATCTGACAGCGGTGATCTGGCCGAGCGACTGGCTGGCGACTCCGTGGCACCATTGCGCAGGTAAGTCCACGGCACCCCGCCGCAATTCTGGTGGTCTGATCCGCAATCCGCGGGAAGCTACAAACTGGGTTTTGCGCGACGGTGGCGGCCATGTCCTCCAGTCAGCTCTGCCTCCATTGCAGCACCCCAGTCCCGACCAATCGGGCAGATGATTTTTGCTGTGCGGGATGCGCCTATGTCTTCGAACTGATGAATGAGCAGGGGCTGCGTCAGTTTTATGACCTGAAGGGTGTGCAACCCCTCTCTCCCGTCCCTGCGCAGGCCATGCGTGAGCTGGACTACCAATGGCTGGACGATCTGGGCCAAGCTGTTCCGAAGCCCGAACTCGCTCTCTCCATCCAAGGACTTTCCTGTGTGGGTTGCGTTTGGTTGATCGAAAAGGTTTTCTCCCGGCGACCCGGAGCTCTGCGAGTAAGGGTGGACGTCGTGCGCGGTGAGTTGAAACTCGAATGGGAAGCCGGGGTGTTTTCGATCGTCGATTTCGCGCGTGAGCTTCAGGCTTTCGGCTACCTCCTCGGGCCACCCCGAACGGGTGAAGAACAGGAAAAACAATCGACGGGGCTCGAGCGCCGCATGGGCCTGTGCGGTGCTTTCGCGATGAATGCGATGGCTTTTTCGCTGCCCGCCTATTTTGGGATGCCGGCGGATTTCATGTTCGCGAAATGGTTTGATCTGGTGACCGTCGCGTCGGCCACCCTGGCACTACTCATCGGGGGCACTTATTTTGCCGAGCGCTCGTGGCGCAGCCTTCGCATGGGAGCTCTGCCTATTGATACCCCGATTGCCTTGGGAATCTTCGCCGCCTATCTGGGCTCGGTGATTGGCTGGGTGGCCGGGGTTCAGGCGCTGAAGTATTTTGATTTTGTGGCCATCTTTACCTTTCTCATGCTGGCAGGCCGGTGGGCACAGCAAACGGCGGTGGAGAGGAACCGCCGCAAGCTGATGCGAGATACTTCCATCCCGGAAAGTGTGGCCGTGAGGGGAGATGACGGTTCCTTCAAATCACGCCCAGTCGGACTGCTAAAGGTAGGTGATGCTTTCCAAATCCGCCCGGCACAGGCGATCCCGGTGGCGTCAAAACTGGTGAGCCTCCGAGCATCCGTGAGTCTGGAGTGGATCAATGGCGAGAGCGAGGCCCAACAGAGGGACGAGAATCAGCTTTTGCCCGCTGGCGCTCTGAACATCGGAACTGCCGAGCTCGATGCGATCGCGCTGGAGACGTGGGAGCAGTCCACACTTCGGAGGCTGCTGGAAGCCCGAAAACCCGGCGAGCACCGTGACCTTTGGCTGGAGGGGCTGTTGCGCAGCTATCTAGTTGTGGTGATCATCGCCGGCCTCGCTGGCGCAGTCTGGTGGTGGTGGCAGGGGGCGGGAATCGCGCAGGCCCTTCAGGTGATGATCTCCGTCTTTGTGGTCTCCTGCCCCTGCGCTCTCGGTGTGGCTGCGCCGTTGGCAGATGATCTGGCGGTTTCCCGGGCGGAGAAATTGGGCGTGTTTGTGCGGAATCTCAGTCTATGGAAAAGGCTGGCGCGGGTGCAGAAGGTCATTTTTGACAAGACTGGCACGCTCACCCTGGAGAATCCGGTGCTGCTGAATCCCGAGGCTCTGCGGTCACTGACTGACACCGAGCGCTCGGCTCTGCGACACCTGATCAGTGGAAACCTTCACCCGGTGAGCCGAAGCCTCTTTGATGCCTCGGGCCGCAGTTCAGGAGAGCTGGCCGGAGAGGTGAATGAAGAAATCGGAACAGGCCTGAGCTTCACCGATGGGGACGGTAGAAAGTGGTCTCTGGCGCGACCCGCCGCTGGGGCCGAGGCCGACACCCTTTTTTCCTGCGATGGCGATCTGCGGGCAGCTTTTGTTTTTCGAGATGAACTGCGGGCCGAAACGGTCTCCGAAGTGGCGCGGCTGCGCGGAGAACGCGGTCTGAGCGTCTTCGTCCTCAGCGGTGACCGTGAAGGAAAAGTGGTGCAACTCGGCACCCAGCTCGGACTGCCGAAAGAAAACCTGCGGGCTTCGATGACGCCTGAGGATAAGGCTGAGTGGATCCGATCTCACGATGATGCTGACACCCTTTTTATTGGCGATGGAGCCAATGACAGCCTTGCCTTTGATGCGGCGCTCTGCGCAGGGAGTCCGGTGACGGGGCGGAGTTTCCTGGAGCACAAGGCCGACTTCTATTTTCTGGGTCACAGCATGCGATTTGTGACGGGCCTCCTAGATGTGACTCGCCAACATCGAAAGGCAGTTCACCGAGTTTTTGCATTCTCGGTGACCTACAATGTGATCACGGCAGCAGTAGGTCTCGCCGGGCACCTCGATCCACTGGCCGCAGCGATCTTGATGCCACTGAGCTCCATCGCGACGCTTTCGATCGTCGCATTGACCTTCCGGCAGGCCAAACGCACGACTCGTCCGACGCGGGCTATTCGCGTCCCAAAGCTGAAAGAATCTTTGCCACAGCTGCTGCCGCAGTGAGGCCGTGCTTCTCACGCAGGGCTGGCACATTGCCATGTTCGATGAACACGTCCGGCCAGCCAATGCGCACCACGGGAACCGCGACGCCTAACGTAGCCAAATGCTCCATGACACCACAGCCAAAGCCATTGTGAAGCACATGATCTTCAAAGGTGCAGATCACTTTCACTTTCCGTCCAAATGATTCGATCACCGCACCGTCAAGCGGCTTGATCCAGCGGGGATTGATGAGCGCAACGGAGAGCCCCTTGGCCTCGAGTTCTTTCTTCACCGTCTCCGCCATTTCGAGCATCGAGCCCAGGCCGATGAGTGCAACGTCCGAACCATCCGCCAAGACTTCAGCCTTACCGATCTCTAAAAGCACCGGCTTTTCCTTGGGTGTGACCCCGGTTCCGGCTCCACGAGGGTAGCGGATGGCAATCGGGCCTTTGTCGTAATTCGCCATCGTCCAAAGCATATCGACAAACTCGTCCTCATTCTTCGGCTGCATGTGCACGATGCCCGGGATCGGCCGCAGGTAGCCGATGTCGAAGAGTCCATGATGCGTGGGGCCGTCATCTCCCGAAAGACCTCCACGGTCCATGCAGAGTCGCACGGGCAAGTCCTGGATGGCCATGTCATGAATAATCATGTCGATGGCGCGCTGCATGAAGGTCGAATAGATCGTCAGAAACGGCTTCAAACCCTGAGTCGCGAGACCACAGGCGAAGAGCGCGGCGTGCTCCTCAGCGATGCCGACGTCGTAGTAACGCTCCGGTAGTTCCTTCTTAAAAACTGACAATCCTGTGCCTCCAGGCATCGCGGCCGTGATGGCGACGATCTTCTTGTCCTCTTTGGCAAAATCGGTGACGCTACGTGCGAAGATTTGAGAAAAGGTGGGCGTGGCGGTGGACTGAACCTCTCCCGTCTCGATGTTGTATTTCCCGAGGCCATGAAACTTACCGGGATCATCCAGTGCAGGTTTGTAGCCCCGACCTTTTTCCGTGATGATGTGGAGCAACACCGGCTCATTTTGATTCTTCAAGAACTCAAAGGTCTTGATGAGGAGCGGAATGTCATGACCATCGATCGGGCCATAGTAGCGAAAGCCAAACTCCTCAAAAATCACGCTGGAGGTCGGAGCCGGCTGCTTGGAAGCGGCGAGCACTAATCCCTTCGCGCTTTCCTCGACTTTACCTGCGATGTGCCGAGCTGCTTTACCCACGACTTTCTCCACCAGTCCCGCTGCTTTCTGATGAAGCGAGGCATAGGCAGGGTTAGTCGCGATGGTGTTGAAGTACTTGGCGATGGCTCCGACGTTTTTGTCGATGGACCATTCGTTGTCATTCAAAACGACGATGAGGCGCTTCGTGTGTGCTGCCGCATTGTTCATGGCCTCAAATGTTGGGCCACAGGTGAAGGCCGCATCTCCCGCCACGACCACCACGTGATCGTCATCACCCTTCAAATCACGGCCCGCCGCCATGCCCAAACCAGCTGAAAGCGCGGTCCCTGCGTGGCCAGCTCCGTAGCAGTCATGCTCACTTTCTGAGCGGAGGCAGAATCCATTCAATCCTTTGTATTGCCGGATCGTGTGGATTTTATCCCACCTGCCCGTGAGCATTTTGTGAATGTAAGCCTGATGAGCCACATCGAATACGAATTTGTCTTTCGGCGTGTTGAACACCCGGTGCATGGCGATGGATAGCTCCACGACGCCAAGATTGGGCCCGAGATGGCCGCCGGTTTCGGCCAGCGTTTCGATCAATTTACGGCGGATCTTCTCGGCCAGTTCCGGGAGTTGCTCCAGCGACATCGCCTTAAGGTCAGCGGGAGACTTGATCTCCGGCAGTGAGGCAGAGGAAGGTGGATTAGAAGAGTCGGATGTCATCGTTTTGGGAGTCAGTCTTGGTGCGGCGGGCCTTGCCCTTCGAGTCGCTATCATCAGTATCTGCGGCCGGAGCAGCGGAAGGTTCGAAGGAGGAGAGTGTGGCTTTGCCGCCTTCCAAATCAGCCGTGATCAGCTCCACGCGCTGCTTGGCCGTGTCGATCCGCTGTCGGCAGATGCGCAGGAGTTTCACCCCTTCCTCGTAGCTAGCCACCATGTCCTCCAGGGACATGCGCTCGCCCTCCATGGAGGAGACGATGTCTTCCAGTCTCTCCATGGCGGTCTCAAAAGACGGTAAATCCTGTTGTTTCTTGGCCTCGTTCATTCAGCATTCCTACCTCGGCAGGGGTGCGCACTATTCAGAGGGAGGACTCAGCTGGCAAGCAGGAAAACCTCACTGCTGACCCGCCACCTCTTTTGGTGCATCCCACCGCACTTTGTCCGCATAATAAACCATCATCACATTGAGCCCGCCCGTGCTCTCCAGAGGGATGGCAGCCAGAGGATAGATGGCATTGTAGGGAAACTCGGAGGTGCTCCGGATTTCCTGCTTAAAGGCCACCATCGGTCCACGATAAATAAGGTCCGCCCATTCCCGGTAACTGCTGCCAAAGATATCCGTCAGTCGCTTCACCTCAGCCGATATGGG
>CAMBPV010000160.1 GCA_945869695.1 Prosthecobacter debontii
GGCGTCACGGTGCCGCTCGGATCGGTCTCGGTGTAGCTGTAGGTGTTGTTGGTGGCATTGAATGTCGCTGTCATGTTGTCGCCAAGTTGATAGCGCAGCGCCTTGGGCTCGGCGTGATAGTGATACTGGCCGTTGTTGCCCGGCTGATGCGCAAAGCCGGGGTCAAACGTCACCACCTCCACCGCCAGCGCATCACGGGACCAAAAGCCATCGCCCGTCGCACCCATGGCATCGGTGCCCGTCACCGTGGTCGCCGTCGGAGCGGTGGCGTTGGTTTGGTTGAAGGAAAACGCATCCCCTAGATCATAAATGGCCACGCCATTGACCATCATGCCGATCATGCCGCCGCCGTGGCGCACTTTCGTCGGCGCAGGCACCGGATTGCGCGTGATGCGTGTCGAGTAGTCCCGCGCCAGAGGCCAGAAGCCGAACAAGCCATTTCCAGCCGTGAGCCACGGCCCCATCGTGTAGGACGCGAGGCCGCTGGCATTGATATACACATCCGTCACCGTGTAGTGGATGCGCTGCACATCGGCATAAACCGGCACCGTTTGCGCCGCAGCACCCGTGTTGTTGTTCGGCGTGACGCTGGGCCACGTCGTGACCGCGTTCGTGTTGCGTGTGCCGGTCGAGGTGCTCGTCGTCTGCACCACCCGCGCCAGCATCCCGGAGTTCTGAGTAAACCAGGAGGTCAGGATCGGATCGGCATGGGCAGCCACGGCCCCGAGGGCCAGCATGGCGGTGATAAGAAGGCTTGGTCGGTTCATCAGCTCCTCCCATGAGCCCTGAACCTTAAAGCAGCATGAAAGGCGCATCAAAATCAGCCTCAGCTGTCGCTTTCACCTTGGATTAAGGTTCACGCTCCAGCATGATGACCTCCCATGCGCCTCCTTGTCGTCGAAGACGAACCTCACCTGCTCAGCAGCCTCGCGGAGGCGCTGCGTGAGGACGGCTATGCCGTCGATGAGGCGAGCGATGGCGAGGACGGGCTCGCGAAAGCGATGATGTGGGACTACAACGCCATCGTGCTCGATGTGATGATGCCCGTGATGGACGGCTTTGAGGTGCTGAAGCGCCTGCGCCTGCACAAAACGACGCCCGTTCTCATGCTCACTGCACGTCACAGCACGAAGGAACGCGTGCGCGGCCTCGACACCGGCGCGGACGACTATTTGCCAAAGCCCTGCGAGCTGCCGGAGTTGCTCGCACGCATCCGTGCCCTGATCCGTCGCAGCGCGGGCC
The DNA here is from genome assembly GCA_945869695.1 of Prosthecobacter debontii. Classification (GTDB taxonomy): domain Bacteria; phylum Verrucomicrobiota; class Verrucomicrobiia; order Verrucomicrobiales; family Verrucomicrobiaceae; genus JAIBCL01. Next base: position 1,243 of record CAMBPV010000160.1, read on the forward strand.
AGGCTAAAGCAGTCGTCACGATCGGCGATGTTGCCGTGGACACCGTCGGCCACACCGTCACGAAGGGCGGCGAGCCCGTCCCACTCACCGCACGCGAGATCGCCCTCATCGAGTATCTCGCGCTGCATCGCGGTCGCGTCGTCACTCGCGAGCGACTCTACGAGCAGCTTTTTGATGAAAACGAAAGTAGTCTCTCGAACCTGCTGGATGTTTACGTCTCGAACGTGCGCAGGAAGCTCGGCCACGATCTCATCGTCACCCGCCGCGGACTCGGCTACTCCATGGAATGATGTTTCCCGAATCCCTCCGGCTCCGCATTCAGCTCTGGCATGGGTTTCTCCTCGCCGCCGTGCTCATCGGCTTCGCGGTCGGCGCGTATCGCTATCAGGCGGTCAATGAAATGCGCCGGGTGGATGCGGAGATCCGTCTCCGTGTGCGTGCGGTGACGGATTCGCTGGTTTCGACTCGCGGCCAGGGCGGGCGACCACCGCCACCGGGCGTGGAGCGTGAGTTCAAGCTCGCCCCCGCACGAGCGGCCCTGTTTGATGGCACGGATGGCTCGGATTATTACTACGCCGTGTGGCGGCGCGATGGCTCCGAATGGGCCTGCTCGGAAAAAGCGCCGCTGCCCATCGAACGACCCACACGCCCCAACGACAACGAACCTCTGCAAAGCGAGCGCACTCGCGGCGAGCTCCGCGAAGCCTTCACCTTCACACCACCGGGCGAATGCTTGCTCGCAGGCCGATCCATCGCGCCTGAACTCGCCGCGCTGCGTGACTACGCACGCTGGCTCGCCGCCATCGCCGCCTCCGTGCTCGCCTTTGCCCTCGCCATCGGCTGGTGGATCACCTCGCGCGCCCTGCGCCCCATCACCAGCATCGTGGACACAGCCCAACGCATCGCCACCGGCGACCTCAGCGAGCGCATCCCTGTCCGATCTGCGAGCAGCGAACTCGGCCACCTCTCCACCGTCCTCAACGACACCTTTGCCCAACTCGAATCCACCTTCGCGCGCCAAGCACGCTTCACCGCCGATGCCGCCCACGAGTTGCGCACGCCTGTCGCCATTATCCTCTCGCAAGCCCAGCGCGTGCTCACCCGTGAACGCGATCCCGCCACCTATCAGCGCACCCTCGAAGCTTGCGTCAGTGCCGCCCGCCGCCTCAATCAACTCACCGAGTCCATGCTCACCCTCGCCACCCACGACGGCGATGCCATTTCCGTTAAACACGAGCCCTGCGATCTCGCGGTTATCGCTCGTGAAACCGCAGAACCCCTCCGACCACTCGCCGAGGAAAGGCACATCGCTCTCGAACTCAATCTCGCACCCGCTCCCTGCATCGGCGACGCACTGCGCCTTTCCCAAATCGTCCTCAACCTGCTCAGCAACGCCCTCGATCACACGCCCGATGGTGGCCGTATCTCTCTGAGAACCACCACTGACTCTGATCAGTCCCTCTTCACCATCACCGACAACGGCAGCGGCATCGCCGAAGAGCACCTACCCCGCATCTTTGACCGTTTCTATCGCGCCAATGCATCCCGCACCCGCACCATCGGCGGCGCGGGCCTGGGTTTGTCCATCTGCAAAGCCATCGCCGATGAACACGGAGCGACACTGGAGGTCAAGAGCGAGCCCGGCAAAGGCAGCACCTTCACAGTCAAGCTTCCCCTGAGCTCACGCTGATGAGCCTGCCTCACTCCGCGGAGCGTGGTGATCTTCAAGCGGTAAATGCCGCGATGACCCGAGAGGCGGGTGTGTAGCCTCCAATCCACGTCTGAGCGGCAACCGCGCCCAGACGCGATAGGCTGAGGATCTCCGCCGTCGGCAACGGCAACCCATTGATGTCTGTCGTCTCCGACTCCCTCTGAAAAGGATCGGTGCTCAATCACTTCACCTCGTTGATCCTGGCGATGATCGCGTCCAGCGAGCCGTTCTTGATCGCGATCATTCCCTTGGGATCGATGAGGTAAAGCGTGGGAAAGTTGCGCAGGAAGTAGAGGGAAGTGTTCGGACCGCTGGTGGCGTTGTCGAGCAGGTTGCGGAAGGCGACCCGATAAGTCGCGAGGGCCTGTTTGGCTTCAGACTCGATGTCCGTATTCACACCGAGCACGACCGCGTTCTTATCCTTCAACTGCTCCGCCGCCTGGTTCATCATTGGCAAAACTCCATGGCAGGCGTGGCACCAGCCGCCCCAGAAGATAACGATGACGTGTTTGCCGCGGTAATCACTGAGCTTGAAGCTGACGCCGTCGGCGTCCTTGCCCTCGATTTCGGGTGCCTCACAACCTACCTGGAGATTGTTCATCTCATACAGCATCTTTGCGGATAAATCGGCGAGCTTGAAGCCTTGGATCGAAACCTCGGCGAATTCCGCATTGAGTCGCTGGAAGCATTGGAGGGCCATTTCTTTGGATGCATCACCAGAAACGCGGTCGGGCGTGGCATCGAAGTTCTTGAAATGAATGGCACCGAGAGCGTAGAGCGCTGCGGCTTTCTCTTCGCGATTCGGATTTTTTTCGATCACAGCCTTGAGCACCGGTTCGGCTGGCAAGCCGTGGTGTTCGAGTTGTTTCACTGTCTGAGCGATGCCTTTTCGGTCTGCAAAGCTCGTTCCGAGCATTTTTAAAGCTTCTTGGCCTTCGGGAAAGTTCGCCGCACCTGTAACGAGCCAAGACACAGCCATCGCCGCCTCTGGTCGGTCTAGATGGGCCTGCACAAACTGCATCATTTTCGTGGCATACGGTCCGGCGCTTGGAATGCTGGAACGATACTTATTTTTCTCCTCTTCTGTGGTGGCAGCGATGATCTTCAGCGTGTTGGCACGCACCGAGTTTTCGTATTCGTCGATGATGCTGCGAACCTCAACGGTCAGCGCAGAGGGCGACTCCTGCGCAACAGCAGATCCGAGCAAAATCAAATTGAGGAGGAGATGTTTCATGGTCAATCAGCGGTGGTAATTGCGTGAACGAAAAGCAAGCGCCTAGAACGCAGCGGCAAAGCACATCTGCTGGCCACTCGGTTCTGGGGCCGCGCCAGAGCCGATGCCCTCGCGCCACCGATCAACAAAATCACCGGAGTATGGTTAGGGTTCATCAAATCACAGTTCTCCGGTGAAGGCTCGGTGCAGCAGCAGCCTCTTCAACGCCTCCAGCGCGGAGCGCTTTCGCTCGTAGAGGCGGGCGACGCGTTGAGTTTCGGTTTCGTTCATGGCTTCACTTGGTGGCGGTTAGTTTTTCCGTCGATCTTGGCTGGCGGTGCGCTCGATGAGTTGGTTCGAGGGCAGGCTGGCATCGCGCACTTTGGCGGCGCTCTCGCGGCCCGCCACCGGCAGAAGGCTGGCGTCCAGTAGACCCAACTGAACCAGCACGGAGGCTTGGTCCCAGTAGATGTGCTCGTGTGAAACCTTGCCTTCCCGGAATCCGATGATCGCCACCAGTGCCACCTCGACCCGCTTGCCCGTAGGCGCAATGCCGGGCAGCATCCAATCCATGGGCACGGTGTGGGTGAACTCAAAAATCATCTCGTCCACGATTTGTGTCTCCCCAATAGTCCGGGAAATCGGCGTGGTCTTCGTGTCTGGCGGCATCTGGGGAATGAAAAAACGGGTGTAGAAATCCCGAATGCCCTTCAAGCCCTGACCTCCGGTCATCGTGGGCACGTGGTTGACGTGTCCGCCCTCAATCATGGTCGCCATCGTGTCATCCACGCTCTTGGTTGCGAACTCGCACTTCATGTGCTCCTCCCAGACCTCCTTGAGCTTCTGCTGCGCGGGCGAGAGGGTTGAATCCGGGGTGGTTGCCGCGGCGGCCTTGAGATCACCTAGCGCCGCCGCGCTGGTTAATGCAGCGGTTTGGACAAAGCGCCGACGGTTGATTTCCGGGGAGTTATTCGTTTTCTTTTTCATGTTCATCAAGAGAGGCCACCTTGGGCAGGTTCGGCCCTCATTTGAGGCGCTGTTGAGTCGTGGGGGCGGGATTCACATCGATTTCCGACGTATGAGAGCATAGCTTTCCTGTGAACCGTGCCAAGATTTTTTTCTGCACCGGGTTTTGCGTTGTGCGGGAGAGGGCTGATCGAATCGGTAGTTCTGAGGTGTCCGCTCACGCCGGTTCACGGAGGGGATGGGGTTCTCGATGCCGCGATCGGGATGGAGTTCCATGTCGTTCGCGCCCGGCAAGTGCACCGCACGAACTCACCCCGGAAGAGAGGCAGAAGTGGTGAATCGCCCAGGCCAAAGAAGGCACAAAGCCATCCAAAGTCGTTTGCATGAGGAAGTTCAGCCAATCCGAATCCACCCGGAAGCGTGATTTGAGTGGCATCACACTCGTCTCGGAAAAAGGGGGGCACCGGAGCAGGGGCAGACTACCGGCCCAAGAAGAAGCGACATGGAGGTTCGGCCAATGAGGGGGTCGCAAGGGGAGAGCTACCCCATGATTGTCTGACCACATGGGATACGATGGGTGTGCATGACCCCTTGAAAAGAAACGCCCGCGAATTCATCCGTTCCACCACGACCCGGCTTGATCATGTCCCCACGACACTCACGCTGAGGGAACAACATGATTTGCTTGACGCCTCAGCCCGGGAGGTCGAACAAAGGTTGGATGCCTAGGTGGAGACGGCCGAATCCTCAACTCCTTCACAGATGCCATGACCCCGATCTATTTCGAAACACGCTTCAAAATCGGTCTGCCGCTCGCCGCACTGCCCGACTCCTTCGCGATCATCACCGCTTATGCCACCACGGGCGAAGTGTGGACCGCAGAGGACAATCGGGCCGCCAATGAGGCGCTTCACACCGAACTGGAGCGCGGTGGGCAGCTTATCGGAACGATCACCGGATATTCACCCGTGACTCGGCACGCGGAGCCGGGGTTTGCAGCCGCCATCTCTTTCGCAGAGGCCTGCGAGATCGGAGCCCGTTTTAAGCAGGACGCGATTTACTATGTGAGCAGTGGCACTTTGTTTGTCAGTCATTGTGATCACCGTCGCAACTTGACGCCCATCACCCAGTTCTCGAAGCGGGTGGATCCGGAACCGGACATCTAACATGGAACCCGCAGCCAAATCATCGATGGATTGCCCTGAATCCGATCTCCAAAGCAGCAAGGCCGTTCAACGTTTTGGCATTCCGCTGTCGACCGGCCAACTCGAAAACATGGCCAAACTGGCCTGGCGCAACAATGCACGCTGCATCGGCCGCTTGTTTTGGGAGAGTCTGCATCTTTTTGACGCACGCTCGGTCGACAGCCCCGAAGAAGTCTTCGAGGCGTGTGTCAGACATCTTGAATATGCAACCAATGGTGGACGCATCAGGACCGCAGTGACCGTTTTCGCGGAGGCCGAGCCCGAAGAAAAGGGTGTCCGCATTTGGAATACACAGTTGATTCGCTATGCCGGCTACCGAGCTGCAGACGGTAGCGTCCTCGGAGATCCCAGTGAGGTCGCGTTCACCGAGCGGGTGATGGACATGGGTTGGCAGCCGCCGCATGACCGCTCCGCCTTTGACGTGCTTCCGCTGGTGGTGGATTGCCCCGGGCACGCGCCGCGCTGGTTCGAGCTTCCCAAGTGCGCGGTGTTGGAGGTGCCGATTTCCCACCCCGCGTTTGGCTGGTTTGCTGAGCTCGGACTCAAATGGCATGCGGTGCCCGCAGTGTCTGACCGGGCGCTGGTGGGCGGCGGCCATCGTTTCACCGCCGCGCCTTTCAGCGGATACTACATGGGCACCGAGATCGCCTCGCGCAACTTCGGCGATGAGGGGCGCTACAACCTGCTTCCCCTCATCGCTGAGCGGATGGGGATCGACCGTTCCAAGCGCAGCACGCTGTGGAAGGACCGTGCCCTGGTGGAGATTAACACCGCGGTGCTGCATTCCTTCCGCGAGGCGGGAGTGGCCATTGTGGATCATCACACCGCCTCTGCCCAGTTCATGCAACATGTGGCGAAGGAGGAAAAGTGCGGTCGTAAGGTGCCCGGCGATTGGTCGTGGCTGGTGCCACCGATGTCGGGCTCCGCCTGCCCGGTTTTCCACCGCTACTACGATGACGCCCGCCCCGAACCCGCCTACGTCGAACAGGAGCGGCCATGGTGAATTTCGGTTGCTGCTTTTTTGCTTTTTGCTATCCATCTCCCATGAAAGCCGTCCAGTGCAATCAGACCCCCTCACACCCCGTCTCCGCTCCACGTCCAGGGACAACTCGGCCCACACCCCTCAAAAGCAATTTCCTAGCAGAAAAAGCAATTTCCTAGCAGAAACCGTACGAACCCTTTCCATTAACTTCATGCCTGCCTCCATCGCCGCCACCTCACGTCGTGATTTCCTTCAGCAACTCACCGCCGTCGCAGCGGGATCGCAATTCTTTGGCGTGGTGACTCAGGAGGCTCAGGGCGGGCAGTTTGCCTCGCCGATGAATTTGATGCTGATCATGACCGACCAGGAGCGTCCGCCGATGTGGATCCCGGCGGGTTGGGAGGCGGCGAATCTGCCAAACACCACCCGCCTGAAAAACAACGGACTCACCTTCACGCACGCCTTCTGTGCCACGGCGATGTGTACTCCCTCGCGCAATGCGCTCTTCACCGGCCTGTTTCCCGCGCAGAACCATGCGCACTCGACCCTCACGGAGGATTATTTGCAGACGCCGGTGGAGCCGCAGCTCGATCCCTCGCTTCCAAACATGGCCACCTGCCTGAAGGAGGCGGGTTACGACGTCATCTACAAAGGCAAGTGGCACATGAGCCACGGCATCGACGGGGTGGACGGCACCTACATGGAGGATGACATCAGCCGCTACGGCTTCGATGGCTGGGATGCGCCCGATGCGGGTGGCGATACCGCCGCGCACAACTTCGGCGGCGGCACGGCGGATCATGACGCCCGCTTCATCAATGACGCGAAGGCCTTTCTGCAAAACCGCATCCAGAACCCGACGGGACGTCCTTTCTGCCTCATCGTGTCGCTGGTGAATCCGCACGACGTGCTCGCTTATCCCAGCGCGGGCAATCCGGAGCCGTGGCAGGTCGGCGGCTACGATGCCTCGTGGCTCGTGCCCACCACGCCGCCCATTCCGCTGCCGCCGACGGTGAATGAAAACCTCGCCACCAACTACAAGCCGACCGCGCATGCGCAGATCAAGAGCGTAATGGCCGGCGGGTTGGGCGTGGTGGCCACGCCGCAGGTGCAGCAGAACTACCTCAACTTCTACGGCAACCTCATGAAGAAGATCGACGGCCAGATCGGCGAACTGCTGGCTGTCTTTGACAACCTCGGCGGCGCTGGCACCGCCGCGCTGAACAGCACCGTCATCATCCGCACCTCCGATCATGGTGAAAACGGCATGTGCCACGGGGCGCTTCGCCAGAAGACCTTCGTGACCTATGAGGAGACGATCCGCGTGCCGATGATCTGGTCGAATCCGGTGCTCTATCCCACCGCGCAAACAACCGACGCCCTCGTCTCGCATGTCGATCTGCTGCCCACGCTTTGTGCCCTCACCGGCGTGCCGAACTGGCAGAGCAAGGGTTTCGCCGGGGTCGATTACAGCAGCATCGTGCTCAATCCCGCCGCGCCGCCCGTGCAGGATTACATTCTCTTCGCCTTCGACGACATCTACGCCGCCTCGAATGCCGCGACCTTCCCCACGGGCCCCGTTTCGCCACCCAATCGCATCCGCATGATCCGCACGAGTGACTTCAAATACGCCCGCTACTTCGATGCCGATGGCGTGGCGGCGGACCAGCAGGAGTTTTATGATCTGCGCCCGGCTGGTGGCGACTTCAGCGCCCTTTACGGCCTGCCGCTGGAGGAGAAAAACATCTCCGTCTGGGCCGAGGCACTGCGCACACTGAACAGCGAGCCCACGCTCGCCAATACCGCGCAACAGGCTGCACGCACGCTGCTCATGAACCAGCTCGCGACCTTGGAAGGCACTCGCCTTGCCCCGCGTGCCTACACGACCTCCATCGCGCCGGAGAAGATGAACTTCGAGATCAAACGCTGGACCGATCCCACCAACGGCCCGCAGGCAAAAGTGCAGGTCACCTTCCTCTCGCGCATCAACACGACCTACCAACTGCAAAAGTCCACCGACCTCGTCTCGTGGTCGAACATCGGCTCCTCACTCACCGGCAACAACGGCCCCGTTTTGATGAGCGACACGCTCGCGGGTGTGAAGGCGTTTTATCGCGTGCAGTGGACTCAAGCATCATGAAGGAGCAGCCTTTTCATGTGATGGCGAAGCCTTCGGGCTCGAAGTGCAATCTCGACTGCAAGTATTGCTTCTACCTCGAAAAGGAAGGCCTGTATCCACGAGGCAGCCATCGCATGACGAATGAGGCGCTGGAAACCTTCGTGAAGGCTCAAATCCATGCGCAGCCGGATGGTGCGGAGGTTCTCTTCGCCTGGCAGGGCGGTGAGCCGACGCTCATGGGTGTGGAGTTCTTTGAGAAGGCGGTGGCCTTGCAAAAGCAGCATGCTGGCAGCCGCCGCATCGCCAACGCGTTTCAAACCAACGGCGTCTTACTCGACGATGCTTGGGGAGCCTTTCTGAAGCGTGAGAACTTCCTCGTCGGCCTCAGCATCGACGGGCCTCGCGAGCTGCACGACCTCTATCGCGTGGACAAGGGTGGCCGACCGACCTTTGACAAGGTGATGAGCGGTCTCAGCGTGCTGCGAAAGCACGGCGTGACCTTCAACACGCTCACCGTCGTGCATCGCGAGAGCGCATGCCAGCCATTGGAGGTCTATGAATTCCTCAAAAGCATCGGCTCCACGCACCTGCAGTTCATCCCGCTCGTCGATCGCGTGGGTGACGGCGAGGCGGTGAGCGAGGCCAGCGTGCTCGCGGAGGATTACGGCACCTTTTTGACCTCGATCTGGGATCACTGGCTGCGCCACGATGTGGGCCGGGTGTTTGTGCAGCTCTTCGATGTCATGCTCGGCGTGTGGATGGGCCAACCGGCCGGTCTATGCCTCTTCCGCGAGACCTGCGGCGATGCCGTGGCGCTGGAGCACAACGGCGATGTCTATTCCTGCGATCACTTCGTCACGCCGCGTCATCGACTCGGCAATCTGCTCGATCAAAGCCTCGGCGATCTCGTGCGCGGCCCGCAGCAGCGAGAGTTCGGCCAAAACAAGGCCAGCAGCCTGCCGCGCTACTGCCAGGAGTGCGAGGTGCGCTTCGCCTGCCACGGCGAGTGCCCGAAGAACCGCTTCCTCCACACGCCCGAAGGCGAACCCGGCCTCAACTACCTCTGCGCCGCCTACAAACGCTTCTTCACCCACGCCAACCCCGGCCTCCGCGGCATGGCCTGGCTCGCCATGAACCAGCAACCGCCCGCGAAAATCATGGAGGTCATGGCTTCGGCTTAGGCCTCAATTTGGCAGGCAGAGAGGCTACGACGAGGTCGTAGCTGTGCTGGACGAGCTCGCGGATGAGTTTCGGGGGCACGGAGCCGTCGAGGACGAGGGTGTTCCAGTGCTTCTTGTTCATGTGCCAGCCAACCGCTGATCCTGGCACCTGAAAACGCCTCCACCCTGATTTACGCGGTGGAAAGCTTTGGCGGCTATGATCTGCATCTGGGTAACCCCAATGACGAGCCCGACTATCCGACCCTCCGCGATTTCATCGAAGAACGTGGCTTCGACCCTGATGATGATGACTCGCTGCGGGAGTACGTTATCGAATGGCGTGGCTATGCGGAGGACCTCGATGAGGAGGAGGAAGGTCAGGGCTTACGCACCAAAACCATGGAAAATGCAGGCCTTGTCTATCATAACCTTGGGTTAAGAAGGTCATTTGGGACGAATCAAAGACGGATTGGCAAAGGAATGGGGGCAATGGAATGATTTGAATCAGACTCAGTCAGGATTTCTAA
>CAMBPV010000161.1 GCA_945869695.1 Prosthecobacter debontii
GTCGCTCATGACCTTGCCGTCGTGCGGCACATGAGTGATCAGATCATCGTAATGTATCGGGGTAAAGTAGTCGAGCGAGGTGACGCAGATGCCGTCTGTGAAAGCCCGCAGCATGAGTATACCCGCAAGCTCCTGAACTCGGTGCCCAAGCTGTAGCTCGCATCTCCATGACGCCTCTTTTTAAAAAATTCCTGGGCCTGAACTGGCCGCTTTTTCTGAACATGGCGGCGCTCATCATCTTCGGCGTCTATGCCATCTACAATGCGTCCGCTTACAAAGGAGGCTCCCTCGGCGAGGTCTGGAACCAACAAATCAAATGGGCACTGATCGGCTTACCCGTATTTTTTGGTGCGGCCTTGATCGACTACAAATGGGTCCGTTGGGGTGCCTGGCCGCTTTATTTGCTCGGCATCGCGGCCCTCATCGTTCTTCAAGTCTATGGGGTGGAGGTTCTGGGGCAGAAGCGTCTGAGACTGGGCGGGACCATGGAAGTGCAGCCGTCCCAGATCGCGATCACTGCAGGGATCATGTCTCTGGCGGTGGTCTTCGGGGATCTTCAGCGTTGGATCAGTGTGTTCCGCTATCCTTCCGTGAGGTTGGCGGTGGCAGGAATCATCGTGGCCATCCCCTTCGTGATGGTGCTGAAGGAGGACTTTGGTTCTGCGACGGTCTGGGGGCCTGTGTTCTGCGCCATGCTCCTCGTGGGCAGTATCCCCTTTCGCTACCTGATCACGCTAGCCCTTCTGGTCCTCTGCGTGATCCCGATCGGATACTTCTTTGCACTGAAGCCTTACCAGCAAAAACGCATCGATACGTGGATCAATCTCCTCACCAATCAGGAGCACAAAGTGAACCTTCAGGACGAAGGTTGGGTGCCCAATTTCCTCCTGACGGCAGTCGGCTCTGCCGGCATTGAAGGCAAGGGTCCCCTGTCAGCAAAGGTGGCTGACAATGCCTCCATTCACCGCACCTTTTTTCCGAACGAAAGCATCAACGACTTCATCTTTGCGGTGGTTTGTGAGGAGTTCGGTTTCCGGGGGGCGTTGCTGCTTTTGGCAGTGACGTCGCTGCTCTTCATGCAGTGCGTCTTCGTTGCCTTTTTTGCCAGGGATCAACTCGGACGTCTCATTGTAGTGGGTGTAGTCGCCATGCTTTTTGTGCACGCTTTCGAGAATGCAGGCATGAACATTATCCTCATGCCCATCACCGGTTTGCCATATCCTTTTGTGAGTTATGGCGGCACCTTTTTGGTCGTCTGCCTCTTTCTGATGGGCATGGTACAAAGCGTGTGGATTCACCGCAATACCTCACCCGTGAAGCTGTCCGGCCGCGACTGGGACGACGATAGCGACGGCTCAGACAACTGAGCAACCGAGTGGGCGATGCCTTTTCTTCATCGGCCGACGTAACTTTGGCCAATCGGCGGTGTTCGTGAAGTGTCCTAAACTCTCGCTATGAAACGAAATCTCAAGATCACACTGGCCGCCGCCGCTGGCATCGCCTCTTTGGGTTACCTCCTCGCTCCGGCCTTGGCTCAGGGCCTGAAATTGGAGGAGCGCTTTCAGCAGTTTGACACGGATTCAAACGGAGTCCTCAGCGGCGAAGAACTGAACGCGAGGCCGATGTTAAAAATGCTGGATCTGGATGCCAACGGCTCAGTGGACAAGGTGGAGGCGCTGAAGGGCCTCGCTCAGATGAAGGGAAAGCTTCAAAAATTCAAGCCTGCTGAATCGGCAGTTGATCCGAATCGGACTGAAACGGCATTCCGATTGCTGGACAAAAACTCAGATGGAGCGCTCTCGTCCGGGGAGATGAACGACCGGCAGATATTCGAAAAGCTGGACCAGAACCAGGATGGAAGCGTCAAGCTGGCAGAGGCGATCGAGGTGCTGGGCGAAATCTTGCCGGAGCGTTATCGGCAAAAGAAATCGGAGACTCCTGAGGTGACAGCTTCGAGTGAGTCAGTGGCGGATCTAAAAGAGCAGCCCCAGCGGCTGAAGGCGACTGAGCACGGAGTCGGGAGACAGGTGCCTGCGCTGACTTTATCCGACTTGAAAGGGCAGGCGGTGAATCTCGCGGCGGAAGGCAGTGAGCGCGCCGTGGTCATCGCATTCTTCGGTGCCACCTGTCCCATCAGCGGCAAGCTGGGGCCGGAACTGGCCCGACTCGAAAAAGACTACATGGACAAGTCGGTGCGGTTCATTCTTTGCGATCCGGTTGCGGGAGAGAGTCAGGAGGAGATTCAATCATTTCTCACGGCGCATGGATTGACTTCACCCGTGGTTCGCGACTCGAAAAAAGAAGTGTCCACGCGGTTGGGGGCGACCACGACGACTGTGGTTTTTGTCATCGATGCCGCACGCACGCTGGTTTACCGCGGAGCCATCCATGATCAGTATGGTCTGGGCTACACCAAGGAAGCACCCAAGGTGCACTACCTGCGCTCAGCGCTGGATGCGGTCCTCAGAAACGAGGCGCCTGAGATCGCTGCGACCACCGCACCGGGCTGTGCACTGGATTTGGACACCGCCCGTTCAGAGGTGATCACCAGCACCGTCACTTATCATCGCGAGATCAGCCGCATCCTGCAGAATCACTGCGTCGAGTGTCACCGCGCAGACGGTCTGGGTCCGTTTTCACTTCAGACGTATGCGGACGTGGTGGAGCACGCAGGGATGATCAAAAAGCAGGTCCAGCGCGGGGCCATGCCACCGTGGTTTGCGGCTAAACAAGCGGAAGAAACCGAAAGCCCGTGGGCCAACGATTGCTCCTTGAGTGAGAGAGACAAGCGTGACCTGATCACTTGGCTCGACTCGTCACGACCCGAGGGAGATGCAAAAGATCAGCCTCTGGCTCGCGCTTGGCCGAAAGAGTGGAGCATTGGAAAGCCCGATCACATTGTTCAATTGCCACGGCCTGTGTCCATCAAGGCTGAAGGCACCATGCCGTATCAATTTCTCACCACGGAGACCACCTTCACCGAAGACAAATGGGTGAAGGGTTATGAAATTCTGCCCACGGATCGCGCAGTCGTGCATCACGTCATCGTAAGCGTGCACCCGAAAGGCAGCAGCGTGCGGGACCGGGATGAAGGAACCAGCGGTTACTGGGCCGCCTATGTGCCGGGTAACTCGAAGCAAGTGTACCCGAGAGGTTTTGCCCGTAAGTTACCGGCGGGTGCCACCGTGAGCTTTCAGATCCACTACACCCCCAATGGTCGCGCCACTCAGGACCAACTCCGCATGGGGCTCCTCTTTGCGGAGGAGGAGCCACAGTTCGTGGTGGAGACGATCGCCCTGCCCAAACGGAAGCTGAACATCCCGCCGGGTCAGGCCAATCATGTGGAGGTCGAGACTCGCACGATTCCTTTTGACCTGAATGCCATGGCGTTCATGGCACACATGCATGTGCGCGGAAAGGCCTTCAAATATGAGGTCATCAAAGCGGATGGCACGCATCAGAATCTGCTCGATATTCCGCGCTACGATTTTAACTGGCAGTTGCGCTACGATTTAGCCCAGCATCAGACCCTGCGTCGGGGCGACACGCTGAAGATCACGGCAGTCTTTGATAACAGCGCCGCAAACGCCGCCAATCCTGACCCCACACGCACAGTGAAATGGGGGCCGCAGACGTCAGATGAAATGATGATCGGATACATCGAGCACTTCAAACCCGCACCCTCTCAGATGCAGGCCCGTGCTACACCTTGATCACGCCGACAGTCGTGTTGTCCTGACGGTCCAGATTCATCCGCTTCACGGCGAAAAGGATGGCGTCAGCGATCTTGTCCGCCGTGGTGTGCTGACCAAAACTGAGCAACTCCTCCAATTGGCGATTCGAGAGCGTAAACACGCCATCACTTGCCGCGATGATGATGTCACCCTTCAGGAGGGCGAACGGCTCCTCTGGAGCATCCACCGTCTGAAGTGGCATCCCCAGAATGGCGGAATGCAGCGTGTGACGGTCGGGATGGTGCGCGGCATCTTCCGCCGTCATTTCCCCATTCCGCACGCGCTCCTCCAGGATTTGGGTGAGGGAGTGATCCGCATTGATTCGGATGAGTTTTCCCTCACGAAATACGAACAAAGGTGAATCTCCGACACTGATCCAGTGAAGGGTTTCTTTGGTCACCAAGGCGGCGACGATCGTCGTGCCCATGGGCTGTCCCACGGCGGGCAAACTGGCGGCCAGATTGCCCAGCACCTCGTTGGCATCGTCCAAGGCCGTGCGGAGTCGAGGCACCACATCCATCGGGTTGTCGTGATACGCTTTGATGAAGGCACCCACCGTCACATAGCTCGCCACACTGCCACCCGCGTGGGCACCCAGCCCATCTCCGACCGCGAGGAGCAGTTTCGCCAGCGGTGGCTCATCATGATCAGCCGCATCTGCAAAGGCGTAATAGTCCTCCTGATTTTCACGCTTTCCCCGATACTGGCGGGCGGCGAAGTCATGCTCCTGCACAAAGCGTGAGGAGCCAGCGGCGAAGGCGATAGGTTCAGTGTCGTGCAAAACGGTGTTTAGTGAGCTGAGAATTTGAAGTGAGTGACGTGGCGATAAGTCTCGCCGGGCCGGAGGATGGAGGACGGAAAGCTCGACTGATTCGGGCTGTCTGGAAAGCGCTGGGTCTCCAAACAGAGGCCATGGCGTTTTTCATAAACATGCCCGGCCTTCCCTGACACACCATTGAGGTGATTGCCACTGTAAAACTGCACACCGACCTCCGTCGTCATCACTTCCATCACGCGGCCACTTTTCGGATCCCGCAGCCGGGCCGCCAGCTTCATCTCACCGGCTCCCAGCACGTAATTATGATCATACCCGATGCCCTGGATCAGGGGCTTGAAGTCAGCGCCGATCCTCTCGCCAATGAGGTGCGGCTCACGGAAATCAAGCGGTGTGCCCGCCACGCTGGCCAGTTCTCCCGTGGGGATCAGGTCATCATCCGTGGCTGTGAAGGTGGAGGCCGGGATCATCATCTCATGGCCGAGAATGTCTCCGCTGCCTTCTCCACCCAGATTGAAATAGCTGTGGTTGGTCAGGTTCACCACCGTGGGCGCATCGGTCTTCGCTTCGTGCTCGATCTCCAGCACATTCGCATCCGTCAGCCAATACGTCACCTTGCAGTCGAGATTCCCCGGGAAACCCTCTTCGCCTGCGAGACTCCGGTAGGTCAGGATCAGGCCCACCGCTCCCGGTTTTTCAGTGGTCTCACCGTGCCACACCTTTTTGTCAAAACCCACCTTGCCGCCGTGCAGTTGATGCTTCCCCGAGTTGGCCGTCACTCGAAACAATTTCCCATCAATCCTGAAGGCAGCCACGCCGATGCGATTCGCATACCGCCCCGTGATGCAGCCGAAGTACGGATTCTTGGCTTCGTATTTCGCCAGCGAATCAAAACCGAGCACCACATCCGCGAGAGCCCCTGCTTGGTCGGGCGCCGTGAGAGAAACGAGAATGCCGCCATAACTCGTGATGCGCGCCGTCATGCCATTGGCATTTTGCAGGGTAAAGAGATCCACCGATTCTCCGGTTTGAAGGGTGCCCCAGGATTCTCGGGAAGTCTTGCTCATGGTTTTGGGTGCTGCAGATGCGACCACGGCATGGCTCAGCCCGATCAGGGAGGCAAAGAGGACCCAGGTGCGGCGGTTCATCGTGTCAAAAAAAACAGAACACCAAAGTCGCGATCATCGAGGCTGAAGTCAACTTGATCTCTTCACTCACAGGCCACGTCTCCAGCCCCAGTCTCAGGCGCTCTTTGGCGGTGCGCGCTCGGGCCGCAGGCTCTCCCAGATTCCCATCACATGCTCCCAGCGGCGGATGGCGATGTCTGCCAAAAAGAGCAGCAGTAGAGCGATGAGGATCGAGGGCCAGAGCTCCACGTATTGAGTGGCTTTCACGGAGACCAGATCCGGCAGCGCATTTCCCTCCATCCACGTGCCGCCCGACAGCGCGGTGACTTGTCGCAGCAGCGGCTCATTCACCGTGCCCAGGCTGGCTTCAGATGAGGGATTGTGCACGAGACCCGCCGACACCATCTCCGCGCCCGACTGCGCTCTCACCAGGTAAACACCCGGCTGATCCGGACGGAAGCTACCCTCATAAAGCCCCGGGCCACTTTGAGACAGCACGAGGTTGGAAACAGGCTTCAGCGGCGCACCCAGAGCATCCGCCGCCACGAAAAACACCTCCGTCTGCACCTTCGCATTGTTTTGACGTGAGCCCGCATCCTCCAGCAGATCCACCGTCACACGCGCCTCCTCCCCCTCCGTGCGGCAGATCAGATCCATGTTCTGCCCCTGCGGCGGACGCGCCGTCTCACGCAGCACTTGCGACCAAAAGCGTCCGTAGCCATCCCAGCGGCTGATCCAAAGCGAGGCCCAGCGCGATTTCGCATCCGAAGTGAAGGCCGTCACCTTCCCCAGCCCAAAGCGCCAATGCGCCAGCAGCGGATCACCGAGGTCAGTCACCAGCGGCACCTGCGCCGTGGACTTCCGCAGCGTCTTCACATAACCCAAAAGCGCCGGAGACTCCCATTTCTCCCAGCCTGCCAGCAGCGGATGTTTCTCCACCAGAATCGGTTCAAACGGCTCCTCCCGGATCATCCGCCCCGTGTGCATCAGCGTGTCCTGAGTGAAAATGCGCGTGATGCTCGCCGCATCATTGGTCAGGTAAGCCTGCCCGCCTCCTGCAGTGGCAATGGCCTGAAGCAGGCCGACGTGCGAGCCCTGGCCGATGGATACCGTCGAAATCGTCGTGCCTTCATTGCGGCACTGCCCGGCCATCACCTCATACCCGCTGCCCGCCGTCTGCCCATCCGTCAGGATGATCATGTGCTTCACCTTCGCCTTCACCTTTTGCAGAGCCTCCCGCGCTTGGATAAACGCAGGCTGCAGATTCGTCCCCCCACCCGGAGCCACGGAGGAGATTTGCGCCGCCACAGCCGCCACCGACGTGATCCGTGACATCGGCGCCACCACATGAGCCTCCGAGTCAAAGGCAAACACACCGATGAAATCATTCCGCCCGAGCACCTCCGTCGTCGCGATCGCCGCCGACTTCGCCATCTCCAGCTTCTCCCCCGCCATCGAGCCCGAGCGGTCAATCACCAGCGCCAGAGCCGACGACTGCTTCTCCTCATCATCCGGCGACTTCAAGCGCACCGGCAGCACATCCTCGATCGGCGTCCGGTAATACCCACCCACCCCGAAAGAGCTCGATCCCCCCAGCATGATCAGCCCGCCACCCAGCTTATCCACATAGTCCCGCATCGCCGTCATCGCCCCATCGCCCACTTGAAAGGCCGGGATGTCGGAGATGATGATACCATCGTAACCCGAGAGTTCCTCCAGCGTCGAGGGGATAGAGCCCGCCTGTCGGAGATCGAGTTGCACCCCCTCCTTCTCCATCGCCTGCATCAGATATTGACCCTCCGCCGGATTGCCCTCCAGATACAGCAGGCGCAAACGTCCACGCACATCCACGATCGTCAGCGCATCATTGTTGGCAGAGATCGAGTCATTCGGAAACCCCTCCACCACCGCCCGGAACTTGTAGATATTCCTCACCGAAGGCGTGCGCGTGAAGGTCTCCTCATGAAGCTCCCCCGTTTTCACCGACACCGGACGGCGATCCACCTCCACCCCATTTTCAAAAAGCTTCAGCAGACCCGCCCCATCCACCGTGCTCTCGATCACCACGCGCAGTTTCAGGCTCGCCCCTTCATGCAGGCGCGAGCGGTTCGGCACCAGCTCCCGCACCCGCACATCACTCCGTCTCGGTCCCGTCACCGCCGCCACGTGCAGGTGCGTGCCCGCCGCAGACACATCCTTCGCCGCCTCCAGCAGGCTGCCCCGCGTCTCATGGCCATCGCCGATCACCACAATGTGGCGGCTGCTCCCCGCGGGAAAGAGCGCCGTCGCAAACTCCACCGCCTGACCGTAATTGCTATCCCGCCCGTGCTCCTTTTGCCACACCGCCTGCTCCGCCGTTGGCACCAGCGGCAGCCCCTCCGGTAGGATCTTCGGTTCATCCCCAAACGTCACCATCGAGAGCGAGACATCCGCCGGCAGTTTGGCTCGGATCGACTCCGCGCGGGCGAACACCTTTTTCATGCCCTCCTCCCCCAGGCTCTGGCTCAGGTCCAGCAGCATCACCAGCAGCGCCCGCTTCCGCCCCGAGGGCATCGGATGCGCAGACTTCTGCTCGATCCACACCAGCGCCAAAAGCGCCGGTATTGCCAGGAGCAGCACAAAAGGTGATTCCCAGTCCATCGCAGCTTCAGAGTTTCAGGAGTTGATCCATTGAGCCCCCAGACTAAGCGGGAATCTCCACCAGGGTCAATTCATTGCATCGAATAAATCACACCCCGGCTTCATGCCTCCGTCTTAAAAAGCGCCCCCGAGGAGGCCCTCTTGCGGAAACCCTGCGACGTCAAACACCCGACACGTTCCACGTTCCAGGCCTCCCATCGTCGGGTCATTCTCTCCCCCCTGCCCCGCGCCTTCCAAGAAACAAGAACCAAAAACCAAGAACACCCCCACTCCCCTTGTCGAGCGCCGAAGCCCATTCCAGAATTCCACACCGCCAGAGATCAGAAGACCGCAGAGAATAACCTTTCAAATTTCACCTCTGCCGCTTTCTAAACTCTGCGGTCGAAGCCTTGCCGGAGCAAGAAGCGCAAATTGGCACAGCGTTTCCAACCTGTGCAGGACCGGAGCAAGCCCAAAGGCACGGACCTCGCCGGGCTCACCCAGCCGCAGTGCAATCGTCTAGCCGAGATCCTCAACAACCGACCCCGCAAGCGCCTCGGATACAAGACTCCAAACGCAGTCAATTATTCCCGCCCAGTTGTTGCACTTCAAAGCTGAAAGTATTCCTTGGTTGGGAGGAAACGGGGTCAGTGTGCAACTGGCTGACAAACTATTGGCGGCGCATGTATTGATGCTTTTTGTCAAGAAGTTGCACACTGACCCCGTTTCCCCCACCCACTCTTTGCGCAAGGCTTCACGCTTCAACCGCTGGAACTCACACACCTGCGCCATGCCTGCAAGCTGGCCGTGGAACTCCAGCTTCCCCTCATCAAAGAGCCGCTGCAAACCATCGCGATACTTCGCCCGGAACACCTCGGATAAGGAGGGGCGATGAAAGAGATAGCCGCTGCGCACACCACGCCACTGGCTCCCCTCGGCGCTCAGACCACCGCCCGTCACGATGCAGTGCAGGTGATGATGATCCACCAGCGTCTGGCCCCAGGTGTGCAGCACCGCCGTCACCCCCAGCCGTGTCTTGAACTTGTTTTGCCCAAACTCCAGCAGCGTCGCGCTCGCACACTCAAAGAGCAGGTCATGCAAAACGCGACGGTTCTGCGCGATGAGCGCATTGAGACTGTGCGGCAGCGTAAAAACCACATGAAAGTAAGTCACCGGCAGCAGACACTTCATCTGCCGCTCCAGCCAGTCACGCGAGAGCGCCGCCTGACAGCTCGGGCAGTGGCGGTTGCGGCACGAGTGCGGAACTAGATGATCCTTCCCACAGTCCGTGCAGTGGTAGCGGTGCGCCCCCAGCAGCGGCGTGCGGCAGGCCAGCAGTGCATTGAGCACCTTCCAGGCATGAGCGCTGAGTGCCGGCCGGGGAAAGAGCCGCAGCGCCGCCGCGATCACCCGCGCCACCGTCAGGCGTGGCGTGGTCGCAGCAGGCACCGAGCAGCCCGCCTCCCCCGTCTGCACATCCGCGCCCTCTTGAGCAGAGAGCGAGAGCATGACGTGTGTGCAGCAGCAGGCTTCAGCGTGGATCCGTCATGGAGACCGACGGCGGCGGTGGTGGTGGCGGCGATGATGACACCGGCGGCGGCGCGATCACATCGAGCGGCGAGCGCACCCTCACCGCCTGCTCCGCGCTCACATGCAGGTAGCCCGCCGTCGTCGCAAAGTTCGCATGCCCCATGAGCTTCTTAATCGTCAGCACATCCACCCCGTCCTCCAGCAGATGCGTCGCAAACGAGTGGCGCAAGCAGTGAATGCCACCCCGGTTCGGCAAGCCCGCACGCTTCAAGGCCCGGCAAAAAATCAGCTGTGCCGAGCCATCCACCATCGGCTTATCTTGAAGACGCAGAGCCGGGAACAGCCACGAACCCTGCGGGCGGAACTGCCGCCAGTAATCGCGCAGCACCTCCAGCAACCAAGGCGAGAGCACCGTGTAACGATCCTTGTTCCCCTTACCCTGATTGACCCGCAACATCCCGCGTGAGCTCTCCACATCCTCGAACTTCAAATGGCACGCCTCATTCAAGCGCAAGCCCGCGCCATACACCGTCATCAAAAAGGCCCGGTCACGCAGCGAGCGGCAGCCCGTCACAAACAGCGAGCCCAGTTCCTCCCGGCTATAGACCCGCGCCCTGCGCGTCACCTTGCGCGGACGCGGCAGACACTCCTCAATGCGCGCCACCGGGCGCTTGAGCAAATCGCGGTAGAACACCCGCAGCGCACTGATGGCCACATTGACCGTGCTCCGACTCAGCCCGCGCTGGTGAAGCCCGACGAGGTAAGCACGAACCTGTCCATCACTGAGCAGATGAGGCGAGTGCCCGTAATGGCGACTCAGAGCCGCCACCGCATTGATATAAGACTCCTGAGTTCGCTGCGTATAACCCCGAAGGGTCAGCAGCCCGATGTACTGGATGCGTAGAGGTGACATAGACCCCCAACGTACACCTCACGCACAGCCCCCTCACGCCCCTCCGCGTAGCGGCTCAGTTCAACGGTAGCAAGCACTCATTGGCGAGTTTCTGAACCCTGTCGGTGGAGGCAGCGTTGGTCACTGTCAACGTGAGCGTACCATAGGGACCTTCGTGCCAGACAATCTCAAGCTCTGGGGCTGTGTAGCGACCGCCCGGTAATGACACGAGAAAGGCCTCTTCATTCCAGTGTTTCAGCTGTGCTGACTCTGCGAGTGCTGTCTCTGTGACCACAGCACCCATGCAATCGAAGTACTCGCTCGACGAATGAACCGCAGGTCGATCCCAGAAAGGCCCTTCGCGGTCAACCCAAAGATGCACTCGTCG
>CAMBPV010000162.1 GCA_945869695.1 Prosthecobacter debontii
GGTGAAATCGGGCGGTGGAGTGGATTCATTTTTGCCTGCTGCAAGGACGAGGCTTGGCGCTGCGAGCAGCGCGATGAGTAAGCGGTGCGATTTCATGAGGCGTGGAATCAGTTCTGGAGTTGAGATGGCCCGATCAGCGCCTCCGCGAAGGCCTTGCCCATCAGCGCAAAGGTCTTCGCGCAGCCGAGGTAGTGGTAGCCGGCATTCGAGGCACCGCGTTTCCACAGCGCTTCCTCGGCGGGCGAGATGAGCTTCGCTTCGTAGTTCTTCAAATACTCGCGTTTCTCCGCCTCAGTCATGTGGCTGTCGGCGTTCGCGTGGTCTTTGTGTTTCGAGTTAAGGTAATGGCCCATCTGGCGGACCTGGGCGCGTTTGTCGTCGATGGCACCGAGTTCCTCCGACCAAAACGGCGCGGTGGGCACCGCGAAGACATTGCCTTTGAACTCCGGCATCAAGGCGGGCGCGGTCATGGCCTCGCGGAAGGCCACGGTGTCCTTCTCGGCCTTCAAACCGCCTACGCCCATGACACCGATCACGAAAGGCATTTTCGGCGCACCCAAATCTTTGCGCACATCGCGGATGAAGTGCGCGAGCAGGTCGCTGTAAACCGCAAAGCGTCCCGGCTTGCCGCGATCCGGATACGTGTGGCCGTCCACCATGTCGTTGAAGCCTTGGAGCCACACGAAGCCAGCGATCTCGTAACCGTCCTTGGCATCGTAGGCTGGACAGACGCGTTTCGGATCGGCGAGCACATGCTTCACATGCTCGACCATGTAGCGGTAGAAGCGGCCTGTTTCGCGCTTCTTCTCTTCAAGCCACTGATTCATGTCCTTCGGCACGCCATGGCCGGGCGGGCCGTAGTAGAGCTTCTTTTGGTAGTCATTGAGTTCATACGGCCCCGCGCTCGGCGGCCGAAACTCGGTGTTTAAACTGCGACCACCCCACGCGGTCTTGATGATGAGCACCGGCTCCTTCAGCGCCGCATCCATTGTGAGGCCAAAAGTGAACTCCGGGCCGATCTTGCCATTCGACTTCATCGCATCGTCTCGCGCCCCATAGCCCGCCGTGAGCTTGCCGGTGCCCTCGCCATTCGCGCTGCCGTCGTATTTGCCGGTGAGATAGGAGATCCAGGTGTGATCGCACACACGCGGCTCGCCCTTGTCGGCGCGCATCATTTTCAAAAGCGGCGCTGTTGCCGGATCATCGCCGATGTAATCAAAGGTCTCGATCTTCGCATGGCCCTCCATGTTCGACTGGCCGGCGAGGATGAAGACCTTCAGTGGTGCCGCCTGGAGCGGTGCTGCGATGAGGAGTAAGGCGAGGATGTGTTTCATGGGTTGGAGAGGTTTGTTGGCAACAGAATGAAGGCAGCAGAATGGATGAGTAAGGCAATGAAAAGACATTCTGTTGCCTATTGAATCGTCGTGATCTCGACTCGGCCTTGGTTGAGATTGAGCCACTGAATGGCTTTGAGACGAGTATGAGATAGTAAGACATCGAGATGCCTTCGGTAGGCCTGTTGATCGCGATGGAGTGAGGTGACGATAAAGGCGTGATCTTCACTGTGAAACTGGACACGATGTGTGCCTAGCGTGAGTTGGTGATCCTTGAGTTCGAACCGCTGAACACAGTGCGGCTCGCCGCCAAAGTGATGCACAAGCGCTTCGCTGTAGAGGCTTGCCGAGAGATGGGTTCCCCAGTCGTGCAGCAACGCCCGAAAGTGGCTAACGAGTCGCTCGCAGTTGGGCGTCAAAAAAGTCATTCCAGTCTTTCGGAGAGTGGGATGCTTTCGTTCCTTGGACTCGAGAGCATTCTGAAGGAGCCTCCCCCGAACTTTCACCTCGCCAAAGTTCAGGAGCTTCACCAGCCGAATGTCCTGAAGGATGGCGTAGTGCAGGGCTTGGGCATCGTGATCGCTGGTGAGGATGGATACGACCTTGAGTTCGTAGAGCATATGATTGACGACGAGATCAAGGTAGTAGGTCTTTTGGAATGTGCCGTGCTCGACCAAAACCGGGACTTGAGTGTGGACTTCCAATCCCAGCGCCCTGAGACGGGCGGCAACATCGTTCTCATAAATGCGCTCATCAAAGAGGCGGCCAAACTTGTTGTGAGCCGCATAAGCACAATCCATCACCGCCTTGTCTAGGACGGCGAAATCCGTGTCGGAGACAGATTTGAGCTGAAGAGAAGGGTGAATCGGCATGGGAGAATGGGGTTTAATTGGCAACAGAATGAAGGCAGCAGAATGGAGGAAATAGGGTTATCAGATCAGCCATTCTGTTGCCTTCATTCTGTTGCCATATCTCATGGGTTAGCGAGTTGGTGAATGGTTCCGTGCAGAACGCGGTCGCCGATCTTGAGTTCGTAGCACCACGTTGGGGCCAGATCGGGGATATCGAGGGTGATCGTCTTCTTGTCCTCGCTCAGCTTCACGCTGCGGATGGTCAGTTCTTGCTCGTCGTGGTGTTTCGAACCATAGTTTTTCGTGCGCTTCAGTGCCCAAACTTTCATCGCGCAGTCAATTCGGTCAATAGGGTCACTAAAAGTCACCCTCATCTCACCCTTAGACGCTTTTACCGCCAGCGGCACCTGCGCAGGCTGCTGGCCGCGACGGATGCGGTGGAAGCCGCCGGGTGAGGTGGCATTCCCAGCCCAGGCGAACATACCGCAGGTGTAGAGAGCTCCATCGCTGCCAAAACGTCCGCGCATGATGCCGGTGGCAAAGGCGGGCATGGGAATTTCGCACACGGCGCCCTGCCATTGGCTGTTCACTTCTTCGTGCGGCACGATAAAGGCGCGACCGGTGCCGTAGCTGAGATTGATGAGGCTGCCGCCCAGATTGCCCCACGCGTTTTTCGGCACCCAGATGAGTTCGGCGGGGCTGCGGTCTTTGTCATTCGTTACCCACACGAGAGGTTGTTCCATGGCGCTGTCGCTGGTGTCGGTGACGCTGGTGTAGCCATACATGTTTCCGTAGAAGCCGCCAACTTTGACGCGGTTGATGCGGTTCTTCGGCGTCCAGAAGCCTTCTTGGTCGGTGACGAAGAAGGTGCCGTCGTCGTTGAGGCACACGCCGTTCGCTGCGCGGAAGCCGGTGGCGAGGATGTCGGTCTTTGCGCCATCGGCGCTGACCTTGAGCAGCGTGCCGTGCTGCGGAATGACGCTGTCGAGCGCGTGGCGGCCGGATTTCGCATAATAAAAATTGCCTGCGGCATCGGTTTGCAGGCCCATCGCGAACTCGTGGAAGTGCTCGGTGACCTGCGCGTCGTCGTTGAAGCATTCGATGAAGTCTGTTTCGCCATCCGCGTTCAAATCGACGAGCTTGGCGAGTTGATCACGGCAGAGAACGAAGAGCTCACCCTCGCGAAACTTCACACCCAGCGGCTGGAATAGCCCGCTGGCGATGCGTCGCCACGTCAACGTGGCAGGGGCTTCCGCCATCAGGCCATCCACGCGCCACACATCCCCATTCCACATCGCGACGATGGCCGCTTTGCCATCCGGCGTGAAATCGAAGCCGCCGGGACGCATCCAGCTTTGGAATGGATTCTCGACTGGCAGCAAAAAGTCATCGGCAATGAACGCGGCATCGTCTTTGCCTGCCACGGAGGTCGTGGTGACGGTTTGCGGCCATTGTGCCGGAGCACCTTTCGTCAGCGGAGCCAGATCGAGCGGCGCGGCGAAGTTCTTTGCCATCGTGTCGAGCGAGGCCGAATCGACGCGAGAGATGAAAAGCCGTGATTTGGCTCCCGAAGCCAGTTTGGCGATCCAAAAGCCCTTTTCGCGCTTCAACTCGCCCGCGCCCTTCAAAACGACATTCAGGCCATCAGGTGCCACACGCAGAAAGAGCGGTTGTTTGGCCTCGGCGACGTTCACCGTGCGCACGAGGATCGGCGTGGAGCCGTAATCCATCCAGGCGGGCGATTCGAGCATGCGCGTGCCATGAATGCTCGCGGCGATCACGCTTTGGTTTTGATGCTTGTAGAGACCCAGAAAGCGCAAACCGGCCACGGGGCCGTATTTTTTGCCGTCTTTGGCAGCGGTGCGGGTGTCGTCAAAATCACCGCTGAGACTCCAGCCGGGCTCGACGGGCAACACGAACTGTTTTTCGCCGATGAGGTTCGTGTGTGTGCCGTGACTGCCATCGAAGGCGATGCCTTTCCAGTCCACAAACGCGCCGGTGCTCGCGGCAGCGACGCGCATCGTGTCGTGATCGTAAACCATCCACGCGCGACCTTTCGTCACGCCGCCAGGACCGTCATCAAGCCGGATGGCGATGCCTTTTTGCGCGATGTTGTCCGCAGCGACCTCCAGGGTCCAAAACAGCGCGTTGCCGAGTTCCATGCGTTGATACGGCGGCAGCGTGGTGTCGATCTTTTCCACTTCAGCTCGGGCGAGGCCGCGGGGCAGCGAGGCGAGGTCGATGTCTTTGAGTTGCGACGGAATGTGTGGGCGCAGGAAAGTCTCGCGGATGTAATGGATGACCGCATACTTCTGCGCGGTGGTGTATTGCGGCTGCGGCACCATCTGGCCGAAGCCTTTGGTGAGCGTGAGATACATGGAGAAAGGATCGCTGCCGTTTTTGAACTGCGCATCCGCAAATCGGAGCGCGGTGGGCAGCGAGCCGGGTTGCTCCTTCGTGCCGTGGCAGACGACGCAAAGCGTTTTGTAGATCGTCGCTCCCTCTTCGAGCGTCTTCGCATTCCATCCGGCCACGATCTCCGCGTGATCGCTGCGCTCCAGCGCCTGCACCCAGCCGCTGCCGCCTTCGATGACCGGTTTGCCGCTGGCCTTCGGCGCATGCGTGAAGTCGGGCGTGTTCGCGCCCGCGCCGCTGTCTTTGAAGAGCAACGCGATCTCACCTTTCGGCAACGCCCGCTTCCACACCTTCACCACGCTGATTTTGCCATTGGTGAAATCGCCAGCGAAGTTCGGCGCGGCGCGGCCCACTTTGAAAACGTGTCCTTGCTGATCCGGCTTCGTGAAGTTGGCCTTCTCCGCGATCTCTTGGCCATCGAGCCACAGCTTCGCGGTGCCGCCGCTGACGCTCAACACGGCGGTGTGCGGCTTGCCGTCGTTCACTTTCGGACCGGAGTTGATCGCCCCGAGCCAGCCGATGTCATACACCAGCCTGCCGCTGCGAATGAAGAGCGCCTTCGCATTCGGCGACCATTTGCCAATCGGTGCGCACATCGAGAACAGCGTGCCTTGTCCCGTTGATTCAAACGCCGCCATCGCCGTGAAGTCCGCGCCGAGATCGAGCCCCGCGTCCGGAAAATCCTGCGCTCCCGTTTTCGCCAACGTCGGCACATCCTCCGGTCCACGCGTGAGTTTGCCATTCCTCCATACCCGCAGCACCGGCGAACCTTTCGCCGGATGCTCCACCGCGATGTCATGCGAGCCTTTCGTGTCGAGCGAGAGCGTCAGTTCATCGCAGAGCTTCACGTTCGCCGCGCCTTCGAGGTGCAAACGATAGTTCAGCGGCCATTCCGGCGCGTCGAGGGGAAGCGCGTCGCGTGGTGTTGCCGCAAATGCGTAACGAGTAGATAAGGCGATGAGAATGAAGAGCGATGGGCGCATGGGAGGAGTCACATCAACGGTGATCAATGACAAAAGCTGGCCGCGAGAGCACGCCTTTCGACAGCGCGCCGTAGTGGTCGGAGCGCCAGAAGTTCTTCAAATCGGCGGCGGTGATGAGTTGGAGGCCGGGAGTGGCCACGGCGGGATTGCAGAGGATGTAGAGATCCTCTTTGGCGACGTAGCCGCATACATTGAGCGTGTGACCGGCGCTGCCGTTCGGGTATTGCGGGCCGATGTATTTGAAATCGACGATCACGGGCCGACCGGCATCGAGTTCGCTTTTGAGCATGTCGGTGGCTTTCACGAAACCGTCGTCATCAGGCGTGTAGGTGACGAGTTTCCACTTCTGGCCGATCTTGACCGAGGCATCGAGCAAGTGGCCCCAATCGGTGCCGGTGCCGAGCGGTGATGGACACAGCTTCTTGAAATCCCAGCCGCCGATCTTGCTGCCGTGGAAGCGGGCGAAGATGGCGCAGGCGGTGGAGCCGCAGTTATTGTAGCCCTGCTGGATGTGGGGCATCTGCACGAAGGCAAACTTGCCCGGCTCGCCTTTGCGTTGGCGATAGTCGATGAGCTTGAGGAGATCGGCAGCTTGTTGTGCGGAGGCGTTGCCGGAAGGCTGTGCAGGATGGCCTGTGGGCGTGGTGGGATGGAGTTTGGAGGCTCTGGTCCAGTTCGCTTTTGCGGCATCGAGGTCTCCGGCTTGGAAGTGCATTTCGCCGAGCAGCACGAGGCCGCTGGGATCATTCAGTTCCGCTGCACGCTCGGCGAGGCTGCGTGCGAGCACGGGATTGGCAGGAATGCCTTCACCCGAGTGATAAGCCATCGCGGCATTGGCTGCGGCGCGACCGTGACCGCGCTCGGCGGCCGTCTTCCACCAGTCGAGCGCCTTGGCGCAGTCCTGCTCCGTGCCCTGCGCTCCGAAATAGCACTGCCCGAGGTTGAAGGCAGCCTGCGCCGAGTCATTCGCGGCTGCTTTGAAATAAGCGATGGCGATGGCGGGATTCCGCTTCACTACCGCGCCTCGCAGGTAAGCGAAGCCGACGATATCGAGCGCGTCGGCGTTACCAGCATCGGCAGCCTTGTGCGCCCACCGCATGGCCTCGGTATCGTTTTTGGTGACGCCTTTGCCATCGCGAAGACGCATGGCGAGATCGATCTGTGCTTTGACATCGCCAGCGGCGGCCTTGCTTTGAAGGTCTGACAGATCGTTGGCTGATGAAGTGGCAAGACTCATGAGTAGCGCCGCAAAGAGGGAGGTAGGATGCGAGGACATATACCTGTCTATCATCAAGCAAAGGTGGGTCTGATGTCTTGCGCTTTGTGAACACTCAACCTGTCAAAAACTGCACAATGCCGAAACGGCTGGCAGTTGGTCCTTCCCGCTGTCAATTTAGGCGAAAACCACTACCCATGAAACAAGCCGCCACAGCCTTCCCTAGCACCCTTTTCAAACAAGGCACGCTGCTGATGGACGTGCGTATCATCGAGCAGATTGCCGATCTGATGCACGACACGGCCTTTTTCATCAAGGACGCCTCGGGGCGCTATCTGGTGGTGAATCAATCGCTCGTCGAGCGGCATGGCCTCAATCACAAAGCCCAGATGCTAGGCAGGCGGCCCTGCGATGTTTGTCCCGGTGATTACGGACGCATCCCCACCGAGCAGGATGAGCAGGTGCTGCGCAGCGGCCAGCCCATCGTGGAGCGGTTGGAACTGTATTGGCGGAGGCCGAATGTGCCGGTGTGGGGACTCACCAGCAAGCTGCCCATCCGCGATGAACATGGCCAGGTGATGGGCCTCATCGGCATTTCCAAAGACCTCGCGGCCCCCGTGAGTCGTGAGGACGTCTCGCCCGAAATCGCGAGGGTGCTGCGCTATTTGGAATCGGCTTACGACGAACCTGTCAGCCCATCATCGCTGGCACGAAAAGCGGGCATGACAGCGGCACGCTTCGCCCGGGTCATCAAACGCATTCACGGCATCAGTCCCATGCAGTTGATCACCAAAACGCGCATCACCGTCGGCTGCCGACTTCTGCGTGAAACCGATGCGAGTATTGCCCAAATCGCGCTCGATTGCGGGTTCTCGGACCACAGTGCCTTCACGCGAGCCTTTCGAACCGTGACGGGAGTGTCTCCGACGGAACATCGGCGTTTGTGATTGGTTTGAAAGTGCCGCCTCGACCGACTTTTCCTCTGAGGCGGAGTAATGATTTCAATCGTGGCCCTCGCTCACGAAATCGTGAGCCTCACGGGTTGAATGATCGGTAGAATCTGGCGCACTTCTGACTCAAGGAGGAGGCATGGATCGAGGTGGAGCGGTGCGTCCGGCAACCTTGCTCGAATCGAGCAAGGCCTTGAGTTCTCTCACGAGTTCTGGGTGCTTGAAGTAAAGATTAGTCGTCTCGCCAGGATCGATCTTGAGGTTATAGAGCTGTCCGGGTGCTTCGGGTGCGGCGTCAGGCTGTGCAAAGGTTTTGAGTTCACCTCTTTCATAGTTGTTCCCTCCAGATCCACGATGATCGAGATACTTCCAATCGCCACGCCGGATGGCGAGCGCGAGCGTGCTGGTCTGATGCAAGGTGTAGGGACGCAGTCGGGCTCCATTCGTCTTTCCGAGAAGTTCGGGTAGAAGATTGAAACTGTCTTCGGCGGCGTTCACGGGGAGCGTGGCGCCGGTCATGGCTGCGCAAGTCGCCATGACATCGGTGAGACAAACGGTTTGGTCGTTGGTGCTGCCAGTGGTGATTTTCCCAGGCCACCGGACGATGAACGGCACGCGATGTCCGCCCTCCCATTGATCACGTTTCATCCCGCGCCACGGCCTGGCTCCGTCGTGAGAAAAGTCAGTGCGCATGTGAATCACGCTGCTGACTTCGGGGCCGTTATCGCTCGAAAGCATGATCACCGTGTTGTCGGCTATGCCGAGTCGCTCCAGCGTTTGGGTCAGCTCGCCGACTATGAAGTCGAGCTCATGAATAAAGTCTCCGTGCGGTCCCGCCTGCGTTGAACCTTGAAATTGTTGAGAGGCAAAAGAGGGCAAATGAATGGCATGGGTGGAGTGCAGGAGGAAGAAGGGTTTCTTCGACTGATCCTTCACTTGTTGCTCAAGAAACTCGCGACTCTTCTTGAGGAAGAGCATGTCCACTTCTTCGAGATCAAAGTTCGGGGCGATCATCCCTGCTCGGTTGTCGAGGGCGTAGGGGTGTTTGGGAAGCTTTGATTTGTCCAGCATTCCAGTGGGTGGAACAGGGATGCGATCACCGTCAATGAAGGCATAAAGGTAGTCCGTGCCTGGGCAGCAAGCCGTGCCGAAGAATCGGTCGAATCCGCGATGAATCGGTGAATCGGGAATGGCGCGTGAATAGTCGATCAACTGCACGCCGTCGATGCCGCCCTTTGTGATGCGGTGTCCCGTTTTGTCGAAAAAACTTAGGCCAACATGCCACTTGCCGGTCATCGCGGTGGTGTAGCCTTGATTGCGAAGCATCTGAGGGAGCGTGAGTTGGTCCTCTCTGATCAGACAGGGGCCACCTACACCTTCGAAGACGCTGCGGTAGTTGATTCGGAAGGCCATTTTTCCGGTCAAAAGACTGTAGCGGCTGGGTGTGCAGACGGTGGAGGGCGAGTGAGCGTCAGTGAAACGCATCCCCTCACGCGCCAGTTTATCAATGTTCGGCGTGGGGACTTTGGATGCTGAGTTGTAGCAACCAACATCACCGTAGCCGAGGTCATCGACGAGGATGAACAGAATGTTTGGCTTGGGTGAACCGTTGCTGTTAGAGGCCTTGTCTCTTGCCTCTGCTTTGGCGCGGATTTGGGTCTTCGCGCGGTTCAATCGCTCGGGCCACTCAAACTTGGGCGCTTGGGCGGGGTCGTATCCCTCCATGTGGCCGGTGAGGCGTGTTGCCGGTTTTGAGTATTTTAATTCCGTATCGCCGAAGACCTCGCGACACATGGCAGCAAGACCGGGATCGTATTCAATCAATTGCGAGCGCAAGTGCACATGATTGTGGTCATGATCGTTCACGCGGTTGTTATCGAACCATGACTGGACGCCTTCGGCGAAATACTCGTGATGATTCATGGACGCATATTTGCCCTTCCAGAGGCCGGCCTTCATGGCTGCGGCGTAAGCGGCCTTTAAGCGCGAGTCAAAGGTGGGGTCCACATTCAACATGCCGCGAAGATGAATGTTATGCGCAAACTCGTGAATGAGGATGCACTCAGTGGAGTAGGGGTCGCCAGAGTAACCGAGCACGTTTTCCTCGGCGACAGAACAGAGAGGATCCGTCTCGCTACCGCCGAGTCCGCGGGCGCGGGAGTCCCAGTAATCCTTCGCTGAGAGGTCGGGATAGTCTGTCATCCTCTCCTCGCCCAAGCGGGCAAACTCGGGCAAGTCGGTGGTGTATTCATCATGTGCCATGATGCACATGCGGGCACCGCTTTGGATCATCGCTTTTCGCACATCCGGCCGTTTCGCGAGCATCATGTCCACGAGGAATGCTGCTTCTTTGAGCGCGTAGGGATTCACTTTCGCGGAGGCGACAATGGGGAATCCGTTCGCGCTGATGGTCTGTGTGTAGAATGGCGGAACACCTCCGAAACGGAACGCTTGCACAGACACCTCACTCCTCACTGTTGCCTTAGTGTGGTCATCGCGACCGACGATTTCAAAGCGATGGCCGGGAGTCGTGGTGAAGATGGTGTCTTTGGCCGGAGCGACGAAGCCATTTGGCACCCTTTCCGTTTCCGATTTGAGCCAGAAGATATCGATGGTCTGCTGGCTTGCGTTAATGATTTGAAGTTTTGGACGCGGAGGCCGAAGCGCCTCGGTAGCATCGACATTTGGCGGCTCAGCGGCACTGAGGAACCAAGCGCTGAGAGTGAAGAAGAGGAAGATAAGGTGTCGATTCACGATCATTTACAAACGATCACCCTGACTCATTCCTGCTTCCAGTCCATTGGCCAGAACGCCAAATCCTCAGGGAAAATCAGGTAGAAACGGGCTCCCGCGAAAGAGCGAATGGTCTCCCTGTGGTGCTCCGGGGCCTCCGCGTCTTCCGGGCCCAGGGCCGCCGCCGGCAGGCGGGCCACGTTTCGCAAAACTCTCATCCGGGGTGCCGTGCCACCCGCGCGGCACAAATGGGAACTGGGGCGTGATGCAATAGTAGTAAGTGCCTTCGGGGTATTCAGGTGTTCTGCCCTCACGTCCGTTGTTTTCATCGAGATCGCCACTGCCTTTGATGAACTCAAAGTCCTGTGTAAAACGGCCATCATGGTCGCCGCCGGGTCCACCTTCTTGCACCGGGCGAGCCCCTGACTTCAATTGGTAGCTGGATTTCATCACGCGGAGCACACCTTTGGCGTCGGTGGCTTTGCTCGTGTAAATCGGAAAGCCATCGGCGGCGTAGCCGATGAGTAGCATCTTTTGATCATCACCTCCAAGACGCTCCACGAGGCC
>CAMBPV010000163.1 GCA_945869695.1 Prosthecobacter debontii
GCGGCGGAGAAGGAGAAGGAGATCAAACGTCGAGCGGAGATCAATGCCTCCCGTGAGATCCTGGAGGTGATCCCCTCGCCATCCGGTGACTCGGCTACCACCCCCAAGATCTCGCTGACGGAAGTGGCCCGGGAACTCAGCAAAGATGACTCCACCGAGGATGCGGTGGCTGAGCCGATCACCATCACCCTTCCCTTTGATTCATCCTCACCCGACACGAAAGCTGCCGAGGAAGTGTTGAAGAAGTACTGGAACACCTCGGACTGGCGGGAGCGTGTGCCGCTCGTTTTTGACCCTGAGCATGTGAAGCCGCTGATGCAGCAGCACTATGAAAAACAAAAGTACACGGACCCGACACCGGGGGCTCTTTTGAATCGCGGGCGTTACCGTTTGAATGGGACCGAGATCCTTCACTTCACCTACTCCTGCAGCCGCCCCGGCGATGTGTTGGAACTGGCCATGCGCCGGAATGCCAACGGAGACTTCGTTCTCGATTGGACCTCCTATGTGGGTTACTGCGAGTTGAGCTGGTCTGAGCTGAAGCAGTCCCGTCCCACGACGCCTTTTCTCTTCCGTGCGTTTGCGACCGCGAGTGATTACTACAACTACGAGTTCACTGACGAGAAAAAGTATCTCTCCGTCAGCCTTCTCTCACCGGACGGACTGACTACCATTCACGGTTACTGCGAGCGCGATAGCCCCACGGGAACTGCCATCACCCGCACCTTGAGCAAGAGTCAGGCAATGTCCGGGATCATCGTGAAGCTGGCTTTTCCAGAGAAGGCCGAGTCGAATCGCTGCGCTCTCATCACCCAGCTCGTATCGGACCGCTGGCTCTTCATCCGCTGATCCTGAGGATGACTCTTTCCGGAAGATGAATCATCCTGCGGCACTCATGCCCTGAAAAGCGCACCGAGTCTCTTACCCAAAATGAGGGCGGCGCTGATGAAGGTGACAGCCAAGAACATCATGGCCCACACACCGAGTGCGGCGGCAATGTTGGGTCCGTTTCCCAGAGAGCTAATCAAAGAGTAGATCGCTTTGGTGATGGGATAATGAGCCGACTGCGCAGCGAGGATCATGGAGTCACTGACTTCCAACATGGCAAACGCAAAGGCGAGCATGGCACCCGCAATCAGATTGGGAGCTACCAGCGGAAGGGTAATCCGCCAGAGGGCACGCTCCGGGGTGGCACCCAGATTCTGGGCGGCCTCTTCCAGCGAGGGGCTCACCTGCTGGAACCCGGCAGATGCAGATCTCACTACGTAAGGCAGGCGTCTCACGGAGTAGGCGATGACGAGGACAAGCACTGGATTCTCCCCGATCATGAGCCAATCAAACATCTGCCCATCACGCGTCATGGCCAAAAAGCCAAAGGCCATCACGAGTCCTGGAACCGCCAAAGGGAGCATCGCCATCGCATCCAATATCTGCCGCCCTTTGATCCGAGTCCGCACGACCACGTAAGCCACGGCCACACCGAGAACCAGATCCACCAGCGTGGCGGCGGCAGAGTATTTCAGGCTGTTTGAAATGGAGCTCAGAGTCAGTTCATGGCCTAGCGCATCGCGGTAGTGAGTGAGCGTTAACGCTTCCGGGAACACCGTCCCGTACCAATCCTGAGCCACCGCAAGAAACAGGACACCGAGATGCGGAATCACCGCCAAGAATGTGACGAGGGCAAATCCGCACGCGCAGGCGATCCCCGTTCTCATCGGCAAAACCACCGTCTCACGAGCCGTCGTGGCACGCCCACCACCTCCACTGCTGCTGCTGCCGAAGAACCACTTGCTCACGCCGTAGATCAGTGTGCTTAAGACCAGCATGACCACCACCAAAGCGTAGGGAAAAGGGTTTCCGCTCAGGTCCTTGATGGCACTGAAGATCTGCACGGACGTCACCCGGCTGTAGTCAAAGACCAGAGGCACGCCGAGCTCCGTGAAGGCCCAGATGAAAACAATGGTGCCCCCCGCAAACACACCCGGCATGATCAATGGCAAGGTGACGCGCCAGAAACGCCGCACCGGATTGCACCCAAAACTGGTGGCCGCTTCTTCGAGCGCGGGGTCAATATTGGCCAAAGCCGCCGCCGCATTCAAATAGAGGATCGGATACAAATGGAGCACCTCCATGATGACGATGCCGAGCATCTGCCCCTCCCCGAGCCAATCAATCGGATGCGCTGGATCCATCAGACCGAAAGCCGCCAGAAAACTGTTCACCGCACCTGCCTGGCCCAGCATGGCTTTGACACCGATGGCCCCGACAAAAGGCGGGAGAATCATCGGAATGAGCACCAATGAATTCAGAAGCGTCTTCCCCGGAAACTCAAATCTCACATAACAGAACGCCAGCGGCAGCGCCACGATCAGACAACCGACCGTGGTCCAAAAAGCGATGGAGAAAGCGTTCATGAGCCCATCCCGATAAATTTCATTCAGGAAAACCTCGCTCACGTATTCGAGGGTGAAAGAACCCGACTGCGTGAGAAACGCCGATTTCACCGTGCTCCAAATCGGGAAGACGAAGAAGCAAGCAAAGAAGATCAGCATGCTGGAAAAAACGACTCGGCTTAGATTGGTGCTCATCTGGCTTGGAGTTCTACCGCCCGGCGCGGGCCTGTTTAATGGTTCTTTGATACTGACTGCTGGTCAGTCCACTGAGTTTGCGCGCCAGTCGGACTTCCTGCACTTTATCGCGCGATTTCAGCACCTGACTGATTGAGTTCTTGGTGGTCTCATAGCTGATCAATTGGGTGTCATGGAAGAAACTCAGCGCCCGCTCAGGCATGTTTCCCTCGATCAATGCCTGCCAGGCAGCGCGCTGCTCCTGATGCACATCAATGCACGTCACCCGGATGAGAAAGCGGATGGAATTAAACATCGACGACGTCCACTCGGGGTGATAAATGAAATCCTCAGCTTGATCGTAGGGCCGCTCTTTCCCGTCCGTCATGAGTCTGGCATTGGCTTCGGTATAAAAATCCTTCCGCACGGGGAACCGTCTCAAGGCACTGCGGGAAGGCCCACCCGGAACTCCCGCCCGGAAAGCCCAAAGACGCTGCCCCGGCTCACCCAAAACGAACTCAATGAAAGCGGTGGCCAACTCGGGCTCGGGTGCACCTCTCAGCATTCCGATGGGATCCACCCCGATGGAAGTGCCGCCGACAGGGGTCACAAATCCCACTCGCGAAGTCCCATCCTTCTTCCTGACTTCCTCCTCGGCTGATCGACCAAAAAAGTCGATCGTCATACCGGCTGCGGCATCACCCCGCGCGACTTCGAGCGGAATCTTCGTGGCGGAATCCGTGAAGTAACGCGCATTGGCCGTGATGCGTTGGATCAGTTTCAGACCCGCTTCCCATCCCCGTTTCACACCATCCATTTCGACCTCACCAGGTGAGCGTATTTTTCCAGAGTGCTTCTTCAGCGCATCGATCTCCTTTTGCATCTGCCGCTGGATGATCATCTCAAATGCCTTCGTCACCGAACCGCTCTTCGAGGGGTCTGCGAGGGCCACCTGACCCAGCAGTCGTGGGTCTGCGAGATCCTCCCATCGAGTGGGCTCTTTCTCCACACCCAGACGACGGAGAACATCCCGATTAAATACGATCCCAAAGCTGGACAAGCACGTCCCCACCCAACGGTCGTCGGGATCACGATAAGGTTCCCCACCCACGTTAAGGGGTATCGACTCATCCCCGAACCAATCCGGGTGCAGCGCCCTGACTCGTGAGGGTCCGGCGGATTTTGCTTTATTTGAGCCCACCAGCACACCTGCCTCCGCCTGTTGCTGGAAATCATAAGCACCGCCACCAAAGAGCAGGTCCACACCGATCCCGACCTCGGAGGAGAGGAATACCTCCCGCGCTTCCGTGATGTCACTGTCTTCCACACCCGAAGTCTTTGGCCGCAGGAAACCGGATGGAGCAGCCGATGACCCCTTTCGTTTCAACTGATTCACCCAGTGATTCTCGAAGGCAGCACCAAACTCGGACTTCAAGAACATCGCGATCTCCGAGGTCCCGCCCGGCACCCGCCAATCAATGTATAAAGTCTCTCCCGTTTTCTTTTTCCAATATTCCGCAAAAGCCGCCGCAAACTCATTCCGGATCTTCTCATGATGAGGCGTCATGATGACCAGTCGGCGGTCATAGCGCCTCGGCGTCGTGCTTTGCGCAGGACGCAGCATGTAGGGTGCCACGAGGGTGAGCAGCATGGCCACCCCGATGAGAATCTCCCGACGAAAACGAATCACCTGAGGTCGAGCCCAAGTCGCGAACCGCGTGCTCGCGTCCAGAAAAGTCGCCAGGAGTTCAGCTTTGCTTTTCATTTTCTCAGCATCACCAGATCCGCGACACTGCACATGCCCATCACGTCATCCCGGCGTGATGGCACCCGAATGTCTCGCGGGTTCATCTCGCAAACCTTCATCAGAATCTCGTCGGTCACCTGAAGCACATACTGCACGGTCGCACCCAAGTAAGTCGTGCTGATGATCCGTCCCGGGAATCGATTAGGCGAGTCGCGCACATCCCCGAAAGTCATCGCCTCCGGTCTCACCGCCAATTGCACCGCCTGCCCCTGCACCGGACGCCACTC
Organism: Prosthecobacter debontii; assembly: GCA_945869695.1. Lineage (GTDB taxonomy): Bacteria > Verrucomicrobiota > Verrucomicrobiia > Verrucomicrobiales > Verrucomicrobiaceae > JAIBCL01. The sequence continues at coordinate 4,602 of CAMBPV010000163.1, forward strand.
ATCATTGTTGGGCCGAGAACGAAGGGTCGCAAAACCACAGTCCACATCGTATTGCCCCGGTCTGCTGGACTCCCGAATGACCCGACCCTCAATGAAATTAGCTTCGCCGATGAACTCCGCCACCATGCGAGAAGCCGGGTTCTTGTAAATTTCGTCAGGTGATCCGACCTGGGCCAACCGCCCGCCGTCCATGATCGCCAACCGATCCGCCATCGATAGGGCCTCATCCCGATCATGCGTCACGTAGATTCCCGTGAGGCCAAATTCCTTGCAGATGCGACGAATCTCAGAACGCATCTCCATCCTTAGTTTGGCATCCAGATTCGACAAAGGTTCATCCAAAAGCAGACAGCGCGGTCTGATCACGAGAGCCCGCGCAAGAGCCACGCGCTGCTGCTGCCCGCCGGAGAGTTGCTGAATGCGCCGGGCTCCCATGCCACCGAGTTGAACGAGGTCCAGGACCTCATTCACGCGTTGGTCGATCTCAGCCCTGGGTCTCTTCCGCTCTTCGAGACCGAAGGCCACATTCTGCGCGACGGAGAGGTGAGGCCATAGCGCATAGCTTTGAAACATCATACCTGTGCCCCGACGGTGAACCGGAAGATCAGTCACATCCTCATCATCAAAAAAAATGGCACCGCCATCAGGCTCATAAAATCCGGCAATGTGACGCAGCAAGGTGGTCTTTCCGCATCCACTAGGCCCGAGGAGGAAAAAGAGCTCTCCTTTCTCGATCTCCAAGTTCACATCACTCAGCACTGCTTGGCCGCCGAATTTTTTGGTCAGATGTCGGATGGAGATAGAGACCATGGTGGGAGGCCGGGGTTACTTGAAGATCAAGATCTTCCGTTGTTCTATCCCAGACAGCTCTCCACTGCAAGCGATCAACAACTCAACCCTTCGAATCCCGCTACCCTCACCGCGTGGTGGCCCCTTCACTGCGGCACCGACCACGCCGTGACGATATCTCTGGTAAACTCAACCATGGCTGCCTCATAGGGCACAAAGTCCACCGTCGGCCCCATGCCCATTCCCCAGAATGGATCGAAGCCCCGGCACCCCAAACCACCACCACCCCAGCCGCCGCCCCAACCCCCACCCCAGCCCCAAGCGCCGGCCATGCCGTAATTGGGCCTCACCACGGATTGGTATTGAACGTAGTTCCAGCGCTCATAGGATTTCCCATCTCGCTTGCCCGCTGATATTCTGGCGGGCTTCCCCCATGACAGGAGCACGGCCTCTTTGGTCATCCCCTCCCGGATCCGACCCGCGCGGACCGCCGTTTGATCCATTGCACTCAATTGGGCGAAGGCTTCGGGGTTGCGGCTGATTCTTCGATCCACTGAGGAGGCGCAACTGGAGAGCCCGAGAGCCAGGAGAAGGCAGGCGAAAAACAGAATCTTAGGTTGGGATTTCATGGGTTTGATTTCAGATACGTATCAGAAACGCCTGAAGGTGGAAAGACAACGCACGCTCCAGAACTCCAAGTATAGATGTTGATCGGACCATTTGCGTTCAAGTCACAGTCCGGCTAAATCATTCTTTCCTGTGGAAGACGCCTTTGGTCACTTCATTTCCTACCTTCGCATCTCGATCACCGACCGGTGTAACGAGCGGTGCCGTTATTGCATGCCAGAGGAAGATCAGGTCTGGCAGGAGAAAGATCAGGTGCTCACCTTTGATGAGATTCTCCGAATTGTGAGAGTCGGGACCTCCCTCGGCATCCAAAAAGTAAGGGTCACCGGTGGCGAGCCCCTCACCCGGCCGGGCGTCGTTGATTTTTGCCGTGATCTCAGCCAGATCCCAGGTATCCGTGACATCGGCATCTCGACCAATGGGACGCTCCTCTCCCGCATCGAGACCTCAGGCAATGGACAAAACACGGCCGCCAGACTGGTGTCCGCAGGCGTGCGCACAGCCAATGTTTCCCTGGATTCACTCAATCCCGAGACGTACCGCCGGACGACGAGTCGGGATCTTCTGCCCAGTGTCTTGCGTGGCATAGATGACGCCCTGTCAGCGGGCTTCACTTCTTTGAAGCTCAATTGCGTCCTGATGAAAAACCAGACAGAAGATGAGTTCACCGCCCTCATCCGTTTTGCCCGGGAAAAGGGAGCGCTTCTGCGGTTCATCGAGCTCATGCCAGTCAGCACCACCGAGGTGCTGAGCGATGCCAACTTCCTGAGCTGCGGCACGGCTCGTCAGATCATCGAGCAAACGCACGGCCCGCTGCTGCCGCGCCCCGATTTTAAGACCAATGGCCCCGCCAGTTATTTTCAGATCCCCGGCACGGATCAACTGATCGGATTCATCGGTGCGATGACGAATCTCCATTTCTGTGAGTCCTGTAACAAACTCCGTCTCACCTGCGACGGGAAGCTGCGCCCCTGCCTGGGGAGCTACCTGGAGTTTGACCTTCTCGGCCCACTCCGAGCCGGTTGCACGGACGATGAATTGCGGACTCTGTTTTATGATGTCGTGGCCAGGAAACCCAAAGAACACGACTTCCGGAACAACTATCAACCCAACCGACGCATGATCGCGATCGGCGGCTGAGTCCACACTCGCATCCGAGGCTATTTTTTCGGCAAGGCTGGACTGTCCGTCGCCTTCGTGTCGTCCTTCTTTTTCTCGTCCTCTTTGCTCTCCGTCTGGGTCTTCCACCAGGCTTCAATGGCGGGCACATCGAGAAGGAGAAACTTGTGATCCATGTTTTGCTCAAAGCTCAACTGGGCCTCTTTGGAGACGTCCAACATGGAGTCCTCCTTGATCGCTTTGATCAGCGCGACGCCGACTTCACGGGTGCGCCGACCTCCGAGGAGCCAGGCTGCGCGCAGACGCACCTCCCATGGTTTTTCGGCATCGTGCAGTAGCTTGATGATTTGCTCTGTCTTCAGGTCGGACTCATCCCGAATGGCCGGATCTTTGAACATGTCATTTACCGGAATGCGGAAGTTAGGGTCGATGCGGCTCGTGAATCTCAAGTGGTAATAAACGCGCTGCACCTCTGAATAAGCCGCGTGCCTGAGGTGCGCCATCTTGGGGTCCTGCAGCTTTTCGATCAGAAGACCTAAGGGCTTCCTCTCACCCTGCGCGATGGCCTCGTCAGCATAGGCCGTGAGTCGATTCCGCTCCTTCAGAAGGACCAACTCCTGATTCGATGAACTCTGGACAGGCACCACGGAAGCCACCTCTGTTTTTCCCTCAATGGCTAATGTGGGATCGACAGCAGCAGCCACGCTCGGGGCGGGAGCGGGCTTCGCAAGCTTTTCGTTGATCTCACCGAGTCTGCCATCCACCGCCTGATTGGCATCACGAAGAAAATCGATCTGTTTCTGGAGTTCCGTGATCTTTTCAGAAGCTTTCGACAATTGATCTTTGAACTCCTGAGGAACATCAATCTTCACTGCAATCGGAACCCCCGTCGCTGCTGGAATGGCAGGTGCGTCGCCGGGAGCTTGTTTCACAGCCGAAAGACCTTGAAGCTTCGGCTCGATCTTTGACTCGTAAAAACTGTAAAGACCCACCAGCAGAGCGCCGATGAGTAAGAGAGTAATGACAAAAAGTAAGCCAAAGAGCTGCAGCGCATGAGACGACTTGCGCAGATTTGAGTACCTGGGGTGAGCCGCTGCACCCCCTGCATGGAGAGATTTGATATCCAGCAGAGAGATTTTTTCGCCTGCGGAGGCCAGCCCGGATCCATCCGCACTTCTGGATGCGGACGATGGGCTGGGAGTGTGATCGTTGGCCATGTGTTGGATTTATAGACTGGTTGAACGGTGTTGCCAGAGGAAAGAAAGGAGGGCACTATGGTCAACGCATTTTTTCGCGTTGCCGCACCCGCATGAGCGCTCCCTCCAACCCAGACACAGACGTTCCTCTTTCCCTTCCTGCTGGCACTTTTGGCAAAGGGCTGTTTTCGATTCAGAACAGTCACCGCTTCGCTCTGGCGGCCGGGGTGACGGCGGTTCTGCTGTTGTTTTGCATCTGGCCCTACCAGCATTGGTATTTCACCGGGGGCAGAAGCAGCGTGATGGAGGGCTGGTTCAAAACGGTTCGCGACAGTCACAATGGAGAATGGTGGTTCTGTTTTGCTGTTCCGGTCTTGGTCGGTTTTCTCGTTCACCTCCGCCGGGCCGAATGGCGCATGCTCCCCTTGGACGGTCACTGGACGGGAGCCCCCCTGATCGGAGTCGGATTGCTGTTTTACTGGATCGGCTACAAAGCGGACACGGGCTACGCAGGGTTCATCGCCGCGCAGATCGTCATCGCCGGGTTGATCCTCATGATCGGGGGCTTCCGTTGGATGAAGGTGCTTTTTTTTCCCTGGCTCTTCCTCGCCTTCATGTGGCCCATGTTTCCGATCGAAGAACGCATCGTCGGCAAGTTACGCGTCTTGACCGCATCCCTCTCAGCTGGACTGCTCAATACCATCGGGCTGGATGTGATCCGTGAAGGGACGGCTCTGAGTAGCGCCTCGGATTTGTCCAAGAATCTGGCCCAAGGACAACTCTTCCAACTCGATGTCGAGGAGCCATGCAGCGGAGTGCGTTCCCTTTACTCACTGGTCATGGTCAGCGCACTTTATGGTTATCTCTCGCTGAAAAGAACCGGCCCAAGGCTGATCCTCTTCCTCAGCGCCATCCCGCTGGCGATGCTGGGCAATGTCGTGCGCATGGTGCTGCTGGCCATCGGCTCGGTTTGGTTTGGCACTGAGTTCGCCGTGGGTCGGAATATCAATGGTGAACAGGAAATGAGCACCTACCACACGCTCGCGGGTTACGTCGTCTTTGCGGTCGCCTTGATTGGAATGTTCGCCCTTTGCAGTTTGATGGAAGGCAGCCACTGGAAGGCATTCAAAAACATCAGCAAGCCTGCGGGTGCCAAACGCACGGCCGGAGTCGGCCTCTCGATGGAGTCCCCTATCCGAAACTACAAAATGACGGCGATTGCCCTTGGCCTGGCCCTCCTTGGACTGGGAGTTTGCGCAGCCACCAATGTGTCTGTCGCTGTCGCGGAGCCCGGGGTGCAGATGTCACTGCCCCTTCAACTCGGAAAGTTCCAGGGGCTCCCCTTCGACATGACCGCCATCGAGCGTAACATCCTCGATCCCGGAGTCGAACTCTGCCGGAATCAATACATCTCGGGGGATCAACAAATGCTCATGGCCACCCTGATCGAGGGCGGCCCCGCCAAGCGCTCGCTTCACCGCCCCGAGGTCTGCCTGCCCGGCCAAGGGTGGAACATCACCGACCGCACCACCATTCCCATCCAACTCGCCAGCGGCAGAACCATCGAGGCCACCATGCTCCGGATGTTCAGAGACGGTGAGCCCACGCCAGGCCAAAGAATTCGCCAGCGAGCTATCAATGTTTACTGGTACATCGGCTCCGATGGCACCACCAGCGCCGACTACTACGACCACATCCGCATCGGCTACATCGACGCAGTTTTCAAAAACCTCAATCACCGCTGGGCCATGGCTTCTTTTTACATTCCGCTCGCCCCCAGTCCCATCGGCATGGGAGACCCGATGGCCGAGGTGAACGCGCTCGAGGAGATCAGAACCTTTGCCGGCCAGATCGCCCCCGAGTTCATGAAGTCCGAGGCCAAATTAGCGCCCTGACTTGAACAAAAACGGGCGCAAAGCTTTCGCCATGCGCCCGTCTGAAATGCGAGAGGTGAACTCTTAGCCGCCCTTCTTGAGGTCGTTGTACATCTCAAAGCCTTTTTCGGCACTGAGACCTTCGTGCACCACACCGCGCACCGCCTTCATCATGGCAATCGGCGCATCACTTTGGAAAATGTTGCGTCCCATGTCCACTCCGCTGGCTCCTTGCTCGATGGCATTGAAGCACATCTTCAGCGCGTCCAGCTCTGGCAGTTTCTTACCACCGGCGATCACGATCGGCACCGGGCAGCAGCTTGTCACCGTATCGAATTCCGTATCGGTGTAATAGCACTTCACCACGTTGGCACCCAGTTCAGCCATAATGCGAGTCGCGAGGCGGAAATACTGTGGCGTGCGTGCCATCGCACGACCCACAGCAGTAACACCCATGACGGCAATGCCATAACGGCTGGCGGCATCGACCAAGTCCGTCAGATTCTTCAGGGACTGACGCTCGTAAGCGCTGCCGATGAAAACCTGAACGGCCAGGATGCTGGCGTTGAGACGGATCGCTTCTTCAATGGTCAGCGCCGTGCTCTCATTGGAAAGCGGCTCGAAACCTGG
>CAMBPV010000164.1 GCA_945869695.1 Prosthecobacter debontii
GGCCTGCTCTCCTCCGGACTGCCCATGTAAACACCACGACTGTAGTCATAGACCCGTTCTCCGCTCTGCACTCCCGCCTGCTGATCTTTCTGGTAAACCCTCGCGCGCAAATCGTTGAAAAACATTCCTGTCGAACTCGGCGCAGCACCGTATTGCGCCATCAAGGAATGGCTCGCTGCAAGCGTCATCAAGGCGAAACCGAAAGAGGAAAGTTGCCGCGTCGGCAGGGGCTTAAATGATGATTTACTCATATTTTGAAATAATTTTGAACGCTTTAAGCTCCCATCAAAGCAATTCGCGAGCGGGTTGTCCATCACAAAAATAGAATTGCGAGTGACAATTCTGTCCATTTCCCTGTCTTCCCCACCTTCCGCGCCTAGCGCTCGGTCCTTTTGAGACCTAGATCGAGCTCCATTTGGACGTGGAAAGAGGGACGCCGATCGATTGGGGGCACCCTGGGTGGCGACACCGATGCAGTGACAAGTAATGTCTTGATTTTGCTAAAAATTTTGTCAATTCTGGGCCTCTGCTTAGATTCCATTACTGAATAATGTTCATCTGAACACTCTTGTCAACTGATTCTGATTTTTAGCGTCTCTCGCACTTGCAGAGCGAGTTGACCTCCAGCCCCTTGTAGGGCCTCATTGCTGAATGTCTGATTGCACCATCCACCGCACGCGCCTTACGATCCCCGAGTATGCCATGGCACTGGCGCACGTGGCCAGCCTGCGCTCGGAGGACCCTTTTCGAAAAGTGGGGGCGGTGGCCTTTGATTTTGACAACCGGGTGATCGGCACGGCTTACAATGGCTTGGCCCCGGGTTTCAATGCCAAGTCTGATTTTTGGATCGACCGAGATGACCGCCGCAAATACATGATTCACGCCGAGGTGAATCTCTGCAGCCTCTTCACCCGAGGAAATGTCAAGCTCATCGCCTGCACGACGATGCCCTGCACCAGCTGCATGCAGATGATTTGCGCTTACGGGGTGCGCGAGGTTTACTTCCGGGACGATTACCCAGACTCAGAGGCAAATGCGATCGCCGAGCTGTATTCCATTCAACTGATCCAGTTGACTCAGTATCCTTTGATTGTTTCCTCATTAGACGCCGATAGTCGGGCAGAGAATGACACGCCTAGCGTCCTCGGGTAGATCCAGATCTCAGATTGATTTCTGGCATTTGTCCCTCGACGACCACGATCCTCACCGAGTTCGGCGAGATCGATTCGACGCGGTAGGTCACCTCAGTATCGGACCTGCATTTAAACTGGTCTCCCTGATGAGCCTCATAGCGCAGCGTCTCCCCGTTGATTTCAATGATCCCACACAAATCTCCTGAACGAATGGTGACGCCAGGAACCGCCAGCACCTGATTTCCGGTTGATCTTGATCTCAGGATGGCCCCGTATTCCCACCACGGCGCGGACTCCGCAGCCGCCATCACCCTTTCGACAACGTAGCCCTCGAACTGATCCCCTGCACCTGCTTGATGAGGGCCCGGCCGTGTGCCGCGAAGTAAGAAGTGAGCCGTGGGACCATCGACTCGCTCCAAGAAAAATGGCACTCGCCTCTCTCGCACACCCCATAGCGTCAAGAGTTCCCCCAGACTACGCCCCTGCCAGAGGATGCGCGAACGAAGGTCGATCACCGCCCCTTGAAGCGTCTCAAAAATCCGTTTTCCCTCCGCCTCCGATTCATCGCTCGTGGGTTTGACGGCGAGAACCGCCACTACACCCTCGTGACCAGCCTGAGCAGCCATTTGAAAAGCGGACTGCCCCTTGGAATTCAGCGCCAGTCGGTTCGCACCGCTCCGAAACAAAAAAGCCACCGCCTCCGCATGTCCGCCGAGCGCCGCGCGGTGGAGAACCGTGTTTTCAGATCCTGACTCCCTCGCGAAAAGGCTGGCATCAGCCTGCAAAAGCACATCGATCGTCGGCACATCCCCCGAGGCCCCCGCAGCTATCAGAGCATCGTCTTTTTCAGCTGGAAACCGCGGAATGAGCAATGAAACAATCGCCTGAGCGCCCAGACTTGCTGCGAGTTGCAAGCATCCCTGCTCACCCGGGGTCGAACCATCCGAATCCTCACCTTTGGACAAGAGAAGCCCCACGGTCGCCTCGCTTCGTGATTGAACTGCCACCTTGAGAAGCTCCCCCGGGCTGACTGCCTGACCGTCCACCTTCACCCCATGATTCAAAAGGTGCGCCACCGCTTTATCCTGCCCCCCCTTGATGGCCTCCATGAGCGCGCTCCCCCCTTTGTCGTCTCGCACATCCAGCACCATGCCGGCTTTCTCAAACAGACTCAAAGCAGATAAGTCACCCTTCCCCGCAGCTCGGAAGTAATCCCCGACATCCAGAGCATAACCCAGATCCTTCAGTTCAAGAAGAGCACGAGACTGGGCATCACCGCACGAGGAAAGAGCGCAAGCGCTGAGGATCACGCAGGCTGAGGAAGCTATCCTCCATTTTCGCCAAACGAAAAAAATCTCCAAGAGGCAATTCATTTCCCAATCACTCCGACAAGCCATTCTCTCAGATCCGAGCCGATGTCTTCGCGCTCTAGGCCGAACTCCACATTCGCCTTGATGAAATCCAGCTTGTTTCCGATGTCATGACGCTTCCCATCGTACCGCAGTCCGAAGAGAGGCTCGCTTTTCATCAGCATAGCCATCGCATCCGTCAGTTGCAGTTCGCCACCCTTTCCAGGCGGCGTTCTTTCCAGGCATTCAAAAATCGCAGGAGAAAGCACATAACGCGCGCTCACCGCCAGCCGACTCGGAGCGTCCTCCACTTTTGGCTTCTCCACAAACTGGGTCGCACGGATCAAACCCGGACTCAACTCTTCTCCGCCGAGGATGCCATAGCGCCCCACCTTTTCTGCGGCCACCTCTTGCAGAGCCACCGCGGAGCCACCGCGCGCCTCCACGATATCTGCTAACTGCCTGGTGACGGTGCGCGAGGCATCTTTCGTCGTCACCACCGTATCACCGAGGAGGACAGCGAAGGGCTCGTCCCCGACGTGCTCACGCGCATGCATCACCGCATCCCCCAGTCCACCCATCCTCGCCTGCCAGACAAAATGAATCCTCGCCATGTTTTGAATTTCCTTCAACGCTTCCAGATCACCCATGCGCCCCTTCCCCAGCAGTTCGCTTTCCAGCTCAAATGCCGGATGAAAATGCTCCTCGATCGCCCGCTTGGATCGACTAATCACGATGAGAATATCCGTGATGCCGCTCGCCACCGCTTCCTCCACCACATGCTGGATCACCGGCTTATCCACGAGGGGAAGCATCTCCTTCGGCACTGCCTTCGCGATCGGGAGAAACCGCGTGCCATAACCTGCTGCTGGGATCACTGCTTTACGTACTTTCATTTGGAATCATCAATTTTACGCCGTCCACGGACGCCGCGTTCGATCAACATCTTATCGGACCGCCGACAGCCTGCAAGGTTCCATCGTGCTTGTTCAGGCACTCAGATCAGAGACATGAGCGCACGAAAGGAGATACCAACTTTAGGACTGGGAGCAGCGCTTGCTTCATTCGTGTCGAAAAGCCGGTCCTGCCACGTCCACTCAGGGCTGCATGCCCGGCGGAAAGAACTTCAGATCCCTCTGCCTGCCCGAGAATCGCACTGCGCAGATCTCCCGCAGCCTTTTCACTCTTCACCACCACCAGACTTTCAGTATTCCAAAACTCAGAGCGAGGATCCAGGTTTTGAGTGCCCACCATTGCTACCCTCTGGTCGATCACAATCCCCTTTGAGTGAATGCTGTCGGGGCCCGGCAAACAATGAATCGACGCTCCTCGAAATGCCAAGTCTTCGCAGGATTTAAGGTGCGCAGCAAAGACCAGAAAGTCTTTGTTGGCGTGAAGACTATTTGTGAGGATATGAATCTTCACACCCCTCGCCAGACAATCTCGGAAAAGCTCGCGACTCCCACGAGTCATCACGAGCCAGGGCGTCGTGATCCACACCTCGCTTTTGGCTTCAGCGATCAACTCACGGAGACGCCGGAGACACACAGCCCCATCGATTTTCCGCGGCACCCTTTCATGGACAAACTCGATGTCACCGCTCCGCACCTCGATCAAGCACCGGGGCTCTGAACCTACCCTGCGCTCCGCCTTCGCCCCTAATGCTGGAAAGGTATCAGCTGTCGTGTCAGCCCTTTGGCCATTTGAAAGAGCGCCGATCAAAGGGGGTGAAATCAGATCCTTCACGTGAGTGCTGTTCCAAAGAAGGTCAAAATAGGCAACCGCACTCTCCGTCACACCGCCCCTAACAGCCACATCCAGATCAATGTAGTTCCAGTCCTCTCCCAAATCGAAATATCGATCTGCAAAATTCCGGCCTCCGAGGATCAAGTGCGTCTGATCCACGATCATCATCTTATCATGCAGCCTGCGATTCAGCCAAAAGGGCCGATTGATCTGCACCGGGTGGTATTGGTGCAGGTGCAGGTTTGGGTGCCGCTCCAGCACTCGCATGATTTGACGCGGCACAGATCTCGCCAGCGCATCGCATAAGACCCTCACCTTCACACCGCGCTCAGCAGCCTCTTTCAACAGGCCCGCCATCTCACGACCCACCTGGTCATCCTTCCAGATGAACATGGCCACATCGATGGTGCTTTTGGCCTCCTTCATCAGCCTCACGCGCTGATTCCAAGAATCACCCGCATCGGGGATAAACCTCACCATGTCCGCCGAGACCCATCCAGCAAGCCACAGAAAAGCCGTCAGCATCACCCACGCCTTGCACCCGTCGCCGATTCGACACGCAGTCAATCGTTTAATCTTGAAAACCATCGCGATTCGTTTCCCACCCCCTATTCCTGAACTCCATCCCGATAAACGAAATCCCCCAGCGGATTCCTGCATCTGATGCATAGTCACCACCACATTCATGCCGCCCATTTCCCCCTTTGTTTTCGCCACCTGCAACGTCGGCTCTGAGGCCTCATTAAAAGCCGAGGTCTTTCGAAGCCACGGAAAAGTCCTCACCCCTGCCTTTATGCGCCCGGGCCTCATCACCTGGAAGAGCAAAATAGAACTCCCTTCCGACTTCGATATGCAGAGCGTATTTGCACGCACTTCGGGGTTCTCCCACGGTCTCGGAAAAACCATCGGTGACATCGCCAGCCTCGTGCAAAAAATGGGCACTTCCCCGTTGCACCTTCACCTTTTTCCGAGGATTCCGCCCGAAGACGAATGGGTGGAACAGGATAGGGCGCGCATTGATACCCTGCGAGCCTCCCTCTCCGCGGCACTCGCAGAAAAAAACGTTTCCATCCAGGCGCCCATGAACCCCGCACTCGGCGATTGGATCTTGGACCTAATCGTTGAGCCCGATTCCGAGCAGAGCCTTGTCGGCCTTCATCAACACGACCATGATAAACATCCATCTCCCGGGGGCCTGCCGCGCATCGACCAGCCGCCCGAGGCACCATCGCGAGCCTACCTAAAGATGGAGCAGGCTCTCGCTTGGCAGGGCCTGAGCCGGGAGAAAACACTCTCCGGCCTGACGGCTCTCGAGCTCGGTTGCGCACCCGGCGGAGCCAGTTACTCACTGCTCAAACGGGGCATCCGAGTTTTCGGAGTCGATACCGGAACCATGGATGATCGGGTCCTCAATTTCCAGGAAAACGAAGGCCCTGCCTTCACTCACCTTCGCACAACGGCGGGTGCCGTCAGCAGCCACTCCTTGCCGCCAAAAATCGACCTGCTCGTTTCCGACATGAACCTTGCACCGCCGATCGTCCTGAAATACGTCGAAGCCCTCCAGCGACGCATCCGAGCCAAGATTCTCATTGTCACTTTGAAGTTAAACGACCGGAGTCTCGAAGAAAAAATACCACTCTACCTCAAACACTTCGCTCAGTTCGCCCCTGGCCCGATCAGCGCCACCCAACTCGCCGCAAACCGTCGTGAAATCTGTTTGTTTTCCCGAGTCTAACTCGTTCTCCTGTTTCCTCTCATGATCTTCGACCATCCACTCACCTTCACCCCACTCTACAAAGAACGCATTTGGGGAGGGCGCCTGCTCACTGAGCGCTTCGCCCGCACCCTGCCCCCCGACTCACCCATCGGTGAATCCTGGGAGCTCGTGGATCGAGAAGACGACCAAAGCATCATCAATTACGGTCCTCACACCGGCCTCTCACTCCACGACCTTTGGACCCAACACCGGGAGGCCGTCTTTGGCCCCTCAGCACCTGACCTTCCCCGCTTTCCTCTGCTGGCGAAAATTCTCGACGCGCGAGAAAAACTATCCGTCCAGGTTCACCCGCCTGCTCACCTGGCCACCGAGCTGAAAGGCGAGCCCAAAACCGAGATGTGGTACCTTCTCGACGCCGACCCCGAGGCTGACCTCTTTGTCGGTTTCCGTGATGGCGTCACCAGGGAGTCATTCGATTTATCATTGAGAGCAGGAACCTGCGCCGATCTTCTCCACCGCATCCCGGTGAAGTCGGGCGACTTCATCTTCATCCCCAGCGGCCGCTGCCACGCGATTGGCGCAGGTTGTTTCATCATTGAAATCCAACAAAACAGCGACACGACCTACCGAGTCTTTGATTGGAACCGCGTCGATGCGGCCGGAAAACCCAGAGATCTTCACATCGCGGAATCCCTCGCCAGCATCGACTTCAACGACCATGAGCCGCCCCTCGACCAAGCCCATGGCGAGACCCTGGTCTCTTGCGATTACTTCCGCGTCGATCAATGGACGCTCACGAGCACCCGACGCGATGATGGAAACACGGGCTCCGTTTTCACCGTGATCGAGGGCAGTGTCCGCTGTGGAGGCCGGCAGTTTCAACGCGGAGATTTTTTTCTTCTTCCCGCGAGCGCAAACGACCGAGATCTCACCCCCACCACCTCCGCAGCAAAGCTACTCAGATCCATCGCTGTCTAGTCACCTCATGAAAACATTCACCCTTCTCCTCACCGCATGGCTCATTCATGCTCCGGCGCACTCCCAAGAGAAGAAGCCTGAGAAAAAGGCCAATCCGGTCACCGCACCCATCCAAGATGTCGCAGGCCTGCCCCGGGTGCTGATCATCGGGGATTCGATCTCGATGGGTTACACACTGCCCGTTCGCAAGCGACTCGCGGGCAAAGCAAATGTGCACCGCATCCCCACCAACGGCGGCCCGACCAAAAACGGCGTGGCCAACCTCGACAAATGGCTCGGCACCGGCAAGTGGGAGGTGATCCATTTCAACCACGGCATCCACGACCTGAAATACATGCCCGACGGAAAACGGCAGGTGGAGCCCGCAGACTACGAAGCCAATCTGCGCGCGATCACCGCGAAGCTGAAGGCCACCGGTGCCAAGGTCATCTGGGCCACCACAACGCCGATCCCGGATGGCGACCTGACCCCACAGCGGAAGTTTGGTCAGGTGCCTGAGTACAATGAAATCGCCGCCAAGGTGATGCAGGAAAACGGCGTCATGATCAACGATCTGAATGCGCACATCACCCCGCGCATCGCCGATCTGCAGAATCCGAAGGACGTGCACTTCAAGACAGCCGGTTCCGAATTTCTCGCAGAGAAAGTCGCGACTGAAATCCTCAAGGCTCTCGGCCAATGAGCGCAAGTCCGCCCGATCTGCCGTTTGGTGATCCCACCGCCATCACCACGCAAAATCGCTCCGCGGTTGGCAAGGGTGTGCTCATTGGCTGCGGCGGCTGTGCCGTCGTGCTGCTCGGCATCGCTGGCGTTTTTTCCGCCATCTTTTTCGGCGTCTTTGCCGCTATCGGAAAAAGCGATGCCGTGGCCGAGGTGATGAAACGCGCCGGTGAATCCAAGGTGGTGCGGGAGCAGCTGGGCACACCATTGCAGAGAGGCTGGCTGACCACGGGCAATCTCGAAACCGCCAACGGCAGCAGTTCGGCGGAATTGCAAATTCCCATCGAAGGACCGAAAGGCAGCGGTCGCATTGAGGTCAACGGCTACAAGCGGGGCAGTGAGCCGTGGGTCTTCACTGTCCTCGACGTTCTCATCGACTCCACCAGCGAGCGCATTGACCTCGCCCATCCCGCCGAAGCAATACCATGAAACTGCATTTCCTGATTCTCATCTTGTTCTCCGCAGGCCCGCTCTCCGCCGCTGACATCACCGCAGAGAAAACTGGCACCGTCGTCCACTTCGCCCTCGAAGGGAAAAGCATCTGCGATTACCAAATGCAGCCCGGCGAGTTGCCGGAGGGCGTGAGTGAGGCATTCAAGCACGGCGCGCATTTGCATCCGCTGTACTCGCCCAGTGGCAAGCTGGTCACGGGCAATCACCAGCCCGATCATCCGTGGCAACGAGGCGTGTGGATCGGCTGGACGAAGACGGAGTTTGGCGATTCGCATCCCGATTTCTGGAACATGGGCAAGGATGGCAAGATCGCCGCCGAAGTGCGCTTCGAGAAGCTGGAGAAGCTCTGGAACGGCCCCGCAGGCGGTTTCGTGAGCCGACATGTGTTTCTCGATCACAGCCACACACCCGATGAAAAAGTCCTGAATGAGACCTGGGAGGTCGCGGTGTCGCAAAAGCCGCTCGATGGCACGCTCACGAACGTCATCGACCTCACGAGCACGCAGACCTGCGCGGGCGAAAAGCCGCTCAAACTACCCAAATACCACTACGGTGGTCTCGGCGTGCGCGGCAGCGAGCAATGGAACACCGTCGATGCTGTGACCATGCTAACCAGCGAAGGCCACGATCGCAAAGCGGGCGACAACACCAAGGCCAAATGGGTTCACCTCGGCGGCTTAGTCGATGGCATGCCCACCGGCATCGCCGTGCTGATTCATCCGTCGAATTTCCGCTTCCCGCAGCCGCTGCGTTTGAATCCCAAGAACCCGCAGCTCTGCGTGGCCCCTTCGCAGGATGGCGATTGGTCCATCGAGCCCGGGAAGCCGTATGTGTCCAAATACCGCCTCCTCGTTTTCGATGGCAAACCGGACGCGAAATGGATTGAAGCACAATGGCAGAGCTACTCGCAGAATCCCTGACGGTCATCCCGTCTGCGATTGATCCATCCCGTCACAAAACTCGCGAAACGCCCGCACCTCTTCATCCGTCGCCACCCCGGCCACGATGTGACCAGCGAGACTGCGGATGATGTAGGTCTCTTCGGCGGGCAGGGCGAGGTTTTTGATCACCAGAGCGATGATCGAGGCGAAGGTATTGCCGTTGTAAAAGCAGAACGGTGCCTTGCGGTGGCATCGTCGGCACAGGTCCACCGCCTCGTCCAAACGCATGTTTTGTGTGTGCTGAAGCAGCCAGAGTTCTCTTGTCTCCGCATGACCATCGGAGGTCGGCTTGTGCATGGCATTCTTGGCCGCGCAAAGCACGGCATTCTGAGCTGTGACCATCTCCCAGGTGTAGTCAGCCAGCCAAGCTTGCTTCGCCGTCATAATTCACTTTGCTTTCTGGTGGGTGGAATCCTTGATCTTCTTCAGTTCCTCCACCCCCGTGCTTTTCAAATAGCCTTTCCCTGTCTTGGCATAAACGGGCTCCGCAGCGAAGCGGTCCTGCATGGCCAGCCCCTCAGCCATCAGTTCCTGAAACAGGGGACTGTTCAGTAGTTTCGGATCAATCTTCGTCGTATCCATGCCCTGAGTTTATCTTCCGCCGCCTTTCTCTGCAATCCTTCATTCAAAGCCTTCCCTTGCTCGTGTGAGCTAACGAGAGGCAAAATCATATTCATCTGCTTCTGCGATTCCATCAGTCACGGCCCAGCTTGATGCGATACTCCACCCAGGGATCAATCAGCGCTGTATCGCTTCCGATACGCCCCCGGCGTGGTGCTCATGGCGCGGGTGAATTCTCGGCTCATGTGGCTGTGATCGCTGAATCCGCTCTCCAGGGCGATCGTGGTGATGGTCTCGTCCGTCTCGACCAGGAGTTGGCAGACTTTGCCGATGCGAAACTGACGGAGGTAGGCAGAGGGTGTGAGCTGAAAGGCTTTCTTGAAGTGCCTCTGAAAACCCCGAACGGACATGCCCGCAAAGCGGGCGAGATCCTCCACCGCCACGGGCGAGGCGAAGTGATCCCGGATGTGCTCCAGCACCGGGGTGAATTGAACAAAGGGCGAGGCGATGCTGGCGGCTTTTTGCAGATCCCGGGAGATACCCGCAAGCCCGACCACGCGACCATCCCTGCCGCGCAACGGAATCTTCGACGTGACATACCAGTCGGGACTGGCAGGATGGCGCATCACCATCTCCACCCGTCCCCAGATTTCCTCTCCGGCGAGCACCCTTTGATCGTCGCGTGTGTAATGGTCAGCCAGGTAGGCCGGAATGAAATCATGATCGGTGCGGCCGAGAACACCCTTCGGGTCAGCGAAGCCGTGCGCGAGATGCATGATGCGGCTGGCATAGCGGTAAATGCCCTGCGCGTCCTTGATGAAGAAACGCGTGTCCGCATACGCATCGAACAGGCGCAGTTCATACCCGGTCGCGAGTTGGGCGAGGAAATCGAGAGGCGGTGGCAGCGTTTGGGGCATTCGCCTTCCAGTACGCTTCATCCTGATTCGGTTGGCAATCTTTTGGCGCATTCGTCCACAAATCCGCCGTTTGAATCCAAGCGATCTCCAACACGCAATGGCAGAATGAAATTCCACCAAGCGTAACAACAATCCACGAAGCCACCGCTCCCCTCTAAACCCATGGCCATCACCTATCTGAAATCTGGCAAGCCCGAAGTC
>CAMBPV010000165.1 GCA_945869695.1 Prosthecobacter debontii
AAAGCCCAGACTACCGCGTGAGACTGATCACGCGTGAGGAAATGGTCGATCTGTGCCTGAAGTTCGCCCGACACGAGGAGGCGCTGAAGGTCGTGAAAGAGGCATGGGCGGCACTGCTCTCCGAGTCTGCCGCCGAGGGGGATGCTGAGCTGAAGGGGCGTGCTGCTCTGGAGGGTCTGAGGGTGTGGGCAGAGCTGTCCAAGAGCGGGTCTGTCAGACCAGAGCCGCCGGAGTTGGTGGAATGGAAGGCGGCCGAGGCTTCGTGGCGCCGCACTCAGACGGAATCCCGCCGCTGAAGCACGCCTGGGTTTTTTCATTTCACGGGTAACTCGTAGCAGACGGCCTCGCGGTCGTTTCGCACGAGCAGGTATCGGCCCGCGAGGACGGGGTGATTCCAGGTCTTGCTGCTGAGAGCTTCGATTTTTCCGAGCTCCTCGAAACCTTGGGTTTTCGCCGCGCAAAGGTGTACGGAGCCGCTTTCGTTTTGCACGATGATGAGATCGCCAACGAGCAGGGACTGTCCGGAAGCAAACCGGCCCTCTTTCCAGAGTCGGTCTCCGCTGGCGATGTCAATGCAGGCGAGCCTGCCGTCATCGAGGCCGTAGAGGTGACCTCCGAGAAGGGCCGGGCTGTTGAATTGGGTTTTCATTTTCATTCCGCTCCAGACTTCTTCAGCCTTGAGCTTGCCGTCCGTTTCGGCTTTGATTCGGATGAGTTGGCAGCCCATGCCGTAGCCGGCGGAGAGGAAAATTTGATCCTGCGAGATGATAACGGGTTGTGAGGCCTTGGGCCATTTATCGCCGCCCCAAACATGGGTGAGGACGACGGCTCCCGTCGTTGGGTCGTAGCCATTGAGGGCTTTGGCGTCATTGCTGAGAATGACTCGTTTGCCCGCGATCGTGGCCAAAATCGGGGAGGCGTAAGTGGCTTGATCATCACCTGCTTTCCAGAGCGGCTCGCCGGTCTCTCGCTGGTAGGCAAAGAGAACGGGGCCTTTCGGATTGCCTCCAGTGATGATGACTTTGTCCTCGAATACGAGGGGAGAGGCGCTGACTCCCCACTCGATGTTGGTCAGTTTATTTTCGGTGAGGACGGAGCGCTGCCAGATGGGTTTTCCGGTGGCGGCATCAAGGCAGTTCAAAAGTCCGGTGGCCCCGAAGGCGTAAAGTTTACCTTGGTCGATGGTGGGCGTGGCTCGTGGGCCGTCTCCGCCCTGCCACTGCGAAAAGTGTGCTTTGTCCGCATGGGCCCAGATCAACTTCCCTGATAGGAGATCATAGCAGGTGATCAATTCATCCTCACCGCGTTGCTCTTGAGTGTAAGCGAGACCCTTCACGACCGAGTAGGCTGACCAACCCTGACCAATCGGCTGACGCCAGAGTTCTTTGGGCGGTGTGGTTTTCCATTCGCGCGCCAGCTTTGTTTCCTTCATGGTTCCATCGCGTGTGGGACCGAAAAACTGCGGGACATCTGCGGCATCCACGAGGCGTGGATCGAAGACTGGAACGAGCGATTCATCCGCCACGCTGGATTCAATTTTGGGTGCCTGCGGCTGGTTCGGTGCTGACCATTTCCAGACGAGATTGGGTGCCCCGGTTCCATCAATGGTGCCATCGACTCTCACGGCAGATTTGAGGCCGAGGATCAGCACGGTCAGAATGGCCAAGCCGATAAGTCGGGTGCGACCGGTGTATCGTTTGGTGAAGAGGAACCAGAGAAAAAGTAAGAGTGAGGAGAGCAGGGGAATGCCTGCCATGAGCCAGCTTTTGAGATTGCGCTCAAACTCGGGGAGAGAACGCACAAAGACCATGGAGCCGATCGTCACGAGAATGATGACGAGCGGAATACGGGGGAAACGTTTGGGGGTGTTCATGTCAGATGGGAGGGGTGATTGAGGAAAGAGTGAGTGCTTACTTCAAGAGTGGTTTAAAAATTTAGCTCATCAAGAGTGCGAAGGCTTGGGGGTGGTAATGCCGACGGATAGCGGCGGGCTTGATGCCGAGACCAAGAAGCGCAAACCAGACGGCCTGCTCGACTTGTCCGGCGCGGTCAACGGCCAAAGGAACGACCGGCTGGCCCGGCATTTCATTCAGCATCAGCATGGCCGAAAAGTGCTGAACAAACCAGGCACCCGCTCTCGATTGCACGGGGGATTCGATGCCATCTCCCGAGGCGATGGCGACTGCGAGTGAGGATTCGATTTTTTGAATGAACTCGCGCCCCACGTTTTCCATGAAGCCTCGCGCGAAGGCTCCATCTTCGATGAAGCTATTCGCGAGAAGTCGATGCAGGGCCTGCTCCGGGGCGGGCACGCGGTCGGGCGGACGCAGCATCTTGGCCATCATGTAGTGAACCAGCATGACTAAAGATGCGGTGGAGTCCTCCAGGGAGCCGAGCATCTCGGCCTTTTCTCCCGACTTCGCCTGACAGCAATGCGACTGGAGCGCGGTGTAAAGATCTTCTTTGGTCGGGAAGTGACGAAACATCAGAGCCTCTGATACCCCGGCCGCCTTCGCCAACTCACGAGTCGTGGCTCCGTGGAACCCGCGTTCAGCAAAAACCCGCAACGCCGCATCGAGGATGCGTTCGCGACGTTCATCGCTGGGGATTCGAGTCAGGGAAGGGGGCATAATGAGAGATGTAAGTGAATGCTTACATATGTCAAGCTCGAGAAGTGAGTCTTCGAAGGGACAAAGGGGTCCTGGATCAGTGGGGTGTTTCGGGTTGGCTCTTGAGTCGATCCGATCGAAGTGCTAAGTGCCTCAGTGATCGAGTATATTAAAATCTGTCGTCCCGACCATTGGCTAAAGAACGTCTTCATTCTTTTTGGGCATGTCGTAGCCATCACGCTGGTTTTGGATTTTCAGATCGAGTGGCGTCACGTTTCTCTGGCGATTCTTTCCCTGATTCCTGCATGCTTGATTGCCTCCGCCAATTACATTCTCAATGAGATCCTGGATGCGCCCTTTGACGCGATGCATCCCACCAAAAAGCATCGGGGAATTCCGGCAGGCAAAGTGAAGGTGTCGATCCTTTGGTGGATCAAAGCCGGCCTAATTGTCAGCGCATTTTTGCTGGCTTGGCTGTTTGGTTTTAACTGGGCTTACCAGGCTGCCTTGGCGCTGTTACTGATCAGCGGGATCGTTTACAATGTGAAGCCACTGCGTTTGAAGGATCGCGCTTTCATGGATGTGATCGCTGAGTCCTTCAACAATCCCATCCGCCTCTGGCTGGGATACTACGCGCTCGCAGCTCCCAATTATGTTCCGCCGATTTCGATCGTTCTAGCTTGGTGGTTTTTCGGGGCACTTCTGATGACAGGAAAAAGGTATTCGGAGTTCAGATTCATCGCCGATGCGGAACTGAGCGGGCGCTACCGGCGCTCGTTTCAAGTTTACACCGAGAAATCCCTGATTCTCGCCATGATCACCTATGCGAATCTGTTCTGTTTTTGCACCGGTGTGGCGATGGCCGTTTACCCACGCCTGAATGATCTCGTTTTTGTCTTTCCGCTCATCGTGCTCGCCGTCGTCGCCTATTTCCAACATGCGATGAAGGAGGAGACGGCTCGTTTGGAGCCCGAGCAGTTGCTGCAAAATCCCTGGGTGGTTGTCACCACACTGGCCACCGGAGGACTTACGCTTTGGCTTCTCTGGGCCAATGGGGGCTATGCAAAGCAGATGCATCTTTTGGGGCCGCTGGTGTTGTAGAGGACTCGTTACAAAAATCGATCAAACGTGTAACTGCATTTGTTGTCAGAGTGCGATGATACAAGGTCAATCCATCGTCAATCCCATGAATCCAGAATCTCTCCCTCAATCATCTTCGGCCTCGCAAGTTCCGTTTCAATCCCGCAGCACTTGGAGAAAGAAACTCCTCGTGGTGTTTGGGGTCATCATCGCCTGCTGCGGGATCACTGCTGCGGCCACCGCCTGGTGGGTGAAGCGGAATGTGTATGCATCGCCTTTGCAGCCGGTAACCCTGAGTCTCTCTGAGCAATCGGCATTTGACCAAAAAGTGCAGGCACTCTCGGGTGCCCGTTCCGAAGCCCCTTTGGATCCAGAGGCCGTTGCGAAAAAGGAGGCGGAGGAAAGACGCACGATCAAAATCACCGCTTGAGAGATCAATGCGTTCTTGGAGAAACAGGGGCTCGGAGAACAGGTGAAAATAGAGCTGTCGAATGGCGCCCTAGCCGCGACGGCCCTTGTTCCTGTCGATCCTGAAGTTCCGTTCATTGGTGGCACGACGCTGCGCCTGAAACTCGGTCTTTCCGGGAGCATGGGTGTTGATCAGAAACCTGCGTTTAAGGTCACTGATGTGAGCGTTGGAGGCGTGCCGTTGCCTAATGCGTGGCTGGGCGATATGAAGGGAGTCAATCTTTTGGCTTCGAATGTGGAAGCTGACCCCGTGGTGAAGCAATTCATGGCCGGAATCCGCGAATTTGAAATCCATGAAGGAACCATCCGAGTGCTTCTCAATGAATAATTGATCGACCCTCAAGATTGCCTCTCCGAGGGAAAGCTGAAACAAAGGTGAAAAAACTGCAAAAACGAACATTTTAGCCTTGCCGAGCTTTGAAGTGCTGCTAAACTGGACGCCTTCATCAAGACCATGAAAGTACTAACATCCATACTAATGACAGCGGTTTTGGCTTCCACAGCCATCGCCGGTCCTATCGCCCCCAAAAACCCAAAGGCTCCTGTGATGCCACCACCTGCTCCTACTGGATGCGAGTGCTTCGCTCCTGGATTCACCCTTGGCGTTTTCGGTGGTGCATTCATCCCAGACAGCGGTGACGCTGCACTCGGTGGTGGCCTCCTCGGTGAATACTTCTTCTCCGAATTCGTTGGTGTTCAGGGAAGCTATGGCGTGTTTGCTACCAACAGCGAACACCACGCTTTCGACGCCAACCTCGTCCTTCGCGTGCCAATCAAGAGCGCTTGTATCGCTCCTTATGCTCTCGTTGGTGGTGGTTACGGAGTGAACTCCGTGAATGAAGGTAACTTCCACGTTGGTGGTGGTATCGACATCCGCCTCCCATCCATGGGTTGCAAAGGCATCTTCGCTGACGGCGTATACTACTTCCCAGAAGATTCTGAGGAGTTTACCATTGTTCGTCTTGGTGTGAAGATCCCCTTCTAAGATCTAACGCAGTCTAAAACTGATAAACTTTGAGCGGGGGAGCACGAAAGTGCTCCCCCGTTCTCGTTGTAGGATCTCTGGGAAGAGGCGGGTGTGAATTGGGGTGAGTCATTTGGCTGTGCCTTCATTTGGCGCCGGATTGTCCGATGCTTTGATTGAGAGTCAAGGTGACACCCACAATCGGCACTCACTGCGTCAAAATGACGCGATTGGGTGGGGTTTTTTGAGATGCTCTAGATACATCGATTTGCAAATGCCTCAAGGTCAGGTGTTTAAGTGAAATTATCCCGGGTTGGCATGGCTCATGCCAAGTAAGCAGGGGTTGAATCGAAGTTCGTCCTCCGAGTGAGAGTGACCCACCGAGATGACACGCAGCAAATACCCTCTCCACCTTTCTTATGAGCAAAATCCTCGGCATTGACCTCGGCACCACCAACTCCTGCATGGCCGTCCTCGAAGGCGGCAAGTCCATCGTGCTGGAAAATTCTGAAGGCGCACGCACAACGCCTTCCGTGGTTGCCTTCACCAAAAGCGGTGAACGAGTCGTCGGTCAGGCAGCAAAGCGTCAGGCTGTCACGAACCCCCGCAACACCGTTTTCTCGGTCAAGCGCCTCATGGGGCGTAAGTTCACTGAGTTGACGGATGCCGACAAGCGCATGCCCTACAAAATCGTGGCGGCTGCCAACGGCGATGCTCACGTTCAAGTCGAGGTTGGAGGTGAAACCAAGACCTACAGTCCGCAGGAAGTCAGCGCGATGATTCTCGCGAAACTCAAAGCCGACGCAGAAGCGAAGCTGGGAGAAACCATCACCGAAGCGGTGATTACGGTTCCGGCTTATTTTAACGACAGTCAGCGCAATGCTACCAAGGCTGCTGGTGAGATCGCTGGCTTGAATGTCCGCCGCATCATCAATGAGCCGACCGCTGCCGCACTTGCTTATGGATTGGATAGCAAGTCCGATGAAAAAGTGGCCGTGTATGACCTTGGAGGTGGAACTTTCGACATCAGTGTTCTTGAAATCGGTGACGGCGTCTTTGAGGTGCTCGCGACTGATGGAGACACCCATCTCGGTGGTGATGACTGGGATAACACCCTCATCACTTGGATCGTCAATGAATTCAAGAGCGACAGCGGCATCGACCTCAGTGGTCAGCCTGATGCACTTCAGCGTATCAAAGAAGAAGCTGAAAAGGCCAAAATTGCTCTTAGTTCCAGCCAGAGCTACGATTTGAATTTGCCCTTCATCACCGCTGACGCCACCGGGCCAAAGCACATCATGAAGACCCTGAGCCGCTCCAAAATGGAACAGCTTACCGACAGCCTCTTTGAGCGCACCATCAAGCCCGTGCGTGACTGCCTCGGCGCTGCCAAACTTGATGCCAGCAAGATCGACGAGCTTGTCCTCGTCGGCGGTATGACACGTATGCCGAAGGTCGTGGAGACCGCTAAAAAATTGGCCGGTAAAGATCCTCACCAAGGGGTGAACCCCGATGAAGTCGTCGCCATCGGCGCAGCCATCCAGGGCGGCGTTTTGAAAGGTGATGTGAAGGACGTGCTTCTTCTCGATGTGACTCCGCTCACGCTTTCCATCGAAACCGCAGGTGGCATCGCAACGCCGATGATTCCGCGTAACACGACCATCCCGAAAAAGCACAGCCAGATTTTCTCTACCTATAGTGACAATCAGCCCGGCGTCGAAATCGTGGTCCTTCAGGGAGAGCGCCCCATGTCCCGTGACAACAAGACGCTTGGCACCTTCAAACTCGATGGAATCCCACCTGCACCCCGTGGCGTGCCGCAAGTTGAAGTCACCTTTGACATCGACGCCAATGGTATCCTTCACGTGAGCGCCAAGGAAAAGGTGTCCGGCAAGGAGCAAAAGATTTCCATTCAAGGTAGCTCGGGTCTCAGCCAAGAGGAGATCGAAAAAGCCAAGCGGGATGCCGAAGAGCATGCCGACGAGGACTTGAAGCGCAAGGAATCCGTCGAAGTGAAAAACAAGGCGGAAGGCCTCAGCTTCGAGATCGAGAAGCAACTCAAGGAGTGGGAGGAAAAAGTTCCGGCCGAACAGCTCTCCCCGATCAAAGACAAGCTCACCAGCCTCAAGGCCGCCATCGAATCTGGCGATAGCGACAAAATGAAGTCCCAAACCGAAGAGCTCGAAAAACTGTTCGCCGCCGCCTACCAGGCCGCTGCCGCAGCGGGAGCCACGGCTGGCGCTCCGGGAGGAATGCCTGACATGGACGGTGGTGACCCAGAAGTCGCCGCCTCGGAAACCAAAAGCCAGGACAAGGGCAAAGTCGTCGATGCCGACTTCGAAGTTGTGGACAAGGACAAGCAATAATCCGGATGCCGGCCAACCTCCAGACGTTGCCCGTGAGGCAATCGCAACTCCGTTTCGGAACACCTCTCCGTTCTCGCCGATTGGTCTGGGCGGGGAAGGCTTCGACTCTGATCTGCGGCTGTCTGCTCGCCGCCTGTGGGAAAGAAGAAACGTCCAAAGCACCCGAAGCCGCCGCGAAAGCGAAGTCTCAGCCCGCATCCGAGCCAAAACTCGATGCCGCCATCGCGGATGCATTCAAGCCAGCGGCAGATCAATCCGTCGAGTCAACCTCAGCCGCCGCCCTCAAAGACCAGGCTGAGACGATCCTATCGAAATACCCCGGCAAAAACGCTGCCGAACTCCTTAACGTGCCCGAGGTGAATGAGAAGCTTCGGATTGCGCTCCAAAAACTCGGTCAGGACAAGGCGCTCCAAGCGCGAATCCAATCGAGCGTGGAGCTTGCCGGTGAAATCAAAGGCCTCGAAGGAGCCACAAGATTAGACCTCGATGTCACCAAGTATGACCAGCCTCGCACCTCGCGGATGCTCCAGGCCGTGATGTCAGAAGACCCGAAGCAGATCGTCTCCTTTTTGACAGGTGAGATCGGCGAGGCCGTCCCGGACCTCAGCTACGGAGGGGCTGAGCGTGCGCCGAATGGAGTTTCCATCGTGCCGGACCCAAAGAAAGCCGCCGCCCCCGCCAAGACCGACCTCCCTGAATAATCCCATTTCTCATGCCCCCCTTTTTCTCGTCCCTCTAAAGATTTCCGCCCGGCTAGCCGGCACGCACGTTGCGTGGCAGCGAGCCGGGCAGACAGCAAACCCAAACGAACCAAAACCAAGAAAGCAAGAAACATACCACTATGGCAACCTCGATTACTCCCCTAGGCCGCCGCGTGCTGGTCAAGCGCTCCATCAGCGAAGAAAAAACAGCTGGCGGCATCTTCCTCCCCGACACCGCGAAGGAAAAGCCCCAAGAAGCTGAAGTCATCGCACTGGGCACCGGCAAAGACGACGAAGGCAAAGACGTGACCACCCTTTTCACGGTCAAGGCCGGTGACAAAGTGCTCATCTCCAAATACGGCGGCACCGAAGTCAAAGTCGGCGGTGATGACCTCCTCATCATCAACGAAACCGACATCCTCGGAATCGTCAAATAACCCCCATGGGGTGGCAAAAAACCAGCCGCCTCATTCCAACCCAATCATTTGATTTAACAAGACTATGGCAAAACAACTCAACTTCGATGAACACGCACGTCAGGCACTCCTCCGCGGAGTCACCAAGCTGGCTCGTGCAGTCAAGGCCACCCTCGGCCCATCCGGACGCAATGTGATCCTGGAGAAAAAATTCGGCAGCCCCACCATCACCAAGGACGGCGTCACCGTCGCCAAGGAGATCGAGCTTCCAGATCCGTATGAAAACATGGGCGCCCAACTCATCAAGGAAGTCTCCAGCAAGACCTCCGACGTCGCGGGTGACGGAACCACCACGGCAACCGTCCTTGCAGAGGCCATCTACAGCGAAGGCCTTCGCAACGTCACCGCCGGTGCAAATCCGACCTCCCTCCAGCGCGGTATCATGAAGGCCACTGAGGCCATCGTGGCTAAGCTCAAGGAAATCTCCACCCCCGTGAAGGACAGCAAGGAAGTGGCTCAGGTCGCAACCGTGTCCGCCAACTGGGACGAGTCCATCGGCAACATCATCGCCGAAGCCATGGACAAAGTGGGTAAGGAAGGCACCATCACCGTCGAAGAAGCAAAGAGCATCGAAACGACTCTCGAAGTCGTCGAAGGCATGCAGTTCGACAAAGGTTACCTCTCCCCTTACTTCGTCACCAATGCAGAGACGATGGAAGCCAATCTGGAGTCTGCCTTCATCCTCATTCATGAGAAGAAGATCAGCAACCTCAAGGACATGCTCCCTCTGCTCGAGAAAGTGGCTCGCACCGGCAAGCCTCTACTCATCATCGCAGAAGACGTCGAAGGTGAAGCCCTCGCCACCCTCGTGGTGAATAAGCTCCGCGGCACCCTCAACATCGTTGCGGTTAAGGCACCTGGTTTTGGAGATCGCCGCAAGGCCATCCTCGAAGACATCGCCATCCTTACCGGTGGTCGCTGCATCACCGAGGACCTCGGCATCAAGCTTGAGAACGTTGACCTCCCCGACCTCGGTAAGGCCAAGCGCATCACCATCGGCAAGGAAAACACCATCATCGTTGAAGGTGAAGGTGGCCCAGACGCCATCCAGGGCCGCGTGAGCCAGCTCAAGCGCCAGATCGACGAAACCACTTCCGACTACGATCGTGAGAAGCTCCAGGAGCGTCTTGCCAAGCTCGCAGGCGGTGTGGCCGTCATCAACGTCGGTGCCGCTACCGAAACCGAGATGAAGGAAAAGAAAGCCCGCGTCGAAGACGCCCTGCACGCCACCCGCGCCGCAGTGGAAGAAGGCATCGTCCCTGGCGGCGGTGTCGCTCTCATCCGCGCTCAGGCCTCCATCGGAGATCTGAAGCTCGTCGGTGACGAGAAGACCGGTGCTGAAATCGTCGCTCGCGCAGTTGAAGCTCCTCTCCGTCAGCTTGCTGCAAACGCAGGCATCGAAGGCGCACTCGTCGTGGCCGAAGTCAAGAAGGGCAAGGGCAACCACGGTTACAACGTGGCCACCGCCAAGTATGAAGACCTCGTCAAAGCTGGCGTTGTCGATCCTACGAAGGTGACCCGCAGTGCTCTTCAGAACGCCGCTTCCATCAGTGGACTTCTGCTCACCACCGAGTGCCTCATCGCCGACCTGCCAAAGGAAGAAGCCAGTGACGCCGGTCACCAGCACGACCACGGCGGCATGATGTAATCCCTCCGCTGCGGATTCATCTCCGCAGTTTCAAAAACCCCCACACCCCGGCAGCGAAAGCTGCCGGGGTGTTTTGTTTTTTTGGATAGGTTCGTTAACAGCGTTGAGAAAAAACCAGACTGAATTGGCCCACCACATCTTCCAATCTCTGGACTACCCACGCTATTCTATCCATGGCACCGAGGCGTAATCCTAAAAGCGTGAATGGAAAAGATGACGAAGTGCCGGGAATGCCCATAGAATGGGCGAATGGTGCGCAAAATCATCTCTCTGGAAGCTCACTCAAAAAGTGAACGGATAAACGCTGCTTCTGGGCCGATTGATCGTTGGCCTTTGGACA
>CAMBPV010000166.1 GCA_945869695.1 Prosthecobacter debontii
AGAAACTTGTCGCGCCGCGTGGTCTTTTTCTTCCGCGCGTACTCCTGTTGGGCAAAGCTCAGTTGTCGTTCCATGCCTGTGAACTTACCCCACCGCGCAACTTCTTTTTGCTCCTGATTGTCGCGCCGATTAAATCAGCGTTTCCCTAGGTTTCGACCGAGGATTCCGAATGGGGTAGAGGAGAGTTTCATCGCAGGAGGAGCCGCCGAGCTTTAAACGGGTTGGTTTATTTGCTTGAGCAGAATGTTTAAGGAATCTGTTTCAAAGGTCAATTCTAAAATTCGATTTCTTGAATTTATGTCAACGTTAGCAATTTTGTATTTTGTCGCGGCATCGTAAATTTTGACTTCCTTAACGACCGCAAGAACTCCCTCACTTGCTCGTTCCACTGCCCCATGTTTCGCCCCATTCTTTCCATCCCGCTCCTCACCCTTGGTCTCCTAGGGAGCGTGCACGCTGAAAAAACATCCATTCAGGCAGCCCAAAAGCCGGGACCGGTGAACGTGCTTTACATCGTCTCTGACGATCTCAACACCAGCCTCGGAGCTTACGGACACGGCTACGTGAAGACGCCTAACTTGGACAAGTTGGCTGCGAGAGGCGTCCGCTTTGACCGTGCGTATTGTCAGTTCCCGCTTTGCAATCCGAGCCGCGCCTCCTTTTTGACCGGTCGGAAGCCAAACGTGACCACCGTTTTGAACAATCAAAAAGTCTTCCGGGATGCCATCCCAGACACCGTCACTCTCGGGCAGCTTTTCCAGCAACAAGGTTATGAGGTGACCCGAATCGGAAAGCTCTACCACTACGGAGTGCCCACTCAGATCGGCACTGATGGACTGGATGACAAGGCCTCGTGGCAAAAGGTCGTGAACCCCATCGGACATGACAAGGAGGTGGAGGATGAGATCACCACCCTCGTGCCAGGTCAGTTTGGCGGGACGCTCAGTTGGTATTCGGACAAGAGTGATCAGCCTCAGACCGATGAGATCGGCGCGACCGAAGCCATCAAGATCCTGGAGACCAAGCGCGAAAAGCCCTTTTTCCTGGCCCTGGGCCTCTACCGTCCGCACACCCCTTTCGTGGCTCCCAAAAAGTACTTTGACCTGTATCCGATCGAGACCATCCCACTGCCCGCACAACCGAAGGATCTGGACGGCATTCCGGCCATGGCCATCACGACGAAAAAGGAAGAAGCCGCCATGAACGACCAGCAAAAGCGAGAGGTCATTCAGGCTTACCTCGCCTCGATCTCCTTCATGGACGCTCAGGCGGGACGGGTGTTGGACGCACTGGATCGCCTCGGGCTTACGGAGAAAACCCTTGTCGTTTTCCACAGTGACCATGGTTACCACATGGGTGAGCGAAACATGTGGCAGAAGCAGAGCCTCTTCGAAGAAAGCATCCGCGTGCCTCTGCTCATGGCGGGACCCGGAGTCACCGCAAAAGGGGGTGTGGCAAAATCACCCGTGGAGCTCCTGGATGTGTATCCCACCATCGCCGATCTCGCCGGATTCAAAGCACCTCAATACCTCGATGGGAAGTCACTCGTGCCCGCGTTGAAGAACCCCAAGGTCAAAATCAAAAACGCAGCCTTCAGTCAGGTTCAGCGCGGCGGAATCCCCGGCATGTCCATCCGCAATGAGCGCTTTCATTTCATCTCCTGGAACTACGGGAAAGACGGCGAGCAACTCTACGATGTGAAAGCGGACCCGCGCGAGTCCAAGAACCTCGTCGCCGATCCTGCTCATGCCAAACAAGTCGCGCAGCTTCGCAAGCAAGTGCTGAAGCATTGGCCTCAAAACAAATGGCCTGCGGACGCTGGCAAGCCGGACAAAAAGAACAAGAAAGCGCAAACTCCCGCTCCCGCCGCTCCCACAGCCCCTGAGCCGAAGAAAGAGAAAGGCAAGGGCGGCAAGGCTGCTTTTGAGCCCTCACCCGACACCCAGCCCTTTGACTTTAAGAACCCAAAACCTGACTTCCTCGATCCATCCTTTTTCCATCTGCCGGAAGACCTCGAAGTGACCGTTTGGGCCACCTCTCCGATGTTCTTCAATCCTGCCAACATGGACATCGACCATACGGGCCGCATTTGGATCAATGAAGGCATCAATTACCGCCGTCACGCAGGCCGGAATCCTGAGGGGGATCGCATCATGGTTCTCACTGATTCGGATGGCGATGGCAAGGCAGACAAGAGTCACGTCTTCGTGCAGGAAAAAGAGCTGTCCTGCCCGCTCGGTATCGCCGTTTTTGACAATGTCATCGTCGTCTCCAACACGCCTGACCTCATCGTTTACACCGACGTCAATCGGAACCAGGTCTTTGATCCCGGCACAGACAAGCGCGAGGTCCTGCTCACGGGCTTCGAGCAGAAACAGCATGACCACAGCCTCCACTCCGTCACGGCAGGTCCCGATGGTCGCTGGTATTTCTCCAACGGTAATTGCGGAGCGCAGTTCACCGACGCCAGCGGAAAAACCTTCCGCATCGGCAGCTCCTATTTGAACAATCCCTACACCGGTCAAGCCAGTGATGACGGGCACGTTTACGTCGGTGGTTTCTCAGCCAGCATCGACCCCAACGGAAAGAACACCAAGATCCTCGGCTACAACTACCGCAACTCCTTCGAGCAAGTGCGCAGTTCCTTCGGCGACATGTTCCAGAACGACAACGATGACCCACCTGCCTGCCGCGTCAGTCACATCATCGAAGGAGGCAGCTTTGGCTTCTTCTCGCTGGATGGAAAACGCCAATGGCGCGCCGACAAACGCGTCGGTCAGACCATCCCCGTGGCCGAGTGGAGGCAGGATGATCCCGGCAGCCTTCCCGCCGGCGACGTTTATGGTGGCGGTGCTCCCACGGGCATGGCCTTTTATGAAAACGGAGCGCTGGGCGATCGATACCGCGGACTCTTGCTCAGCTGCGAGACCGGGCGGAACACCCTCCTCGGTTACCACCCGAAAACCGAGGGAGCCGGCTTTGAGCTGAAGCGATTTGATTTCCTCACCACCAACAAAACCGGAGTCTTCAAAGGCTCGGATTTTGTCGGCGGTTCCAAAAACGTGTCAAACGAGCGCCACACCCTGTTCCGGCCCTCCGACGTCTGCGTCGGTCCAGACGGTGCCGTGTATGTCAGTGACTGGTTTGACCCCCGCACCGGAGGTCACAGCGATCTCGATGAAACCTGCTCCGGAGCCATCTACCGCATCGCGCCGAAGAATTTCAAATCTCAGGTTCCAGATCTGAAACTCGACACCCTTGAAGGACAGATCGCCGCGTTGAAATCTCCCGCCATCAACACCCGGCACCTGGGGTTCACCCGCCTGAAGGCACAGGGAAAAGAAGTCGTCGGGCCCGTGGCAAAACTGCTCACAGACTCCGACCCCTACATCGCCGCGCGTGCCGTCTGGCTCCTCGCCCAGCTTGGCACCGAGGGCCGCAGCAAGGTGCTTCCTTGGTTGGATGTGAAGGATAGCAGCCGCCGCCTCGTCGCCTTCCGCGCACTCCGAGCTGCCGGTATGGATGTGACCGAGATGCCGCTCAGCTCCCTCGCCGTCGGGAACAGTGCCGCCGTGCGCGCTGAGATTGCCGTCAGCCTCCGGGATGCCGAGGCCGAAAAAGCATTGCCGATCCTGACCGAGCTAGCCAAGCGGTTTGACGGAAAAGACCGTTCCTATTTGGAAGCCCTCGGTCTCGGTGCGAAAGGCAAAGAAGCCGCTGCCTGGCAGGCATTGAACGCCATCGAATCCAAAAAAACGGGGGGTGATCCCTTGAAGTGGTCGGACGCCTTTGCCCGCATCACCTGGAGGTTGCATCCGAAGGGTGCGGTCGAGCCCGTCAAGGCGCGCGCCCTTTCCGCTAAGCTCAGCTCCGCCCAGCGGAAACTCGCCATGGACACTCTCGCCTTCACGCCTGATGCCTCCGCCGCCCAGGCCATGCTCGCCATCGCCAAAGACAAAACCTCACCGCTTGCCGCTGATGCCCTCCTGTGGCTGATCAAGCGCAGCACCGATGATTGGTCCACCTTTGGCATCGCGGAAGAGCTGAAAAAGCAGGGCGTGTTTGATCCGGACAAGGCCAAGCTCGTCTCCATCGTCACCCCGCCACCCCCACCGGCCGACAAGTTGCCGGCAGTGGCTGATATCCTCAAACTCACCGGCAATGCCAAAAACGGAGCCTCCGTCGCCACCCGTTGTGTCATGTGTCACGAGATCAGCGGGCAGGGCGTCGAGTTTGGCCCCTCCCTCACCGGATGGGGGCGCAGTCAGCCCAGCGAGGTCATCGCCGAGGCCCTCATCAATCCGAGCAAAGACATCGCCCACGGCTATGAAGGGCAGGAGATCATCACCCGAGACGGCATCACCATTCATGGCATGATCCTCAGTGAAGGGGACATCCTCATCATCCGCTGCATGGGCGGCCAGACCCAGTTTATCCCCAAAAGCCGCATCAAGAGCCGGAGTAAGCTCACCCACTCCCTCATGCTCGGTGCTACCCAACTCGCCATGACGCCCCAAGAGATTGCCGACGTCGTCGCCTTCCTCCGGGATGATGGATCCGGTGACGGTAAAAAAACGGCGCAAAAGTAGCAAAGACCTTTGGACGCGACGTTGCGCCCCCGCACGGCCACGGGAGGTCCCGCCGCTCCAGTGGAATCGGTCTCCTTGCCCTAGAGCCTTCGTTCACGCTTGCCTCAAGACGAGGGTGTCTTTTTCAATGAGGCACTGCGGGAAGTCCCTGAATATCCAAATTTTTCTGGCCAAGTGGGGCAAAGTCGCTACACTCCCGCCCCCTTTTCCATGCCAAAACCGAAATCAACCTCCAAAAAAGTCCTCCGACTGGGTCTGCCCAAAGGCAGTCTGCAGGAGCCGACACTGGAGCTTTTTAAGCGGGCTGGCTTCACGGTAGTGCTCTCCTCCCGGTCTTATCGCCCCAGCGTGGATGATGATGAATTGGAGATCCGGGTGCTGCGGGCTCAAGAGATCGGGCGCTATGTCGATCATGGATTCCTCGACTGTGGCATCACTGGCCAGGACTGGATCGCCGAAAATGAGGCTGACGTCGAGGTGCTGGCGGACCTGCGTTACAGCAAGGCCACCTCAAAACCGACCCGCTGGGTGCTGGTGGTGCCAGAGAACTCCAAAATTAAGACCGTCAAGGACCTCCAAGGGAAGCGGATCGCGACGGAAGCCGTGGGGCTCACGACACGCTACCTGGCCAAAAACAAGGTGAAGGCTGAGGTTGAGTTCAGCTGGGGAGCTACCGAAGTGAAGGTCCCTGAACTCGTGGACGCCATCGTGGACATCACGGAAACGGGCTCCTCTCTCCGCGCGAACAATCTGCGCATCGTGGACACTCTCATGGAGAGTTACCCTCAGTTTGTAGCCAGCAAATCGGCTGCGGCCGATGCTTGGAAGCGCCAGAAAATGGAAAATTTAGTGCTGCTCCTCAAGGCCGCACTCGCAGCCCGTCACAAGGTGGGGCTGAAAATGAACGTACCGGAAAAACAGTTGCAACGCGTGATCGACTGCCTACCCTCGCAACGCTCTCCGACCGTCTCGTCCCTGGCTAATCAGGAATGGGTGGCCGTCGAGACGGTGATCGATGAGGCAGTCGTGCGGGAAATCATTCCAAAGCTGAAGTCTTTCGGTGCCGAGGGTATCGTGGAGTACCCTCTAAACAAAGTTGTCCTTTAGACAAGCTAGAAACAGGAGAAGATAAAACCATGGGATCGCTAAAGAAGCGGAGAAAAACAAAGATCAACAAGCACAAACGCCGGAAGCGCATGCGCGCCAACCGTCATAAGAAGCGTTTGCGCTACAAGGCCTAGTCGCCTAGTCTCGCTGAATGATCTGCCTCCGCAGCGCGAATCGTATCTTTCGAGTCGCCGGAGGGTTTTACAGTCGTTCAATGAAGACATGTTGGGAAAATGCGTCGCGGTCGTGGGGGCGTGCCCTCACGGTTGCTTTGTGTCTGGCTGGAAGCGTCTGTCAGGGCACTCCGAATGCTGATCTTTCCCTCGGCAAACCCCAGGGATCCGTGCCTGACCTCGTCCTTTCCGAGGAAGGAGAATCACGGTCCAAAGCCATGGCTCACTACGCCATGGCCCTGCAGCTCGAAACAGCTGGCAAGATCCGCGAAGCGCTGGTGCACTACCGCGAGGTCATCAAGTCCGACCCGCGCAACGCCGACCTCGTGGCACACACGGCCGAACTGGCCATGAGCTATGGGAGTGAAAACGAGGCATTATCCCTCCTCAAGGAAGGCGTGGAGAAAAACCCAGACTCTGCCAAGCCCTACCTCAATCTGGCAAATTTCCTCACCACCTATGCTGAGGTTGACGCTCAAAAGACGACCGAGGCCGCCAAGGTCGTCGCCGAGGCTCTGACAAAGTTTCCCCAAGATGCCGAGGTCTATCAGACCACCGTCATGCTCAATCTGGTTGGAAACTCCCGCGACAAGGCGGTGGAAGTCATGAAAAAAGCACTGGCGCAAAGTGTCGCCGATCCAGAGTTCTGGTTGGCTCTCGGCCGCGTGGCTCAAGAAGTGTGGCCCTTGGGACAGTCCGAGTCCCAGATTGAGAATCGGGATCGAGTGAACCCCTATTTTGAGCGCGCTCAACAGGCTGCCGGTTCGGGTGCCAGCTCCGACGCCATCAATCTCCAAGTTGCGCAGTTTTACCTTCTCACCAATCAGCTCCCGGCCGCCAAAAAAATATGCGCCTCCCTCGCCGCCAAACCGGGTAATCCGCAGGCGCGGAAGATGCTCTACAGACTCCATGAAGCAGCGGGAGAGGAAGATCAGGCCTATGAGATCTTGAAAGCGATTGTCAAAGACGCCCCCAGTGATCCCGAGCAACGAAAGCTCCTGGCGGCGCTTTGTGAACAGCGGAAAGAGTACGCCGAAGCGGCTCTCCACTTGGAGGCGGCCATTCAGAGCAACGGCGGAGATTCTTCAGCCTATGAGTCCCTTTCCCAGCTTTTGCTCCGCAGTGAGCAGTATGAAAAACTGATTCAACTCAGCCAGCGAGGGGTCAAACTTTTCCCCGACCGGCTCATGTTCCATGTTTTTGCAGGCATCGCGCATCGCATGATGAAGCAGTGGGAAAAGGCCATCTCCTGCTTCGCCGCAGCCGATGCACAAGCCCAGGCTTCCGCGCCTGACCAACTCAACTACCGTTTTTACTTCCAATACGGGGTGACCCTTGAGCGGGCAGGCCGGCTGGAGGAGTCGGCCAAGCAATTTGAAAAATCCATCGAAACCACCCCCAAGGACAGCTTGGAGGAAGCTGCGAACACGATGAATTACCTGGGTTACATGTGGCTGGAGCAGAATCAAAATCTCGACAAAGCAGAAGAACTCATCCGCAAAGCCAATGAGATCGAGCCCGGGAACGGTGCCTACATTGACAGTCTGGGATGGCTCCACTTCAAGAAAGGCGAATACCAAGATGCGCTGACCCAACTCTTGCGTGCGCGAGAACTCATTGATGAACTCAAACCCGAAGATGCTGAGATCATCGACCACATCGGGCGGACTTACCTGAAGCTGGGTGACAAGACCAAGGGCATCGAACACCTGCGGAAAGCTCACGAGTTGGATCCCAGCAATGTGGGAATCAAACAACGGCTCGATGAGGCGGAAGGCAAAGTCACTCCAGCACCCGCTCCCAAACTGGAGGGAGAGACTGCCCCCAAAGGGCCTGCGGCGAAGAAGTAATCTCTCGATCAATGATCGGGACTAAGGCTTGAAGTAGTCTTCGCCCTTCACGATGGTTCCATCTGACTTCACAACGGTGAATTTCCCGCCGTTGCGCTTGGCCAGCTGATCCAGCTCCTCTGCTGCATCGGGCTCCATCATCGCCGTCGTGTGAATGACCGCCTTTTTGCCTCTGGCATTGTAAGACGAGACCGCATCGATCCAGCCTTCGGCGTCAGATCGATTTCCGTCCGTCATGAAAAAGATGACGTCAGGTTTTGGCGAAGCCGCCAGGGCCATGAACAGGCCACTCCCCCAATTCGTGCCGCCGGGATTATCGGAGTCCTCAATGATCTCCCGGCTCTTTCGCAGGGTTGCCATCGATGCGCTCACATAACGGAAGCGCGGGATGGACACACTCGTATCTCCAGGGGTGATGACCCAGCGCGCTTTGTTAAATTCATTCGATTTTTTGCTGTCCACCTCATTGTGTGCCCAGGCGAAATCAGAAAAGTAAATGATCTGGTATTGGGTGCCGGTGGGCATTTTACTCAGACTCTTCACGAGCTCTTTTTTGAGCAGTTCAAAACGGGAAATACGCTTTCCACTTCCCGATCCACCGAGCGCGGACATCGAGGCCGAGACATCGACGACAAAACAAATATGCCGACCCGAACCCGTATTACCCAGGAAGCTCACGCGTCCACCCATCCCGGCACCCGCACCAAAACTGCCGAACGAGGTGCCCATGTTTAACTCATTGGCGGTGGCACTGAAATCAACCGATGGCATGGCAATATTGCTGACGCCGGTGGAAGTGATGGGGCTGATCGACGACATCGAGCTCGTCTGTGGCATGGCCGAGGTCACCTTCTTCCAGTCTGGGTTCTCGACGTTCTCGACATTGGTGACGGCGACGATCTCAGGCCTCGCGAAGTTCAGCGGAACCGTCTGAATGATGGCCAGCAGAACCAGCAAAGCAAAATGCACCAGCACCGCGGTAATGATGGCGCGTTTCCGGGCAGATCCGAGGTCGGAGGTGTTATCAGCCGGAGGTGCCTCCGTCTCCCCGCTCACTGGAGGCAGAATCGGCTCGTGCATTTCCGGCTCCGTTTCAGGGGAGGGCTCCTGTTCCTCATGAAACTCCGGTGCTTCTTCAGTTTCAGACTCCGGGGGCTCGATGGGGAGCGGCCGCACAGGATTCAGCGAGGGCTGAATCTTGATTTTGATCTGCGGCTCCGGCTCTGGAGTCTCGACTTCGTTCCTGCGTTTCCGGCCACCCGGACTGGTGAAAACGGGCGGCGGAGCCTCCGGTAGCTCGGCTTTGATCAAAAGAGGCATGCCCGCCGCCAGGGCCGCGGGAGCCGTGGCTGGCACCTCGCCGCCGAACGCCTCCCGAATCCAGTCGGGCGCATGAGCCGGGTCAGGCGGCGCAGGAGCGGGTTCCTCCTCGACATAGGTTTCCTCAGCCCACTCGGGAGCATGGCTTGTGTGGTGCTCCTCGATGAACGCCGGCTCCTCTGGCAGTTCGTGTTGAAGCAGCTGTTCTTCGAGCACTTCATCCTCATGACTGTGCTCAGGCTCGGGGGTGGGGCGGCTGCGTTTTTGCCAGAGATCATGGGCATCCGCAGAGGACGGCTCAGCATCCACCGTGGGGAGGTGGCTAAAGTCATCGAGATCGTCGTCGTGCCGCATGAGGGGTGAGATTGCTTCGGGTCGGTCTGAGAGGCTCAGGCAAGTTCCGCCCAAGTTCCGCGCGTCACACCGAGCTGTGATTGCGCATTGAGATCTCGCCAAGTTTCGTCGCCTCCGCGACGAGCCGCAAGGAGTTCCTGATAAAGTCGAATCGTCCGCCCGGCGTCTGCCGCAGATTCCTCGAGGAGCTCCACCCGGTAGTGTCGGAGCCCCGCTTCGTGCAGTGTTTCAAAAAAACGCGCCCCGGTCTGCGGCACCGCATTAAAAAGCGTGTTCCGGCAGCCGACGTCTGCTTTCAATGGATGCTCCATGCCCACACGATCCCGTAGAT
The DNA here is from genome assembly GCA_945869695.1 of Prosthecobacter debontii. Lineage (GTDB taxonomy): Bacteria > Verrucomicrobiota > Verrucomicrobiia > Verrucomicrobiales > Verrucomicrobiaceae > JAIBCL01. Next base: position 9,725 of record CAMBPV010000166.1, read on the forward strand.
GCACCCGATGCTTCTCGCAGGGGCGACCACAGTTGGTGGCATTGGTTCCATTCGAGAGGAAAGCGGCAAAAGCACAGTGCTCCATGTGAAACATCGGCATGTGCTGATGCAGGGTCAGCTCAAACCACTCAGGCGGAGCACCGCGGAGCAAGTCCACGACCTGTTCCAGATTGAGATCATAAGAGACCGTGAGCCGCTGAAGCCCTGAATCCATGAGGATCTCAGCCGTTAGGGGATTGGCCACATTGAGCGAAAAATCTCCCACCGTCTTCAGCCCTTCATCTTGGAAAAACTGGATGGCTCCCAGATTCCGAATCAGCACTCCATCAGGCTCTGCACGGGAGATGAGCTTGAAGAAACCCGCCTCACCTGATTTCTGAATGCGCGGCGTGGCCAGGAAGATCTCAGCTCCCCCATGATCCTTCACTCGTTTTACCACATCCGCATAGAGCCGGATATCCTCAAAGTCGGCGTGAATGTGTTGCACGCCGGCTTCGAGCGCAGCATCCACCTGATCAAAGCTACGGCACAAGACGTGAAGCGTGCACTCCGCAGATTCCGGCGCGGGGCTTGGCTTCGGCATCAGCGCGGCGACAGAGCCTGTGGAAGGCTGCGCGCGCACGGACTCCGCGGCTGCAGTTCTCTCCAGTTCATCGACGAGAGCCCGCCGCATCCGATTCAATTCACTGACAGGAACAATCACATCACCCGCCAACTCCACATCCGTGCGACCCAATTCCAGTGAGGTCCCGCCCAATCTGCCAAATTGCTCCCGCAAAATCGCCTCATCCAAAGGGCGCTTCAGAGCCTGTTGCAGCGGCACGGATGACGTCACCTTCACCGCCCCCGAGGACACTTCGAGCGGTTGCCCGACGGACCCTCGGATCACCAGATTCAGTCGCCCCTGCTT